>JAIUMA010000006.1 GCA_022565795.1 Balneolia bacterium
CTCCGGATCATCGCCGTTAACGTGTAAAATCGGGGCAAGAATCATTTTGGCCAAATCCGAAGCGTAACGTGTAGACCGGCCGTCAGACGGCAGAGTTGTAAAGCCAATTTGATTATTGATAATCAGGTGGATGGTCCCGCCTGTTTTGTAGCCTTCAAGCTGCGACATGGTTAGCGTTTCTGCTACCACGCCCTGCCCGGCAAAAGCGGCATCGCCATGGATGAGAAGAGGAATGACTTTGCTTCCGCTGTCTTCCTTCATACCATCTTCGCCAATCAAATCCTGCTTGGCGCGCACGGCTCCTTCAACTACAGGATTAACGGACTCAAGGTGCGAAGGGTTTGGCATCAGCTCAAGCTTGATTTTCTTGCCGGAACGCGTTTCGAATGTGCTCCGGGTGCCTAAGTGGTATTTCACGTCGCCGGAACCCTGTGCGGTATCCGGATCGATATTACCTTCGAATTCAGAGAAAATCTGTTTGTAGGATTTGCCCATGATGTTCACAAGCACGTTCAGACGGCCGCGGTGGGCCATACCGAATACAACTTCCTCAACGTCGAAATCTCCGGCGCGCTCAAGCATGTGGTTAATCGTCGGGATTACAGACTCAGCACCCTCGAGGGAGAAGCGCTTATGGCCAATGTACTTTTTGTGAAGAAACTCTTCGAAAGCGGAAGCCTGATTGAGCTTTTTCAGGATCAGGCGACGATCATCCTTGTCGAGGTTTGGCGCGTTCAGCGAACCTTCCATGGTGTCGGAAAGCCAGTGGCGCTCCGACAAGTTTTGGATATGGGTAAACTCAGCGCCAATTTTGCCACAGTAAGTATCACGAAGCAGGCTAACAATATCGCGTAGCGGAGCTTTTTCGTGCCCGCCAAGACCACCGCAGTAGAACTCACGGTCCATGTCCCACATGGTGAGGCCATGATATTCGTAGTCGAGCTCAGGGTGATGTCCCGGACCGTGCTTAAGCGGATTGATGTTCGCCAGCACATGCCCGTGCGTGCGATACATATTGATGAGCTTCATCACCGAAACGGCTTTTTTTGTAGCGGCGATGTTATCGGCGTTACCACCCATCAGGCCGGCATAATTGTCGCGTCCGTACGGGATCGGGTCGTACGGGATATTGAGGTCGCTGAAAATCGTATCGTAAAAATCACCGTCACCGATAAGCAGGCTGTGAATTTTCGACAGAAACTGTCCGGACTCCGCACCCTGAATTATTCGGTGATCGTACGTGCTTGTCACCGTCATCACCTTGCTTATTCCAAGGTGGTTTAGAAGTTCCGGCGACATTGACTGGAATTCAGCCGGATAATCCATGGCGCCGGTCGCAATGATGGCGCCCTGACCTTTCATTAGGCGGGGTAGTGACGAAACCGTGCCTATAGTTCCTGGATTGGTGATACTGATTGTAGTACCCTGGAAATCGGGAATGTCGAGTTTCCCTTGCCGCGCCTTTGATATCAGCTCGTAGTAGGCGTGCAGAAACTCGTTGAAGTTCATCTTGTCTACAGCCTTAATATTTGCGACTACAAGATTACGTGAACCGCCTTTACCCGGAAGGTCGATAGCAATTCCGAGGTTCACATCCTCAGGATAAACTTTAACCGGTTTCCCGTTTTCATCCACATCATAATAGGCGTTCATCGACGGTACTTCCTTCAGCGCCTGAATTATTGCCCAACCGATGAAGTGAGTAAACGTAGCTTTAGGATCACCGCGCTCAACAAGCTGCTTGTTGATTATGTTGCGGTCTTCAACAAGCATTTTAACCGGAATTACGCGAAGAGAGGTAGCCGTAGGTATCTCGAGGCTCTGATCCATATTCTCCGCGATTTTAGCCGAAGCTCCGCGAAGTGGTTCAATTTTTGGTCCGGCCTTCTCGTCGGAATCTGACGGAGCAGCTTTCTTAGCAGGAGCCGGTTTCGGTTTTTCTTTTGCAGCAGGCTTTTCGGGGGCCGGAGTCTCCCTTTTTACTTCTTTAGGAGCCTCTACTTTGGCTGGCGCGGGAGCAGGCTGGCTCTCGGTTGCCGAAGGAGCCGCGGCCATGCCTTCTTCAAGCTCATTGATGTTTTCGTCGAAATAATTTTTCCAATATGGAGGAACTGAATCCGGATTTTCCTGATACTGCTTTAAAAGTTCCTCAACTAAGGCTGCGTTCGGTCCGAATAATGATTCAATTGACTTCAAGGCTTGTTGTGATGTGGAGTTAATAATAATAAGTACTTCCGGATCGGCCTGAAATGTGAATAACCGTAACCGGAAAACGTAGTGAAAAGCGCTTCGTTTATTAAATTAAAGCCATAAAATAATTAATATAAATCTTAAAAACGACATCAATAATAGGGAACATGCATGCTGAAAGTGTGATTTTTTCAGTGGTTGGTAATCACAAACTGAATTAAACAGCACCTTCGTAAAATTCATCATTTAAGCGTACATTCCTTAACTTTCTTACTTCCAAATTTTCAATCGCGAACAAACGCATATTATGCCAAAGAACACAGGTGCAGAGCAGATTAAGTGGGACCTTTCTGATCTATATTCCGCCCCGGACGATAAAAAACTCAGCTCCGATATGGAGCTTGTAATAGAGAAATCGAAGCAATTTTCATCTGACTACAAGGGCCGGGTTGCATCTTTATCAGCTTCTGAGCTTCGCGATGCGCTTAGAGATTATGAAGAAATCCACGATCTGGCTCAAAAAATCGGTTCATACGCCTACCTGAACTGGAGTACGAATACAGAAGACCCCGTTCTGGGGAAACTGGTTCAGCAGACCAACGAGCTTGGCTCTGAAATTAATCAGCTGCTCGTTTTTTTCGATTTGGAATGGCTCGCAATCGAAGAATCTGATGCGGAAAAAATGATCAATTCGGAAGAGCTGGCGTTTTACCATCATTATCTGAAGGTCTCCCGGAAGTATAAGCCTTATATGCTTTCGGAAGAGCAGGAGCAGCTTCTTTCGGCGAAGTCGGTTACAGGATCCCGGGCGTGGGTTCGGTTTTTCGATGAGACCCTTGGGGCTGCGCGTTTCAAGCTGGATAAAAAGACCTATACCGAACAGGAAGTGCTCAGCCGTCTGCATGAGTCAAACCGGGACGTGCGGCGTAAAGCATCAGAGTCGCTTACGGCTGGTTTTAAAGAAATGAGGCGCACGCTCACCTTTATTTTTAATACGCTGCTTGCCGATAAGGCGACCAACGATAAGCTTCGCAAGTATCCTTCGTGGATCACTTCCCGGAATTTGTCCAACGAGATTAAAGATGAAACCGTAGACTACCTGGTGAAGGCGGTGCAGTCCGGATATCCGGTCGTGCAGCGCTACTACAAGCTGAAGGCGAAACTCCTCAACATCGATAAGCTGAAAGATTACGACCGGTACGCTCCAATTCATCAGAATGAGGCCACTATCAGCTGGAATGAAGCCCGGGAAATGGTTGTCGATGCCTACACCAAATTCAATCCGGAGATGGGAAGCGTTGCATCAACCTTCTTTGAGAAGAACTGGATAGATGCAGCTATTCGTCCGGGAAAGCGGGGTGGTGCCTATTCGGCTTCAACAGCGGTTTCGGTCCACCCGTATGTTTTTATGAATTATGATGGCCGCGTGCGCGATGTTCAAACGCTGGCTCATGAGCTTGGTCACGGTGTGCATCAGTACGTGAGTCGCGACAGGGGAGTGCTTCAGTCAGGTACACCGCTCACCACGGCTGAAACGGCATCCGTTTTTGGTGAAATGCTCGTTTTTCAGGATTTGATGGAGCGTCTCGAAAAACCGCAGGACAAATTGGCCCACCTGATGGGCAAAATCGATGATTCGATTGCAACGGTATTTCGCCAGGTTTCGATGAATCGTTTTGAAGATGCCATCCATAATGCCCGAAGAACGGAAGGCGAATTGCCGGCAGAACGTTTCGATGAGCTTTGGATGAAAACCCAAACCGACCTCTACGGCGACTCGGTTGAGCTGACGGATAATTATGCGGGCTGGTGGTGCTACATCCCTCATTTTCTGCATACGCCGGGATACGTGTACGCCTATGCATTTGGTGAGCTGCTGGTTCTGGCCCTATATGAAAAATTCCGCACGCAGCCCGACGGCTTTGCAGAAAACTATATGGATGTTCTCCGTGCCGGAGGTTCGAAATCGCCCGAACAGCTTACATCTGCGATGGGCGTAGACATCAACTCGCAGGAATTTTGGCTGGGTGGGGTTAAGCTGATTGAAAAGCTGGTGGACGAAGCCGATGCCCTTGCTGAACAGGTTTTTCAAGCAAAAAGCTAAAATTCAACAGAACGTTACCAAGTTACCAGAATACACATGTCTGAAGATACCGGATCCGGGATATACAGCGATTTCAATTTGATTGACAGGCAGCGGGAAGAGCGTGCGCTGAAGCGGTTTAAAAAAGCAGTGGAGCAAATGGTCACGCTCCTGCGGGTATCCACCAATACGCATACGGCCTATGTGTACTGGATTAACCGGTCCAGAGGTCAGTTTGTGCTTGAAAGCGCCGTAACCGTGCAGGATAACGTTGTTTTTGATGACCGCATGCCGATTGAGCACCATTTCCTCAGCGAGTGGACTGAGCTTGAGGAGACGACCATGCTCTATTCCGGCGCTCAGTTCGATCCCGAAGATCTGGTACATCATACGGCAGCCAAACCAACTGAAAGTCTCATCATCATACCTTTCAAAAATAATGATGAAACCGTTGCGCTCACTGTAATAGAACAGGCAAATGCTGAAGAATTGCACCAGGATCAGCTCTATGCGCTTGAGGCGTATCAGGAGGCATTGACCAATATTCTCAAGACCTATCTGGAGCTGAGTGATATGCTTGGTGAAGAGTCTCAGTGGATTGCTTTCGACGAAGTGGTTAAAAGCTTCTCGGATCGCTTCACCAGATACACATTGTTTCGGAAACTGCTCAATGAGTGCGCTAAAATGGTGCCGGGCGGAGGCGCCGTACTGGTCACCCGTGGCATGGAGTCCTGGAACGCCGTTCTGAAGGCAGGCGATGCTTCCTCCGCGATTCGATTGGGGATGAAGATGTCTGAAAATTCGCAGGTGAACCGTGCGTTAAAAACGGGTGAGTCGCAGTTTTCTCTCCATTTCAATGGAAATCCCAAAAGGCTTAATGCCTCGGAGTCGCGTACGGAAGGAGCCTCTATCGCCGTGCCAATTGAAGTCCACGACAGAAGGCAGGCCGTGCTGCTGGTTTGGGATGAAAATCCGCTCGTATTTCGCGAGTCTGTAAAGCACATGGTAACAACGATGGCTCGCCTCACCGGGCTGCACCTCAGCCAGACCCGCTACCGAATTTCCAGTGATGAAGATTCCACCAGCACGGAGTCCGGAGCGTACACAATCGAATTAATGGAGCACGCCCTTGAATGCCAGATTGGTCGGTACAAAGAAAAAAAAGGAGTACCAAGCAGCTGGCTGGTATTTGTGAGTCCGAAAGATTACCAAAGCCTGAGAACGAGCCACCGTTTGGAGCGTCTCAAGCATATGCAGCAGGAAATGGCCATTGATCTCAACCCGAATCTAAGAGGGCTGGCGGGTTTTGTCTCGTTCTATTCCGATAGCCTGTTTGTTGTTTATATTCAGGCGGAGGAAGAGCACTTAAAAGAGTGGCTGCAGGGTTTCAGCCAGCAGGTGGCTGAAAAAGCTTCAAGCGGTAGAAACTACGTTCCGGGAATGGACTTTTATATCGGAAGCCATCGCCTCTCCTTCGAGAAGGGCAGCGCTTATGATGTCATTCAGGAAGCGAAACAAATTTTCAATCAATCCGTAAAGCAAGAAATTACGCTTAGTAAAATATAGTATGGGAAATTTCTATCTGATAATTCTGGATGGAGTAGGTTGCGGACATCAGGAGGATGCGCATCTTTATGGTGATGTGGGCAGTAATACGCTCGGGCACACCGTCAATCAAATTAAACCGCTGCTGCCAAACTTCGGTAAGCTGGGTTTGGGCAACATCATCCCTCTCGATACGGTCCCGCCGGTGCTCGATGCACTTTGTGCCTGGGGCAAGATGCGGGAGGTTTCACCGGGCAAAGATTCGACAACCGGACATTGGGAAATTGCCGGAATCGAAATGAATCAGGCTTTCCCGACTTATGCCGATGGTTTCCCGGAAGACGTACTCCGCGCTTATTGTGATGGCACCGATGTTGATGGTGTTCTGTCCAACAAGCCTTATTCCGGCACCGACGTTATTCGGGACTTTGGCGATGAGCACTTGAAAACCGGAAAGCCGATAGTTTACACTTCGGCTGACAGCGTCTTCCAAATAGCCACGCACACCGATGTTGTTCCTCTCGAAAAGCTGTACGAATGGTGCACATTTGCACGGGATAACGTTATGGTTGGCGAACATGCCGTTGGTCGTGTTATCGCAAGGCCTTTTGCCGGTGAGCCGGGTAATTTCTATCGTTTGAGCGATCAGCGTAAGGATTTCTCGCTTCAGCCACCGGAGCCGAATGTATTGACCGAGCTTCAGAAAAGCGGAGTCAAAACCTATTCGGTTGGCAAAGTGATAGATCTTTTTGGAGGAGTTGGTTTTACGCAGTACCGGAAAACAAAGAGCAATGCTGAGGGTATATCTCAGCTTTTGTCGTTGATGAGCGCAGTTGAAAACAGCTTTGTTTTCGTAAACCTGATTGATACTGACCAGCTGTTCGGCCATCGTGGTGATCCGGAAGGTTTTGCAGGATCACTTGAAGAGTTCGACCGTGCAATTCCGGCCATAATCAACAAGCTGAAGCCCGATGATGTAGTTGTTATCACGGCTGATCATGGAAACGACCCGACTACAGGGAGTACCGACCATGCACGAGAGTTCGTACCTCTGCTTGTTTATCCGAAGGAAGCAGCAGAGCAGGATAATTTATCGACCCGGGCGAGCTTCAGTGATGTGGCATGTTCGGTGATGCATCATTTCGGAAAAGAACATTTATTCAAAGGAAACTCGTTTTTGAAAAATGAATAATCAGAAGGATACGATTTGTAAATGCAACTCGTTAGACAAATCCATTAATTTGCTCTGCATAGGCTAAAATTGCTATCTTGGCGAGTTATTGAATAATGCTAATTGAACACCCTAAGCGGAAATTTAAGTGGCCAAAAAGAAGAAAAAAGATCCCAAAAATCCATCACCAAGTGGAATTTCAACCAGAGAGAGCCAGTCACTCGATCGCTATCTGCAGGAAATCGGTAAAGTAAGCCTTATTACACCCGACGAAGAAGTTGAGCTGGCAAAGCGTATTCAGGCCGGTGATCAGGAAGCGCTTGAGAAGCTAACCCAGGCTAACCTCCGTTTCGTGGTTTCTGTAGCAAAACAGTATCAGAATCAGGGCCTTTCATTAGGTGACCTCATCAATGAAGGTAACCTTGGTCTCATAAAAGCAGCTAAGCGTTTTGACGAAACACGTGGTTTTAAGTTTATATCATACGCTGTATGGTGGATTCGTCAGTCTATTCTGCAGGCACTTGCCGAGCAGAGCCGTATCGTAAGACTGCCTCTTAACCGTGTTGGCGCGTTGAACAAAATTGGTAAAGAACTTTCTAAGCTGGAGCAGGAGTACGAAAGACTGCCTTCCGCAGCTGAGCTTTCGGAGTCTTTGGATATGACGGTATCAGAAGTTGCTGATACCCTCAAGATTTCCGGTCGTCACCTTTCTGTTGATGCGCCTTTTGCACAGGGTGAAGACAACCGACTTCTCGACGTTCTTGAAAATGAAGAGACTCCGAATCCGGATCTCGAGCTAATGAGTGAATCGCTAAAGGTAGAAATCGAGCGCGCATTGTCTAAGCTAAGTACTCGCGAAGCCGAAGTAATTCGTTTGTATTTCGGTATTGGCCGAGAACATTCACTCACACTTGAAGAAATCGGTGAGCGTTTTGACCTCACTCGTGAGCGTGTGCGTCAGATTAAAGAAAAGGCACTCAGGAAGTTAAGACACCACAACAGAAGCATGGCGCTACGGGCGTATTTGGGCTAGAGCCCATGGAACAAAACAGGCTGTTGTACGTTTAATTAATTGGTACACGGCTTGCAGATTTTTTCCTCAGGGGATGTGCAGTTATGTACATCCCCTTTTTTTGTGTAATAATATGGCAGGAGAGGTCAGGAATTTGCCTTTACACTTAATTAAAGGTAATTTATTAACACAAGGAATCAGAAGTAAAAAGTCTTGCCTGCCTAAATTATTCGCATGAGATCAGCGTTATAATAATTGACATACCATCACCGGAACATCAAAGCCTAAATAAGGTTTAAGTCTATATAAGTACAATGAGGTTACCATTATGAACTACAAATTTCTAATCTTACTGATTGCGGGTTCTTTCCTCGTTTCCGGTTGCTATACCCAGCTTGAAACAATAGAAAGAGAACGCCCAAGTCGTGCATACACACCTCAACAGAATGTGACCAGCGCCTACGATACCTATTATTCTGAAGATGAGTACCTTGCGTATGAGGAAGGCTATTATGATGGCGTCTTTGATGCACATCTCGGATTCAGATCCTACAATCATCGCCGCTCCACGGCAACGCTGGGATTCCACTGGGGCAGACCATTTTTTGGCTATGGATTCAGCTACGGCTATTATTATGATCCGTTTTGGCACCACGCCCAACTTTATGATCCGTTCTATTTTAGCTATTATGGCTTCTATGGAGCACGATTTCACAATCGATTCCGTCACTTTGGTCATTTCCACAGTCCTTTCTGGGGTGGATGGGGTAACAGTTATTTCATCGTATACGGAAATTACTACAACGTCGGGGGCAGTTTCACAGGTGGAGGGTCTTCACCAATTGTGAGAGGTCCGAGAAGCTCAGGAGTTCACAGAGGTACCATCACTAATACACGTGACAACAGAGTTGCAACCCGTGGCGTAGCCTCGCGTGATGACAGATCCAGAGTTCGTGGCGACGGTACACTCCCTGCGGGTTATGTGAATGCGGCAAACACCCGAGTTCGTACTTCGCAAACTCCGGTAGTGAACCGTGGTGAGGCCCGGACAGCTCAAAGAGCAACGCCAAACCGCTCGACGGTAGACCGTCGCAGAGCGGCACCGCCACCACAGCAGCGGGCGCAGCCTAATCGTACGCGAAATACGAATAATGCAGGCACGGTAAACAGAACCAGAGGTAATACCAACAACTCCTCGGGCACAGTAAACCGAACACGCGGAAACAGTTCAAACAACTCCGGAAACGTAAACCGATCCAGAGGTTCGAACAACTCATCCGGTAATGTAAACCGTTCGCGTGGAGGTAGTAACACCCAGGCGGCTCCTGCTCGCTCAAGAAGTAGTAACAACTCCGGTAACAGAAGCCGTAACAGAAACGACGATTGATTATCGTTCTTAAAGCTCCTTGTATGAGAGCTTCAGGAATGCAGATGTTTCACTAATTTTTAACTGAAAGCAGCCAAGCCGTTTGTTTGGCTGCTTTTTTTCATCTTACCTTATTTTAATCAATAGCTGTATGAGATACGCACTATTTGTTATCCTTGGCTTGTTCATGATTCCTGACCTTGCGCAGAGTCAGAACAGATTCGACGCCCTGCGGTTTTCAACACAATTCCCCGCCGGAGACGCCTTCACGCTTTCATCGGGAGGTTCGTCATCGGCGGCCTACACCGGCTACGGTTCAGCTCTTTTGAACCCTGCAACGCTTGGGATGGCTCAATCATCGAATTTTAATATCGGGCTTGGTCTTCGGGATGTAAATGAAGACGCTACCTATTTGGGGTCGACTGCATCATACGACGACTCCCAGACTTCTTTTACCAACGTTGGTTTTGTGTATGCCTTTCCGACCGTGCAGGGAAGCCTGGTTTTTGGTGGTGGATACAATCAGATTGCTGATTTCAACCGTGCCTACAGAATTAATGCGTTCAACGACCGCAGCTCGATAACAGACCTGTTTTTCGATAACGATTTCTATTTCGATACGGCATTCAATGCGTTTGCTATTGAAGAAGACGATTTTGGTCTATTCCCAATTTTCAGAGAAGGTTTAGACGCAAATTTCCTCGGGGTAGATCAAACGGCTACGGTTACCGAATCAGGTCAGCTAGGCGAGTTTACCGTTGCCTTGGCTACAGAATTTGTTGAGGGCCTCTACGTTGGGGCTATGCTCGGCATTCCTGTGGGGTCGTATTCCTATCGCCGTGATTTCCTGGAAAGAGATACACAGGGACTGTACGGACCAATTGAAACCTTTATCGGCGGTGAGCCATTTACAATTCCGGCTCCTGATAATGTGATTCTACGCGAAAGAATTGATGCCGATATTACTGGCTTTTCAGCCCGTGTTGGCGCTGTGTATCGTTTTCTGCCCCAGCTTAGCGTAGGTCTGAGCTACTCATTGCCTACACAATACAACATTGAAGAAAGCTATTCTGTATTTATTCAGACCAGCTACGAGCAGGGCGGATCAGAGAGTGACGAATTCCGCGGAGAAACATCATACAAAGTGAAAACCCCGTCACGCTTCAATATTGGCCTTGCTACTCATGATTTGCCGGTTAACTTTACGGCCTCCGTGGAGCGTGTTGGAAACAGCAGTATACAGTTCCGCGATTTTGGTGATCTTGGTCTGGAAGTTGCAGAAAATGACGCCATACGCGATGACTTCCGCGATGTGTTTAACATCAGATTAGGAGCCACGCTCAACATTTCCGAAACGATTCAGCCTTCCGTAGGATATGCGTTTTTACCTGCAGTGAGCCGCACCAACGATAATGATGTGCAGTTTGTAAGTGGAGGCGTTCGTATTGGTGTAAATCAAAACCTGAGCCTGGATTTTGGCCTGCAGTATGCCTTTTTTGATGATGACCAGGTTGTCTACGATTTCTTCGATTATAACGCCATGGATGGCAGCTTTCAGTCAGAGACGGTTCGAAGTTCAGTCGACAGGTTCCATGCGGTACTTGGTGTAAACTTCAGATTTTAAGACCCCGGGAATAATGTATTCGGGCTTGTAACTATGAAGCCGACCCTTTTCGGAGGGCCGGCTTCTTTTTTGTAATAGGTTATTTGTACTGTCGCTGTGCTATTTAGCTACTCACTCTGTCAGGAGTGTTCTTCCTCGAACGTTTTCCGTTTCATCTCGGCATGCTTTTTAGGGTTTACGCTCAGAACGGCGCATTTCACCATTCGTGCAACGTTAGAAGTTGTGCTGCCGAGCATCAGGTAGTCGAGGCCTGTGCGCCCAATCGTAGACATCACAATTAAACTGTAGTGCTGTTCCTGCGTTTGTTTAAGCACGGCTTCATGAGCCGAGCGATTAGTGGTGATTACTTTAGTATGTACTTTGCCGGGGATACCGTCAAAGTGTGTTTTCGCGAGAATCTGAAGGTTCTCGAGTCGCATATCGTAAGTAGATTCAGCTTTGGCGAGCGAATCGAAGTTGTCATACATAACGGCGTGGAAAAGCTCGATATCGGCACCAGTCGCCTCCGCGAATGCTCGAGCCACCGGGAAGGCTGCTTTTGAGTTTTCCGAAAAGTCGGTGGTTACCAGAATGCGCTTTACCGGTGTGTAGGTTGTATGATCTTCCACAATCATTACCGGCTTGTCTGCCATTCTAAGCACCTTCTCAGATACAGAACCCAGCAGGAAGCGTTTGAACCCGGTACGGCCATGCGTGCTCATGACAATTAAATCATACCCGGAGCTCATCTCTACAATGGCATGTGCGGGGTTACCAATCCCGATAAGGCTTTTTTCCAGTAAATGAGCATCTACGTGTTCCGCAGCAAGATCATCGAGCCTTACTTTTATGCTCTCTTCAATATCGGTAAGGTTTTTCTGAGTTGCGGCTCCGGTGCTCATATAGTGGAAGCCGTCAAGATCTGTAATCGGAATGTAGGAGTGAAAAGGAGTAACGCTTCCGTTCATGGAAGTAGCAACCTCATTGGCGATATCCAGAGCTTTCTTGCTGAGGTCAGAAAAGTCTGTGGGTACAAGAATCTTAGGATTTTTCATGGCTGACTCCTTTTATGAAAGAAAGAAATGATGGATAAGAACTCTACCGTAATTTGTGAAAAAAATGGAACATACTCAACTTAATTCTAATAGTAATATTAGATTTTTGTGTCCCGCTTTGGAATTACACATTAAATCGTAAATTGTGCACAGTGTACTTCCGGAACTAACTTTCAGCCAAAATATTAACGATACCAATTTTATGATCTGGGGCGATTACAAGCTTAAGAAAAACCATGAGCTGGATCTCAGCATTAAAGACGTGCTGGATCTCCACATAGCCAGAAAAGAGCAGGAGGTATGGATTTCGTATGAGCGGCTTTCAAGTATCTTCAGCGATACCGGTTCAGCTCCTGAAGTGCATACAGAAGCTGCTTCTGAAGCGCAACAGCAGACACACTTGCACGCCGACTCAATCACTGAGGAAATGCAGGATGAAATTATTCATGACCTTCCGGAGCGGGACTGGTCGCGTTGGGCACTTCGTTCGAAAAACCCTGAGCTGTCGTTAAAACCAGTATTTCCTGATCTATCTTTTATCGTAAGGCCCGATTACCCTTTCAGGCTTGCGCCTGGCGCTGAAGCCAAAATTTATACCCGAATTCCGCTGGCTATCGGTATCTACGATAAAACAGACGGGATGATTAAGCTTTGCGAGATTAATACCGTCGATATGGTGCAGTCGTGGTTTGGTACGTTTGAAAACGGCGAATTGTGCTACTGGTTAAAAACTACGGCCAGCCAGATAGTACGAAATGAAATGTTTCGCGCTCACCGCTGCTACTGCCCGGTTCATATCAAAAATAACTCATCGGAATTTCTCCATGTCGAGAAACTTTGCCTGCGCGTGGATCGTCTGTCAATTTTTGAACAGCAAAAAAAGCTCTGGTCGGATGAAATGAAGATTGTACATGAAGGCGGCGATAATTTCAGCGATTTGATCGTCTCCGGACAGCCGCCTGCTGAAGCTTCAAATGCCAGGCTCATTTCCGGACCCAGAAATCCGGTCAAAAAGGGAATAGCTGAGCGTACCTTCAGATTACTCCACATGCCGTCACTTAAATTCTGATGCTCTTAAATCACATTACCGCCAGTTATCATGTTTAGTTATCAAATTGAACCTGACCAAATAATAAGGGTGATCCTGCTTATGGCCATTGGCCTGCCGCTGCTGGGTCTGCTGAGAGGTCAGATACGAAAAATCATAACCGAGAAGTACAGCCCCCATTATGCTATGCTGATTGCGAAGACCTTCTTTTATGTGGGTTTTGCAATCCTCTTTATTCTGGTGCTCCATGAGTTTGGTTTCAGTCTGGGGCCACTACTTGGTGCTGCGGGCATTTTGGGCGTGGCCATCGGATTTGCATCACAGACTAGTGTGTCGAACATCATAAGCGGCTTTTTCCTTATTGGAGAGAAGGCTTTTATAGTCGGAGATATTATCACGGTAAACAATACCACAGGGGTAGTGCTGTCGATTGATACGATGTCTGTGAAGATGCGTGCTTTCGATAACCACATGGTACGAATTCCAAACGAAATGATGCTGAAAAGCCAGGTAACCAACATTACACGCTATCCGATTCGTCGTGCAAGTATTAAGCTTTCTGTAGCCTATAAGGAAGATTTGGAAAAAGTGCGGAAAATTATAATTGATGTGGTGGATAAAAACAAGTTCGCGCTTCAGGAACCGGCATGTATGGTGCATTTCGATTCGTTTGCGAGTTCATCTATAGATATGAATCTTCGCGTCTGGTGCCAGAAGCAGCACTTTGTTGATATGACAACCAGCCTCAATTTTGAGATTAAGCGCCGTTTCGATCAGGAAGGCATCGAGATTCCTTATCCGCACCTTTCGCTTTATACCGGTGAAAAAACCAAGCCTTTACCTGTTGCGATGGCTAAAGACGATACTCCGGAAATGTTCAAATCTGATGAAAAGTAGCGTGAAGAATTCAATAATCTATACCTAAAACATAAACCCTGAGTGAGATCATCATGATTTACGCGGTTACCGTACACATTGAAAAAGAGAGTGAGCACGCTTGGGTTGTCTGGATGAAAAGCAAACACATCCCGGACGTGATGGCAACGGGTTTGTTTTTGAACTGCAGGATGATGCGTTCCGAGCTGGTGCTCCAAAAAGGCTACATCACCTACATGATGCATTATGAGCTGGCAGACAAAGAGAAGTTTAAAGAGTATGAGGATAAACATGCGGCCCGCCTTCGCAACGATGTGATCCTCAATTTCGACGGCCGCTTTATCGCCAGCCGCGATCTTCTCGAAATCACAGCCCGCTTTTAGCTTATTCCTGATTTTGATCAACAGGCATAAAAAAAGGAATCCGCTCATTAAGATCGGATTCCTTTTTTAATTTCCTAAGCAGCTGCAGTACAGAGTACTGTTCACTGCTCACTGAAGTGCTGTTACTTAACCAGCATCATCTTTTGGGTTTGTGTGAACGAGCCTGCTGTCAACCTGTATAGGTAAACCCCGCTTGAGAGGCGTTCGGCATCGAAGGTGGCCATGTGGTAGCCCGCGCTTTGTTCGCCGTTTACAAGCGTAGCCACGCGCTGTCCCTGCACGTTAAATACTTCCAGGGTTACGTGTGCCGCCTCTGGTATAGCGTATTCAATCTGGGTAGTAGGGTTAAACGGGTTCGGATAGTTCTGGCTCAGCGCGAAGTCTGTTGGTACGTCCATGTCGGTATCCGACGAAGTGCTTGTTACAACATTCATCGTGAGCTGCACAACCCGCTGAGGAGTTCCCGGATCATTAGTACTAATAATCATATCGGCCGTGTATTCACCCGGCTCAACAATCCCGCGGAAGCGAACGGTAATTTCGCGGATCTCGGCTGGTTCAAGTACGCCCTGACTCTGTACGAACAGAATCCATGAGGGTGTTGAGTCGAGGTCTTCGTCGGTTTCACGGGTTTCACCTGATTCAGCTGCGGCGGTTCCGGTCGCTCCCGGAGTCGTTTCCGAGAAGGAGACGCTGTATGAAAGATCGCTGCCACCTGCATTGCGGAACGTCATGGTCTCACTCACCATGCCATCAACCTCAACTTCAGCAAAAAGCTGATTGCGGTTCAAACGCAGATCCGGAGCTCCTGCTCCTTCACCGGTGAGGGCAATTTCGATTTCCGGATTATCCGGATCGTCGGTTTCCAGGATGATTGACGTATCGAGCAGGTCGTCTTCAGCCGGATTATAGGTGATGGACATGGTCACGCTTGAGAGCGCGGCAACTTCCATCTCTTCCGGAAAGCTGATTTCAACTGCAGGATTATCAACATTAATGGAGGTAATCCCAAGGGCTGCCCGTCCTTCATTGGTGAACTCAACATTAAGCGTTTCAGGGTAGTCGATATATACCAGGCCAAAGTCGAGAACGTCTTCACTTAGCGTGATGTCCGGAGTTCCGCCTGTAGCCTCAATGGTTACGGGGATCTTCACAAACGGGTTTTCAAGATCGTTGTTTATGAAAACCATGCTGGTTTCATATATGCCGTTTACCAGGGATGAAGCATCAGCCGTGGCCGTTACTTCCACAGACTGACCAGGCTCGATAACGGCTGTGTTTGGCGCTAAATCGAACCACTCAGGAAGACCAGACGAAATATTTACAGCCTTCATGCTCACGGTATAGTCCGAGTTGTAGGCTACCTGCAGCGCATCCGTTGCGTTATCAGCTTGTACGCCAACAGTGGCATGGTTAATATCACCACTCATATTAAGGTACTGAAAGGTGATGTTTCCGGATTCAGAAAGTATCGCCTGGAACGTATATGACGTATTCTCAGCATCACCGCTTCTGTATACATTGTTCCACTGTATGGTGAACGTGCCGGCGCTTTCATCATAAGCGGTGAATACTCCACCGCCGTTATCTTCAGAAATGACCAGGTTAGTCCAGAACGGGGCTATCAAATCACGCGGGAGGGCCGAGTTGTTCGGCAGCGGGACGTTGTTTGGGGAACCTGTTGTCTGGATGGTGCGGAATGAGGCAAAACCATTTATGGCGATGCCAATAGATTCCTTCATTTCACCATAGAACGGGAAATCAAACGGAAGTTCTGCAACGGCATGTCCGTTGCTTAGATTGGCAAACTCAAGCTCTTCACCAGACTCAGATATGTCGATCCAGCTAAAGGTGAGTCCCTGGAGCTCCTCATCATCGAACCAATAGTAGCCGAAGTTATCCGGGCCGCCTGCGCCAAAAAGTACGGGATTGCCGGATTCTGTGCCGTCAGCTTGTTCCGTAAGGCTGAATCGCTCGTCGAGTGCATTAACAGGGTTTCCTGCACGAAGAGCTTCTTCACTCATGCGTGTAGGAACGACATAGCGCAGCGTACCGCTTCCGTTGTTTGTAACGGTGAAGGTATAATCCTGCGTAGCGTCGAGCTCGATTTCATCAGTGATAGATGCGATAGATATATCGATTTCAGAAGGGGAATCGGTGGTAGCTGTTACGATGTTGCTAACATCGGCTTCATTTCCAAAAACGTCTATTGCGCGAATGGCAAAGTAGTACTGAGTCTCAGGCTCCAGTCCGCGAACGAAATAGCTCTCTTCGTTACCGGCAGCCTGCGGGCGTGGTATACCATCAACAAGTTCAGCAGCATCAAAATTAGAATCGGAGATGGGCTCTGTACTGAAACGAATCTCGTAAGAGCCGGCACGGCCTTCAGTACCGGAGTTGCCCGGGGCGGTCCAGCTTAACGAGGCGAACGTTTGTCCGGCAACATCGACACTTAAGTCGGAAATAGTTGCCGGTGGTAGGCCGTCGTCTACAAGTACTGAGTTTGCAGCATTAACACGGCCGCCTGAAATGGAGATATTTTCAAAAGCAGGTAGCACATCTACGCCTTCCATAATGCGGTCACGTATAAAGTGATAATCGGCATCGGGGTTTGCAGAAAGAATAAGCCCTGCTATACCGGCCACGATAGGAGAGGCCATTGATGTACCGGTAAGGTAGGTATAGGTGTTGTTTCTGGCTGTAGAGGCGATTTGAGTGCCCGGCGCAAAAACGTGTACAGTTTCTGCACCAAAGCATGAACCCGCGTTTCTGGTATCGAATCGTGTAGAGTTTCCTACGGAGAAAACGTTATCGAAATCGCGCATCAGGTTGGCTGGATACACATTCAGGATATCGTTATTGTT
This sequence comes from Balneolia bacterium, assembly GCA_022565795.1. Classification (GTDB taxonomy): domain Bacteria; phylum Bacteroidota; class Rhodothermia; order Balneolales; family Cyclonatronaceae; genus Cyclonatronum. Next base: position 17,197 of record JAIUMA010000006.1, read on the forward strand.
GTTGGAGTTTCCGGCAGAGGTGATGAAAAAGTGACCGGCTTCCTGTGCAGCTTCCATCATGGCTACATATGCAGGCGGTGGTCCCGCTGATGTTGGCGTTTGAGTACCGTAGCTGTTGTTGGAGATCATCGCACCGTTCTCGATAGCAAACCCAAGACCCTGAACGATTGCAGTCTGCGGACAACCGTTGTTGCCGCAAACGCGTATGGCCATAATTTGGGCATTCCACATGGTTCCGGCAACGCCAATTCCATTATTGCCAACGGCTGCAACCGTACCGGCAACGTGCGTGCCGTGGCTCGAACTTGCAAGATCCATAGGGTCAGTTACATCGCCACCGGCAAAATTTGCACCAAAGTGGCCTTCATCGTTTTGCCACATATTAGGAGCAAGGTCGGGATGCGTATAGTCGACTCCGGAGTCCAGAACTGCAATAACTACGTCGGAAGATCCTGTTTCCATAGCCCATGCCTGCTCTGCTGAGATATCGGCTCCCGGAGTACCGCCGGATTGGCCGGTATTTCTTTTCGCCCACTGCACTTCATAAAATTGATCGTTAGGGACGTTTCCATCATCGTCGAGAAGTCCCTGCTCACGCATCACGTCTTCTATGCTTTCTTCAATTACGTCTGGCAAATCGAAAACAATATCCGGCTGGATAAAGTCTACGGACGCATGGGAAGAAAAAGAGGTGATAACATCGTTCATGCCGCGGTCTCTGAAAGACCATACCTCTGCGTTAATTAAATCCAGATTAAATTCGTGTTCAGCGTTCATTTCCTGACGTATCTGGGCAATTTCAGCTGATTGAACACCGGGGTTAAACCGTATGATAACTCGATTGGGTATAAATTTGATTTCACCAAAACCTTCGATTTCCGAGGTCATGGTTTCGAACTCCTGCGCCTGAACCGGCTTTTCCGTAAAAAGAAACAGTCCCGTAAACACAAGAGCACCAATAATTAATGGTACTATTTTGTTCATCTTGTAGATATTGTTAGAGTTAGATATAGATTAGTAGGGAGTAAAAATACCATTATGAGTTGCCTTATCCAAAAAGCACCGCAACAACTCCGGGATTTTAACGAGTCGTAAAAAAGTATAAACATGAAAACGAAAAAGCGGAGGCGAAATGCCTACTGGTTTAAGGAAATGTTAGGTTAAATTTGTCTAACACTTCTTTCAGAAGGCAAAATAATAAAAAATATTAATGTCATATCATGCTGCGATTCATAGCTTTAGAAGCTAAACAATCGATTGAATTTATTCCCACATTATAATTTCTTTAGCATGCTTGAGACTTAATATTAAGCTTTTAAATTAATGTCGCAACAAGAAATGATCGCACCTTTACTCACAAAATCATCACAAAAAAAATCTTAGGCTATACTAAGAAAACACGAGTTCGCAATCAGAACTCTATTCGACTTGTTGAATTTAGCTCAATGAAAACATTTGCACTTATATCCATTGCAATTTTTATCGCCAGCTCGTCTGCAGTAGCTCAGCAGAGCGCAGGATGTGAATATAACTATGAAATTTTCGAGAGCAATCAAACTGTTAGTGTTGAAGATTTAGCTGAATTCTTTGGCAGTCTTTCATTTTCTGAGATTATAAGAGAGTCTAATGCTGAAGTGCTAAATGAAGACGGCGTGATTCCTGCAGGCGTTCAAATTCAGGTTCCGATGAATATAGCCAGATATAATTCAGGAGATATGCCTCTTGAGTATGCGCTTGACAATCCTTACTGCGATCCGGACGAGGATGAAGACACCATGGAAGCTTTCAGAAGAGCGTTTGAATCGCTTGTAAACGAGGAGCAGGGTGCTGCTGTCCAGCAACAGCAGCAGGAAAGGCAGTTAATTATGGAAGTAGATGGTATGATTTATGATGAAACTATGAGCAAAATAGGTCGTGATTTCTATGATGTGTTCTACACTTACTGGCAGTCTCCTCCCGATGCATATAATTACTCTATTGTAGTTTCAGAGCAGCCGGCACCGGGCATGGGAACAATCGTGAGCATTCGGGTAAATGATCATTTAATGTTTAACACACGTCTGCAGCCCCGCTTCGATTTTATTGAAGAAGTCGGGCGTCAGGCTGTGCAGGTTACCTATAACTTTCTTCAGAACGGGCAGTATCAACAACAGATTTATTAAATATGAAATCAAGATTTTTGCTAACGTTATTTAGTATAGTAGCACTGTTTTTTTTCTTTACAGTACAGGAGGTAAAGGCGCAACAAATGGTGTACAGACCACTTAATCCGGCCTTTGGTGGGAACCCCGGCAATTATGGCTGGATGCTTCAAAGCGCCAATGCGCAAAATCGTTTTTCAGCTACAACAGGAGCGGGGTTTCAGCGTGATCCGCTTGCTGATTTTCAGGCATCTTTGCAGAGACAAATTTTGTCGCAGCTTACGCGCGATATTGTGAATCAGCAGTTTGGTGAAGACGGTGAAGTAAGCGAAAGAAGGTTCGACTTTGGTGAGTTCTCCATAGAGGTGGTTCCCGGGCTCGATGGAGTGGATATTCTAATTACGAATATCTTAACAGGCGATCAAACAACGGTTTCAATTCCGAGCTTCTGAAACATATGCTAAGAGTATTGAAAACATATTATTCATCAATTTTGCTTTTGCTCTCCGGCGTGATTCTGATGTCATGTGCCGGAACGACTACCCCTATGTACACCGAGCCGGTGCGGCCAGGAACAGTAAGCAAGGCTCATGAATCGCTTCGTACGCTGCCAGAGCCTACCGAGAAAATTGTCGCTGCCGTGTACCGCTTTAGGGATCAGACTGGTCAGTATAAGCCAGCTGATCAGATTGCGAGCTGGTCTACGGCTGTAACACAGGGGGCGACTTCCATTCTCATAAAATCTATGGAAGACTCAGGCTGGTTTACACCCATCGAGCGTGAAAGCATTTCAAACCTGCTTAACGAGCGTCAGATTATTCAGAATATTCGTCAGCAGCATTCTGGTCCGGAAGGTCCGCAGGCGCTTCCACCTCTTCTTTTTGCCGGCGTAGTGCTTGAGGGTGGCATCATTGGTTACGATACGAATGTAATAACGGGTGGATTTGGGGCCCGCTATCTGGGAACAGGAGGTGCTGCTCAGTACCGTAAAGATGAAGTGACGGTTTATTTACGCGCCGTTTCTACCCAAAGCGGGCGGATTTTGAAAACGGTTCACACGACAAAATCTATTATATCACAGAAGCTGGACAGCGGTGTGTTTCGCTTTATCGATGCTAACAGGCTGCTCGAGGCTGAAGCCGGATATACTTACAATGAACCGCCGGTTATGGCCGTGACTGAGGCAATCGATGAAGCCCTGAAAATGCTCATTCTTGAAGGTATCGAAGACGGAGTGTGGAGCGCCAGAAACCCGCAGGAAGTTGTAGAATTCCGGGAAAGGTTTGATTATGAAAAAGCGCTCGAAGAACAGATGCAGCGTGACTACTTCGGATTTATAGCCCATCGAAATCTTCGTCAGGGTTTTTACCTCTCCACAAATCTAGGTATTAACAGCCATATTGGTAATTATGCCAATCCGGATTTTAATTCCGGTCTCACGGTTCAGGCTGAGTACTTCCTGCTTCCTTCTCTTTCCCTGAGTGCAGGTCTCGAGCGTACGCGTATAAGCGCAGGAAGCGCATATAGTGCCCCGGTTAACTCAGCCGACCTGAAGCTGAACTATTTCGTAACACCCCAATACCCTCTTTCACCCTTTTTGTCTGCAGGTATCGGATCTTTTTCCAAGCGTACCCTTCTTTACAGGCACAGCTGGGATACCATTTCAGACGGGATGTTCCCTTTTATTGGTTTCGAGGGGGGATTCGACTATAAAATCGACCATCGCTTTGGTGTCCGGATCGGAGCAGGCTACAGATATTTGCTTAAAGACGGGTTAGATGGCGTCTCGCTCGGGCAGTATAACGATCAGCATTGGGGAATTAACGTTGGATTCGTTTTTAAACCGGTTTGGTCGTCAACGAATTAGCATAAGTATCATGCAGCACAGAGCTTCCTTAAGGAAGTCATCCATTGGATGAACAAATAATTAGCACCTTTAATTAACTAAAACCATGAAAACATTAACAACTGCCATAGCCGCAGTTCTGTTAACGGCGGGCATTTCATTTGCCCAAAGTAACGAGGCCGAAATTACCCAGCTGGGTAATGATAACGACGGCACCATAACACAGAATGGCGGCCAGAACTGGGGAGCGATAGACCAGTTTGGCGATCAGAATAAAGGTACGATCGAGCAGGGCTTCGATTATGTCACACAATTCGACGGTATCGCACTGATTGGTCAGGTTGGTGGAGGAAATGAAGCGTTTATTAAACAGCGCGCATTTCAGGATGATGAGTTCAATCATCATTTCACTCTGCAGGAAGGGACCGGTAACCATTCTGAAACCTTAGTTTTTAACGGCAATAACAGCGGTTTAACTATTCAAATTGGTGATAACAATCAGGCCCGTATGCAGCAAGCGCAGCGCGGCCATGAGTCTGCCATACTGCAGTTTGGTAATTCCAACAATGCAAACAGCTGGATTCAGAATGAGTCTCATAATCAATCGTTGATTGTACAGGGCTTTTCAGGACTCGGCGCACCTGGTAACGGAGGATTAAATCCTATTCAGTCTATTGATGGTCCGATGCCGCAGGGTGGGGGATCAGCTATCCCTGTTATCGATGGTTTTGAACTGCAAATCGTTGGTTTCGTTCTTGGAAATATGCAGGGGAGCGGAAATAACAATGATGCCAGCATCAAAATTGCGGGCGGAAACAACCGTGCGGCCATCATACAGCTGGGCGATTATAACAGCAGCGCAGCGCGTGGTGATTTCGACCGCGGTATCCGTCTCGACGGAAACGATAACGACGCATTGGTTCTTCAGGCCGGTTTTGATCATGAGGCCAATATTCGTGCTAACGGTGATATGAATACCGCCGTTGTTACCCAAGCCGGAGATGCCCACTCCGCTATGATTAATATTAACGGAAGCGGCAACACAGCAACTATAACACAGTCTAATTAAATGTTGGCACTGTGAAATACAAAAACTTCACAACGTGGAGCAAGCGAAACAGGCCAGACTACTAAATAAAGATCCTGCCTGTCTAACACATAAGCACCTGCAGCAAATAAGCTGCTTAGAAATAAAAATCAAATACATAAATACATACTACTATGAAAAAGTTAAGCACACTTATACTCGTAACGCTCATTTCAGCAGGCATGGCCTTTGCGCAAAGCAATGAGGCTTCAACAACTGTTAATGGCAATGGTAACGACTCTGAGGTAGTTCAAGTCGGTACATCTAACGATGCCGATGTTGATCAGCTTGGAAATGATAACGAAGCTAATGCCACTCAATTCGGTAATATGAATATTGCCAACATACTTCAAGGTGGTTTTGGCGGAGATGGAGTTCAGTCGAACAACGCTACAGCGACTATCTACCAAAGTGGTGGAACGAACGAAGCTACCATAAACCAGCGGCAGGGGTTTTCTTCAGGTACTGCTGCCAGTGAACACTCAATAACTCAGCTTGGTGACGCCAATGAGGCATTGTTTACTACCTTCAATGGTGGTAATTCCGGCGAAATTACTCAGGACGGTGTTGATAACTATGCAAGAGGTCAGCAGTCAAGCGGACCTGATAATGACATTCAGATTTCACAGGCTGGATTAGATAACCATTTTGATGCTGATCAGCTTGTATCACAGGGTTCTTCAGTGGATGGAAGTCAAAATGGTGCAGACAATATTGCAGAGACAACACAAAGAGGAAGCGACAATAGTATTGTATCCGCGCAAAATGGCTCTGATAATTCAGTTGAAGCATTCCAAGAGGGCTCAGGAAACTTTGCAGAGTTCTACCAAAACGGAGTTAATAATGAAGCTCGCGTCGATCGCCAGCAAGGTGATGACAACTCTGCTGACATTTACCAGCAAGGTATTAATAATAACAGTAGTCAGTGGGTAGTTGGAAATGGCAATAGCGTAGATCAAAGTCAAGATGGCGATAATAACCGTCAGAGAGTAGAAGTTACTGGCTCTGGTAACGAGTATGAAGTTGATCAAGCAGGATACAATAACCGTACTTATGTCAACTCAAGAGGTACAAGCCCTGGAAGCAATAGCCTGAACGCTTTTAATTCAAGCCTTGATATTACTCAAAGTGGAGCTCATAATTTAATAAGTGGCTCCATGGGTGGTGATAATAACAGCCTTACTATTGACCAGAACGGATCTGGTAATATTGTAACTGGTGGTTTAGGATTTTGGGATGCTGGCGGTTTCAACATCGAGGGTGATGGTAACACAGCTGCAATAACGCAAGGTGGTAATGACCACTCAGCTATACTGAATATGTTCGGAAACGGCAATTCTGCTTCAATTAGCCAGCATAACTAATTATTTCTAATTGGATGATTACTCATATCTCCTGAGGCGCAATTTTGTGCCTCAGGGCGATATGATTTTAATATTCACGATGTAGTACTTTTCAAAACCTAAAACAGGCAGCTTATGGCTTACAAAATTATTGCTTTAAGTCTTCTTATTTGCTGCTGTATTTCTGGTTTTAGTATGGATGCATCAGCAGCCGCAGAAGAAGGTGCTATCTCAACTGAACGCGTAATGGCATCAGCCGACTCACTTGCAGAGAAATCTGCCGGAGATATGGAAAGAGATGAATCCTCCAACACTATAGTTTTGTTCCAATGGAACAGCATTCTGCCGTTTAGCAGCTGGATATATCAGCAGGCGGCCGGAGGGCAACAAGCGTTATACAGAAACACCCGGAAAAGTGAGTACACCGTTAAACAAAATGGTGATCAGAATACCTCTGTGATTATCAACCTTGGCGGCATCAGTTCAGACAAAGAAAACGACAAGCAAAATCAGGCAACGATTCGACAATCGGGCAGCGGAAACAGCGCAACCATCATACAGAATTAGGTCCGATAGGAAAAAAATGCGCAGATGCTTATGTTGAGCAATACTGCGCACCTGAAACAGATACAGACTTTTTTATCATTTTAGCAACACAGGTACCATTATGAAGACAATCAGTTTATTCCTCGTACTTATTTTACTGGGCACTACCCTGGCCGTGGCGCAATCTACACCAAACAGAGAAATTTACCCGGATCAGGCCGAGCATGTTGAGCACAATCAGGCTGTGATCGGTTTTAGTGGTGATTTTGTTACCGGTTTCAGAACATCGCTTCTTCCACTTCCCACCGGAGAAGGCACTAGTGTAACAAATAATGCTGCTCAGATTAACATTTCAGGCGCTTCCAACTCAGCGAATATCTCGCAGTTTGGCTTCGAAAACCGCGCTCTTATCAGTATTAATGGTGCAAATAACGAGGCTTCACTTACGCAGGATGGTAATGAAAACCTTTCGGTAATCGATATCAACGGGAGCAATAACTTTATTGACTACACGCAGCAGGGGAACAACAATTATCTGGGCCTTTTTCTGCGCGGAAGTAATTTCAATCAGACCTATATGCAGCAAGGGGATAACCATTCCGTTCAAATGATTGGTATCGGGCTGCCTATTACGGTTGAACAGACAGGTGGGGCTGGAATGTCTGTCATCATCACAAATGAATAATCCCGAGCATTTAAGTAACTCAAATTTAATTTATTTCAATTTTTGCATGTTCAAGCCACGCGTTGCGTTAATCGCTGTATTAATCTCTTCATTCTTAATTCTTAACCATTGTGCTAAAGATACAATCGAACCTGAGCTGTTCGGCGCTATCGAGGGTGTGGTAATTAATGGCGATACCGGTGATGCTATAAGCGGCGTAAGTATAACAACCAGCCCGGCGACCAGTGCTATTCTTACGGGCAGTAATGGAACCTTTGAATTTGACGAGGTCACTGCCGGCAACTACACGATTTCTGCACGAAAAAATGATTTCCAGAATGCAAGCGTGAGCGTAAACGTCCGGGATGGCCGTACAGCTTTCGCAAGCATCATCATGAATCCGGTTGAGGAGGAAGAGGAAGATTTGCCTCCTCCGGTGCCAACGATTGATGATTTGAACGCAATAGTAACCTCCTATTTTAACATCTCCCAGGGCGACAGTTCGCTGGTTGATGTTTACTACAGAGTGGAGAACATCAGTGAAGAGCTGGACATCTCCCGATACGAAGTTTACTTTGAAATCGAAACCGATGGCGCCAGCTTTTTTTTTGATGTGGCCGGTGATTCCCTTCGGGTAGGGCAGGTTCGCCACAGACAGTTTCAAAAGTATATCCAGCAAAACACCGCAGTAAATGTTGAAGTAGTCGGCGTTTGGATACCCGGCTCCTGATTGTTGTCTCATCCCCAAAAATGGACAAAAAAATCTCTACCAGACTGTAGACCCTGTTAGAAACAATAGTCCCAAAAACCGCTGTGTTTCAAAGCACAGCGGTTTTTTTATGTTGTCTTTACATGACTACTATTGGGCTCTTCTTTAGCTGGGATTCCAATACAGGTGACAGCAAACGCAAGGTGAAGCAAGGAACTCCACAAACTTAGCCGTATTCAGGCCGTACTGTCCGGTAGTTCGTAGCCCAGAAGCATGCAGTGCCCGTACTCTTTAACGTACTATCCTAAAACAAAAAAGGGAACCCGACGTGCAGCCGGATTCCCTTCAATAAGTAATCAGCATCATCAGTAAACAGATTTAACTGCTTACTGATTCCTGCTTAATGCTGTGTTGACTACTTCAACAACATCATCTTGCGGACGGCCGTGAAGCTTCCCGCCTGAATTCTGTACAGATACATGCCTGATGACAGCCTGTTGGCGTCGAAGCTCACGCTGTGTGAACCGGCATTCTGCTGACCGTTCACCAGTACTGCCACCAGCTGCCCCTGAACATTGTAAACCTCAAGCGTTACATTGGCTGCCTCAGGAATTGAGTAGCTGATTTGTGTGGTTGGATTAAACGGATTCGGATAGTTCTGCTCAAGCACAAACTCGGTTGGAACGTCAGTTTGTTCGTCGCCGGAGCTGGTTGCGTCCCGCGGCATGAGAACTTCACCGCTTGGAAGTACAGCGAGCATTGCCAGACTGCTTCCGTTCATGTTGTTTCCGGGGTCAGCGAAGCCGCTTAGCAGCATGGTTGCTGACTCACCGGCCAGAACAGAAAAGTCGGCTACGAAAATGGACATGAACTGGCTCATGCCTGTTTCGAAGATGTCGAAGATCTGCTCATCAGCTCCGGCGTAGAAGTATTCACCAAACTCTCCGTAAGCCAGATTTTCGGCCAGAAAGTCCGAGTCGCGGAAAGAAATGTCCACATTCGGAGCGTCCGTTACGCCATGGAAGAACACCGCAGAGATGCTTTCGCTGTCGTCTGATTCACGCATAGGGGATTCCAGTACGTAGAGATTAAACTCTGTATCGGAAGGCACTCCGGCAAACTCAGCCGGGTTTAGCACGCCGTTAGCGATGATGGTATAGTTCTCGTTGCGGTCCAGCGTGAGGTTCACATCAAATAGTGAAGCAGCTGTGCTTTCGCTTCCGGCAGGGAGGATGCTTATTTCCAGCTCAGTTTCAGCCGGTGCCGGAACAAATGCGGTTGCCTCACGGAAGGAGAATCCTTCAGCAAATAGCTCGCCGTTCACGTATACATCAACCGACTCAGCCGCCGGATCTGCTGCGTTATGAATGAGCTGTACAAACGCTTTGGCTTCACCAAATACCTGCACTTCAAACGGCACAACAATCATCTCGGCGAGAGGGTCGTTGGTATAAACCTGAAGCTCAAGATCGTAGTCAGCCGGGCTTATTTCTGAAGCATCTACACTGAGCGTTCCGGTGATGGAGGCGTTACTGCCTACGGATCCGCTTTCCGGATCGGTCTGAATCCAGTCGCTCAGACTCTGAAGTCCTTCAGCGGGCATGCTAAACCAGCCGGTTTGTAGATCACTACGGCTGATTGTCTCGAATGAAGCCGTCATCATATTAATATGAACCAGCTCAGACGACTCAGAGGTATTAAACGCTCCGATAAGAAGACCGTAATCATGGTTCCACTCGATTCCTGCCAGCTGACCAGAGTGCGCAAGTTTTCCGTTGCGCTGAAGTTCGTATTCTGATGCGGAATCTTCTGTTTGCGTTACCAGCCTGTATAGCTCCCCGGAAGAAGTAGCCAGGATCAGATTTCCTGACGGAAGTTCGGTCATGTAGCGGAATGCAACATCAAGCTGGTGTTGCAGGGTGATGCCCTCATCGTCAAGCCTGTAGATGCTGGAGCCTGTCTCACTTCCGGCAAGCACGAGAATCTCGCCGCTTTGTGAAATGCTCAGATCGCTGGCATAGCCGTTTAGTGAACCGAGTTCTGCCACTGTGCGGCTGTTTCCACTTATGATGTTCTGACGCTCGAGCGTTCCATCACGGGTGATACCGTATAGAACAGAGGCTGAGCCTTTTGCAAAGACGGCTGTCCTGAAATCAGTTCTGAGGTCAGATTCGTCCATTTCAACTCCGTAGGATGTCGCGTCGCTGAACAATGAGAACGAGTCTCTTTCATTCACGAACGAGCTGAAAACCCGGAGTCCGCTTGTCTCTTCGGCCTTGGTTTCGCCGGTGATTGCACGAAGCATGGATGCGTCGGCAACTGCGATTTCGAACTCGAGCGGCGGATAGGAGCTGTTGCTGATTTCAAACGAGCTTTCGGCGGTTTCACCTGTAATCAGATTAAAACGGCTATCAGCGAGCGAAAAACCGGCCTCCGGAGCCAGTAATGAGCGTCCGAACAGGGAAACCTCGAACGGCTCGCTGTCTTCAATATCTGTTTCAATGGTGATGGTACCGCTGTAGGTACTCACCTGGTCGGGGTTGAACGTAACCGGGATTTGTTTGCTGCTGCCCGGTGCCAGACTGAAGCTGGTTTCTCCAGGAATAAACGCGTCATTGTCTGAAGTAATTGAGGTCACTTCAGCAAGCCCGTTTCCGGTGTTTTGGACATTGATGAACTCTGTAACTGAGGCGTTTGCGAATATGCTGCCAAAGTCGATTTCACTGGTGTTGAAAACAAGGTCACCAACAATGTCACCAATCTGAAAATAGACAGGGACCGTTTTAGTGGTCATACCCACGGTATTGTTCGAAAAGCGCAACTCATCGGTATAAAAACCGGTGGCGAGACCTTCAGGATCGAAAAAAGCGGTGAGCTCAAGTGTTTCCCCGGGCTCTACGCTTCCTGAAGTCTGGTCGAATGTAACCCACTCCGGCCCTGATGAGAAACGAACGGCCAGCCCGTTTTCCAGATAGCCGGTGTTGAAAGCAACCTGAAGCCCGTCGGTTCCGTCCTGATTTTCGATTCCCACGGTGTTTTCAGAAGTGTTACCGCTCAGTTGTTGATACTGATAAGTAACGCTGCCACCCTGTTCGAGGATGGCCTGGAATGTAAAGCTGCTTCCATTGCTGAATGACTTCGGTACCGCGTTCCACTGAATGATAAAGCGGTTGGCGCTTTCATCGTGATAGGTGTATACCGTTCCTGTCGTCCGCATGTCGAGATCATCCCACAGCACAGCCAGTAAGTTGCTTGGCTGCTGGGTGCTTGGAATCTCACGGTTGCTGAACGCATCGCCGGTAAATGAGCCGAAGTGAATCCAGCCGTTTACGGAAACGCGAGCAGTTTCATATTCTTCACCATAAAACGGAAAGCTGAACGGAAGATCGATGGATGTATTATCATCCCATGTGCCTGACAGTGCCGTAAGCGGCGTACCGACATCGGAGATTTCAACCCAGTCGAAAACTACGCCACTATCATCATTGCTGTCGGTCCAGCTGTAGCCAAACTCATCGGGCCCGCCGGCGCCAAGTATAACCTCATGTCCTTCGCGGAAATCAGCGGCACCTTTTTCAAGGGTGATGTCTTCATACTGCAGACTTGTTTCGTTATGCAAACCGCGTGAAGCCAGTAGTTCTGCCGCATTCGCACCCGCAATGCTGAAGTCCAGGGTTGCATTACCTTCATTTGATACAGAAATAGTTCTTGTAACGACATCACCATCCTCATCGGCCTGTGCGTTAAGCTCCGATGGCTGAATTACGATTTCGGGACTTCCTTCTGTTGTGGCAGAAGTAGTATTTGAAATTTCAGACTCGTTTCCGAAGAAGTCGGAAGCTTTGATCGCAAAGTAGTAGTCGGTTGAATGATCCAAACCGGTAACAAGAAGAGACTGCTCTGTTCCGGCAGCAGAAGGACGGAAAGACGTTTCAAACCGCTCTGCGCTGCTGAAATTACCACTGTTGATCGGGCTGGTTGAATAGCGAATATCATACTCAAAAGCCTGTCCCTGGTCACCGCTTGAGCCTGGTGCGGTCCACTCGAGACGTACAGCTGTCTGCTGGCTTTCCGTTGCGGCGAGATCAGCAATTGTTGAAGGCGCAATGCCATCATCCTGCTCAAGGGCTCGGAACGCGTTAATTCGACCATCACCCATATCGAACTGTGGATTGAGGTCGCCAATCGGATCAACAGTCGCCATCATGCGTTCAAAAATTCCATCGCCGGTTATGCCGTCGTCTTTAAAGCTGGAGGCGATAAGCGCAGCCAGACCGGAAGCGTGTGGTGCCGCCATCGATGTTCCCTGGTAGAACTGATAGTTGCCGTTGGTGACAGTACTTAAAACACCACGGGTTCCACCTGCAATCAGATTGCCACTGGGGTCTGTTGTTTCACCGCCGGGTGCGGACAGGTGAATCCAGTCACCGTACTGAGAAAACCACGATTTTTGGTCATTGTGATTGGTTGAAGCTACGGCCATAACTTCCGGGTTGGAAGCAATCGGATGGCTGGCTGTAGCTGAGCCATTGTTACCTGCTGCAAAAATCACCAAACCGCCTTGAATCGGTCCCTGAGGATTACCGTTTTCATCGAAACCAGCGGTTTCAATGAAGTAAAGAATGGCATCGCGCAGTACCTGGGAAGCACCTCCGCCGCCCCAGCTGTTGCTCGAAATAACGGCTCCGTTATCAGCGCCGTATACGATAGCCTCAGCAAATCCACCACCGCCGGTTGCTCCAACAAATACACGGCTGGTCATAATGCGTACCCCGGAATCTTCAGAACCATCGCCTCCGGCAACGCCGGCTACTCCAATACCATTATTATTTTGGGCAGCAATGGTTCCGGCGCAGTGGGAACCGTGGCCGTTAACGTCCTGAATGTCGCTGCTGCTTGTAACGTGGCTCCAACCGTGTATGTCGCCGTCGTATCCGTTTTCCGGACCGGGAAACGGATTGATCCAGTGCATATTCTGAAGATCCGGATGATTGATATCAATACCGGTATCAACTACCTGTACGATAATATCTGATGTGCCTTGTTCTATTTCCCAGGCTGGGAAAAGAGAAATATCAGCTCCCGGAGTTCCATCTGTTTGGCCGGTGTTATTGTAATGCCATTGTTCATCGAGACGGGGATCATCGGTCGGAAGATCACCGTTCATGAGCTCTGCCAGTTCCTCAGCGGAAAAGGGGTCGGAAGCCGGCATTCCAAGCGTTTCATACTTGTAGGAGGGCTCAGCATAGCGGATATACTCGTCGAGGCTGTACATCTCAACCACTTCTGATACGCTAAGGGAGGCATCAAACTCGATGGTGTACCAACGGTCGAGTCCGTATGCGGTGTGCTGGGCGGCATACCGGGGGTCGGTACGGATTGTCTGCGTCATGGAAACGACGTTAAGCTGCTGGTGCAGCGCGTCGATAGAAGAAATTGATGTTCGTGCCTGTGTTTCGGCCATCCCGCGGTTTAGCAGGGGGAGGGCGTCTTCACTAAACTGAACGATTACTTTATTGGGCTCTTTGGCAACTGTATCCTGTGCCAGCGTCTGTCCGACAAACGCTGAGACCAGAAACAGCAACGCCATTAATCCTGTTGTGAGGATTTTGGTTGTATTGCCTGGTAGCATATATGATATAGAATTAGTTGATTCGGTTGATTAGTAATGGGTTCTGTACAGCAAGTCCCGGCGGCTGAATTACGGTTTACAAATCGAAACTCCGGAGGCTGGAGCGGGTCTACAGTCTTTCAAAAGTTGATGTAGATGTATAGGTTGAAAACCAGAAAATGTATCAGAAGGATAGTCCAAAATGGCGGGAAGTTGTTGTTTTTTTAGAATGAAATAAATATAAACTTTTTGCCGGGTTATAAAAATTAACTTCCGGAGAAGCTATTCATAACGTTTTTCAGCCAGAAGGGCTGAGGCTGCAGCCTTCTGCAGATTAAGGGAAAAGTCTATTGATATCATAAAAAATCCGTAATTTATCCCATCTTTTGAATCCTCATATAAATAGAAGCACTATGAATCGCCTTTTGTTGTCTGCACTCTTTCTAACTCTGGTTTTTACACTGGCAGCCTGCTCATCCGAAACCGAGGGACCTGCTCCTGCTCCCGATGCAGAAACAGCCGAGCTCTCACATTTTGGAGAATCATTCACCCCGGCTGATTATATATATGTAGTGGATATGCTCCCGCTGGTAACTGAAGAGGAAAGCGCACCCATGCAGGTAAGAGGCGAAATCGTTGAAGTGTGCCAGTCTAAAGGATGCTGGCTAACACTTGCATCCGAAAGTGACATTATGGTTAGGGTTACCTTCAAAGATTATGAGTTCTTCGTGCCGAAAGATATTGCCGGACGCGAAGTAATACTTGAAGGTATTGCCTGGCTGGATGAAGTATCCGTTGCGCATCAGCAGCACTACGCCGAAGATGCCGGTGAAAGCGAAGAAGAAATTGAGGCCATAACAGAGCCGAGCATGAGCTATTACTTTGAGGCCACCGGAGTAATCCTGCTCTGATCCTGACCCTGATAATGAAACGCCTTTTTCTGCTCTCTTTTCTTTTTTTGATGCTCTCTGCAGGCATAACCTGGTCTTGTACACAGGATGCCGGAGAGCAGCACCCTACCTTGTCGGAGCTTATGAGGGAGCGGACCAACCAAATTCGTGATATCCGGGCTGCCATAGAATCGGGTCAGCAGCCGGACGCCTCCCTTTTTGAATATGATGTGTTCACAAACGGTGAGCCCTCACGCGATGCACTTAAAGAACCGGGCGTGCAGGGGCAGCTCATGGCATTCGATACGTTTTATGCCCGCTTTGCGGAGAATCCAACGCCCGCGAATTACGATATCATGATTAAGACCTGTATTAGCTGTCATGAAAGACTTTGTCCCGGACCACTGCGCCTTATACGCAGCCTGTCGATTGAAGAAATGGAAGAACCCGGTTTTCAGATGTTTTAAAATGCCTTTGATTTGGCATAAAATTAACAAATAAAGGAATATGAAGTTTGTTACTTCACTAATAACTGCATTTATGCAGGAGAAAGACGCGAAAACGAACATTAAAGGACTACTTAAGTTCTTTGCGTTTCTCCTGTTTATAATCATCACCTACACTATCCTGTTCCATTTTATTATGGCGCTGGAAGACAGGGAATACAGCGTGGTAACCTCTTTTTACTGGACCCTCACTGTTATGTCGACTCTTGGCTTTGGAGATATCGTCTTTCAGTCGGATCTTGGCAGGACTTTCTCGATGGTGGTACTGTTATCGGGAGTAGTGCTTCTGCTGATTATGCTGCCCTTTACCTTTATCAAGTTCTTTTATGCGCCATGGCTGGAGGCTTACAATAAAACAAAAGCTCCAAGCGAACTATCCGCTGAGATAAAAAATCATGTAATTATCACAAATTACGACTCAGTAACCCGCTCACTCATTGAGAAGCTGAAGGACTTTGGTCATCCCTATTACATACTGTGCAGCGATCATGGAAAGGCCATCAATTTATATAATGATGGCTATAAAGTGGTTGTTGGCAAGCTGGATGACCCGAATACCTACCGCAGAATACGGGTGCAACAGGCGGCAATGGTTGTGGCAAGCTGTAACGATATGGTGAATACCAGCGTAGCTTTCACGGTGCGTGAAATTTCTGAAGATGTTCGTATTGTTACTCTGGCAAGCTTTGAAGATTCTGTAGATATCCTGAGGCTGGCCGGAAGTAATACGGTTATTCAACTGGCCAAGATGCTTGGTCAGTCACTTGGACGGCGCACATTGGGAGGAAGCGCCCGCGTGCACGTAATAGGGCGCTTCGATCAGCTGGTAATTGGTGAGGCTCCGGCCATCGATACGCCATTGGTTGGTAAAACCATAGCAGAAAGTAAGCTTCGTCAGCAAACCGGTGCCAGTATAATAGGTGTATGGGAGCGCGGTGAATTTAAAGCTGCAATGCCCGATACCAAAATCCAGCGGCACACGGTTCTGGTGATGGCCGGTAAGGTAGATCAACTCCGTAACTACGACGAGCTTTTCGGGATTTATCACAGCGACGACAAACCTGTAATTATTATTGGAGGAGGCCGGGTAGGTTTGGCTACTGCTAAATCGCTTGAAGACCGCCAGATGGATTATGTTATCGTAGAAAGAGACAGAACGCGGCTTAGAGATCCGGAAAAGTTTATTCACGGTGATGCTGCCGATATAAAAACGCTTAAAAAAGCGGGAATTGATGATGCTCACACGGTTATCATTACGTCCAACAAAGACGAAATCAATATTTACCTGACGCTCTACTGCAGGCGACTCCGCCCTGATATTCAGATTACGGCCCGTGCTACCGATGATCGGAACGTAAGCAGTCTTCACCGGGCAGGTGCCGATTTTGTGATGTCTTACGCCACAATGGGAGCAAACGCCATATATAATTCTCTGGATTCATCCGAGATACTTACGCTAGCCGAAGGTCTGGATATTTTCAGAGTTCCTGTCCCTCAGAAGCTGGTAGGCGTTACGCTTATTGAGAGTGATATACGAGCCAAAACGGGCTGCAGCGTTATTGCCATTAAAGTTAACGACGAGATGGTAGCCAATCCTGATCCCGAAAATCCAATCCCGGAAGAGAGTGAGCTTGTACTGATTGGAGATTATAATTCGGAGCAGAAATTCATGAAATATATAAATGAATAAAACTCAGTCGGCTGATATAATGATATTTATTGGGTCGTTCAGCTTTAGGGCTGCAGAGGGCTCCGATGGCAAGTTTGAGATTATCAGCCGCAATAAAAGCCTGCACGAGGCCGAAAACGCCTTTAGGTCTAAGATTAAAGAGTACTTTGCATCACAGCCCGGTTTACTGCCGGCAAAAATTTATCTGCTGGATATTATCGAAATAGAAGAGACAGCCAAGCCCGCCCTGCTGTTCTTCGAAAAAGTGAGCGTAGGGGAAGACGAGGAAAAAAGCGCTGTATTTTTCAGCCCGCTACCGCTGAGAGAGTCTCACGCTACTACCTGGTCGGCCAGCATGCCTGGAAACCCGGAGCTCTTTCTGGAAATAGAGTAGCATTAAGACTCTTTAAAGTTTAATCCGGGTTAATCGGGGTTTCGTAAAGTAGAGCAAGTGGTGCAGTAAAACGCCCAAAAAATCGCTTCTGGGAAGTATTCCCAACTTTTTTCAAGAATTTTGAAAAAAAAGTGTAACAAATCGGGGGTTCGTGCATCATATCAATAACAACACTCAATAACTCTACTTTCAAAACAATGCGAGTTCTCTTTCCAAGTACACTACCAAATATAGCTCAGGCGCCTGACGTCTCCGCTGCTTCCTACTCTCCAATTCAGCTTTGGGAAGTCTTTTTGGAGCCTTCTTCTTACGGCCCGCCTTCGACATTAGGCGAAAACTATATGATCCATCCGGCCTCCCGACTGGGTTCGTTGTCTGATGTATCTGAGTTTGGCCGCAAGCTAAAGACACAGCGCAAGCTTAAAGTACTTCACATCGAGGACACTCCTGAGATTCGCCTCATCGCAAACATTTTCCTGAAGGATGAATACGACATCCAAAGCGCATCATGTGGTGAAGAAGCCGTAGAGAAAGCATCGAAAGAGAAGTACGACATCATCCTTATGGATATCAACCTTGGAGAGGGTTGTGATGGTTTTGAAGTTAGTGAGCAGCTTAGACAGCTGCCGGGTTATGAGAATGTTGCAATCATCGCAGTTACCACGAGCAACTACCTTGAAGTAAGAGGCAGATGCATTGAAACGGGTTTCAATGCCTTCATTCAGAAGCCATTCGAAAAAAGAGACCTGAAAAATACGATTACCCAGCTCATGAGGTACTCACGTTAATATCATCGACTAAAAACACACCTCATAGTATCCAAACTTCTTAACTAATATGTCCGCAACGAACTCACATACCTACGACCTGATTGAAGAGTATCTGTCAGGCAGTCTCAGCGAAGAGCAGACCGATATGCTCTGGGCTGAACTTCTGAGCGACGGAGATGCAATGGATTACCTTCAAACGATGTCAGCCATGAAAAAACTGGCCGGCAACGGAGAATTCACGGTTGAAAATCCTCTGTCTGAAATAGATTTTGATTACGACAAATCCGCTTTTGAAACACCCGATTCCGAATCTGATAAACTTGCCGGTTCCATCACATACGGAAATGGTGGTTTTACCTGGAAATGGATTGCCGCAGCCCTGGTTATGATTATGGCTGCTGCCGGAATAAGCTATATGGTGCTCCAGGAAAGCACCAACGGTCAGACAGGCCCCATCGCTATGATCGAGTATGATATTTTCAGATCAGCCGGCGATGAACTGGCGCTGATGCCAAGCCTTGATGATGTCATAATGCTTTCGGCTTCAGGAGAACATGAGCAGGCGCTTGGCGTGCTTGGCGAAATACGGGCCGAGTCTGGTCTCGAAAATGATCCTCAGCTTGCTATACTTGAAGGTTCACTTCACTTCAACGCCGGCGAATTTGAAATGGCTCTGAGCGTTTTTTCTTCAATCGATCGGTCTGTATTAAGCAGTCGTGAATACGAAGAAGTGCTCTGGTACAAAGCAAACGCAAACGTTCATGCAGGACAGACTCTTGAGGCAACCAATACGCTGCAGCAAATCATCCAAATGGATGGTTCATACAGCAGAGTCGCAAAGAACCTGTTAAACAACCTCGGCAGCTGATTCATGCTGCCGGATAACAATCCAACAACCAATTTTAAGCTTAGCACCTTACTGATAGTGTAGACCGGCAGGTTTTGCAGCCGGTTTTATATGCAGCGCGCTGCACCGACACCTAATAAATAATGCGCGCTGTATTCTTTTCTCTTGATAAAAAACACTCGTTGACCCGAGTTCTTAACTTGCTCCCAGGACGGCTATTACCTACATTAGCGGTTGTTTCTTCAACGTACAACGCGAGCTTCGGCCCGCACTGTGCCAGGAGAAGCAGCCGCTTTTTTTGTGTAGGTGTAAGGGAATGAGCCGGCATTTCCAGTCAGACAATTCAAACCTTTGATGATTCAGGCTAGGGTGAAAGCGCCCGATACCACGCGAACAGACAATAGGATTGGTATATTTGACAGGTATTCTTAGAATCTGCCTTAACAGGATAAGGAATCCGATTCACGTGGATGAAGAGAAAAGTACTCCAGAAATATCCGGGTAAATGGCTGACCTGAGACATCAATTGCCCGCTTCGAAAAGTAATGGTTTCAACTTTCTGCAGATCGTTCTACCAGACATGCAGAGGTATGGCGAATTTACCGATTCGATGAGGATTGGGTAAGATAAGCTGCCTTTCAAACGGCTCAGACTGTCTTGTGTAAATCAGGCAGCTTGTGAAGAGCTGTTTTTTCTGAGTTTTACACGTGCAAGCTGAAGCAGAATCAGTATACCGGCTATGCTGAGGGAGACAGCGGCTATTTTTATAAACCCGGTTCCAGAGTGTACGGGCGCAATATTACCATGCATTACATAGCCGCCCCAAAGAAAAGGGTCGCTGTTCACATTATTCAGATAGTCCAGACGCGCCTGTCTGAGCGATTCTGCCTTATTTGATCCGGTATCGAGATTCGCAAAGAAGCGGCTCGTAATTTGTGATGCGGTTTGATCTTTAACCGGCCAAAGGTTCATTAACAGGCTTTGGGCTCCTGCGTATGAAAATGCCCTGGAAAGCCCCAGAATTCCTGAGCCGGCCAGATATTCGCCCTGGGCCGATTCGCAAGAGCTGAGCACAACCAGGTCCGCGCTGAGGTCAATATCGAAGAGATTATAGGCCCGAACGATGCCGTCGTCGGTAGTCTGATTGCCGTTACCTGCTTCGTAGATTGCCTGGTGCAGATAAAGAGCCGAAAACAGCGGGTCTTCGTCCTCAACGACACTGTGCGTGGCAAGGTGCAGTATGCGGGAATTGCCGGCGACCTCATAAAATCTGCTGCGCGTGCTTTCTTCATTCAGAAAAGTTAAAGCGGGCTGAATTTGCTGAAGACTTGAGGCGCTTCTGTAAATTTCCTGTGGCGCAAAAGGAAGATTGGAAAGCGTCTGATGTCCGGCCGTTCTGAAGTCACTTAGTCCGAATCCGGCATATCCGTAGGTGAAGTCAGTTCGTCTCTGCTGAGGTTTGGTTAGCAGTTCGTTTGCCGTATTAAGGTAGCTGATGGATGTTTTCTCCAGCAGAAAGGTTGTCGAGCCAAAACTGTTTGCCGAGTTAGGCGGGGCAACTGGCAGAATTTCGAAAGGAATCTGGTAAAAGCTTCCGTCAGGAACAATGTAGATATGACGATAATCTTCAGGATTGAGATTGGCGAATACGATGCGGTAAATTTCGTGCAGCTTGTTGAGGTCCGTCGTTCCGGGTCCAAAGCTCAGCTGTGCATCGCGTATAAGCTGGTATAATCGGGCGGAATCGTCGTGCCTTACAGATTCAATATTTCTTCTGGTGATATGGGTTTGAAACACCTGCTCATTTTGGATGGAGAAGTAAAGAATGATTTCCCCACGGCCGAGCGAGCGCTGTACGCCGGATATTTCGAAGCTCTCCTGACTTTCCGGCACAAACGGCGAGATGCGGTCAAGCAGCTGGCTTCTTCTGTTAACTGCATTGAGTAGATCGTTGCTTATTTGAATGCGTTCGGGTCCTTCGGCATCGGCCAGCTGTCGGCGAAGCCGCTGAATTCTGTTTCCAAGGGCAAAGTCCAGCAGCAGCTCCTCTTCATTAAGGATAGTTGACTTCAACAGTGGATTATTGAAAAATGCGGAGCGTGAGATAGTCCGAAACTGCTCGTTTACCGCAAGAAGCTCCGCATAGAGCCCATTTTCGTACAGCAAATTGTGGTGAATACGGTAGGCTTCGGAGAACTCCGGATCTAGCCTCATCTGTCCGGTTTGGGAGTCGGCACTTTCACGAAGCCAGGCGGTAATTTCTGCAATTAAATAGCGTGATGACTCCAGAGCCTCCTCAATAAGCCCGCGTTCCAGAAGCAGTTTATGCTGCACATTCTGTGAGGTAACCGCAATATTAAAAGAGAGCATATCCGGCGAAACTGATGCATAACGCGATGTAAGCTCCCGGGCCTCATCGTAAAGTCCCGCTTCAACGTAAAGATCGGCCAGGCGAAACGCGGTGGATGCGGCACGAACAACGTCATCCCGCTGCTCGCTTACGGATAGTGCCTGTAAAAAATAGGATGATGCCATCTCGAAATTATCTTTACGGCTGTAGGTTCGCGCAATTTCGATGAGTGACTGTATGTTATCGAGATAGCGGTCCATCTCTTCGGTAATTTGTCTGGCTTCAGTCAGGTACTCAAGGGCCTGATCGTACCTGCCGAGACTCTCCCGGGTATGTACACCCATGGATATGAGGATGGATGGGATCTCAGACCGAAGTTCATTTCTGCTGGCAAGGCTAAGGGCTTCGGATATGTAGTTAAAAGCAAGCTCAGGATTGCGGTTTCTGCGGTAGAAAATATGCAGGTTTCGAAGGATGGAGAGCTGGTACTGAAGATTGTTTTCCTGAACGGCAATATCATAGGCCTCAAGCTGGAACTCAATGTACCGGTCGAAGCTGCCGGAATTAAGGTAGGTGATAGCCAGGTTATTAAACAGGGCTGTACGGTAGCGGCTGTCTACAAGGAACTCTTCCAGTTCATAAACGGCCTCGTACTCCTGCCGGGCCAGATTCACGTTGCCCAGGCGAAACAGCACGCCCGCATAGTCCATGCGTGAATTCAGAAGTTCTGTAACGTCGCCCAACTCCTGAGCAAGCGGTATGATTTGCTCATTATACATACGCAGCGCCTCATGGTAATATCCGGAGACGGTAGAAGAAAACGCGATGTAGTTGAGGAAAAAGAGGGTATCGTAGGAAGGGGGGAGTTGGTTCGAATTAAGAAAATAACGTCCGAGTGAGTGAACTTTTTGGAAGTCATTTAATCTATAATAACCAGTGATAATAGTTCTGGCTTTTAAATTCCCCCACAATTCATTCAATCTGAATGCTTCATCTAAAGAATCAGTCCAATGATTAAGTAGACTGCGAATATCGGAGACTTGATTAGAATCAATGTCGAGTCTATCAAATAAATGGAAGTGGCAAGGCGAGAAATCTACAGTATTAAAGCTATAAGAAATTTCAGTGTTTGGGTCGAACTTAGCAAGAGTATTTACTAATTGTGAGGCATGAGAACTTGATAAAGCTTCAATAATTGACTGGCGGGTATTGAAATCGGCTTGATAGATCGCAAAATCTAAGTAGACTAAGTCACCTTTCTTCTCATAATGATTTATGAAGTTTGATGTTACCAGTTTTAAAAACTCATCCTCATACTCGGGGTAATTGAAGTTTTTAAAGTCAAGGTTTGCTAATTCTTTTGAAGCGTCAGAAAAAGCTTTGGCCCAATTCTTTGAAACAGCAATGTAGTCAGAAGAAGTTGAAAGGCTATGGCACGCTTGATTCCAACCAAAAACTGAGACTGGTAACAATGCGAAAAGTAAAGCGATAAGGAATCTATTCAGCATAGATTCCAATATCGCAAATTTCACATTATTAGTCTGAAAAAATTTTTAATTATCTGTCTCTGTATCTATCGCGAGGAGTTACAATGATAATATCTTCCTGGTCGCCGTCGCCGAAGATTACTTCACCATCTTCTTCTGTTGCGCGTGTTACCTTGTGGCTGTTGAAATCGATCTCAGTAATTACAGCTTCGTCCTGTACGCTGCCGTCGATGTCAGAAAGGTTGGCATCGGAAATACCAGCACAGCCGGTGAAGAAAAGAGCAGCAAGAAGAGCAACAGAAACGCGAGAGTTGAAGAAATTTTTCATGACTAATATGGATTTGGTATAGAGTTGTATTGAATTAAGTTCGTTGAAAAAGAAGCCATCCCGGATACCGGAACATTCTTCCTTTGGATAAAAACGAAAAGGTAATTCACATACTGAGAGAATGTGTTGCACACAGTCCTTGTATGTTTACCACGACATTTTATTCCAAAGGCTGAAATGTCAGCATTCGGATGAACCCTTTTTTTGTGTTACTTACTACTATGATGCACGAACCCCCGATTTGTTACACTTTTTTTTAAACTTTTTTTTCGAAATAAATGACAGACTCGAATTGCTGGTTTGTAAGTACAAATAAATCAATTATATCGGCTTCTGTTTTTTTTCTTATTTTTTTCAAAAAAAAAT
Source organism: Balneolia bacterium (assembly GCA_022565795.1). GTDB lineage: Bacteria > Bacteroidota > Rhodothermia > Balneolales > Cyclonatronaceae > Cyclonatronum. The sequence continues at coordinate 40,751 of JAIUMA010000006.1, forward strand.
CTCCAAAGTTTGTTAATTCGGCGCCCGACCTTATTTTAGAGCCGTGAGTAACAACCATATCACCTTACCTTAACGAGCCAACAAAACGTTGAGCGACGCTAAAATTACAAGTACCTATTTTGCCGAACTGATTCGAGAGAACAGGACTGCCGAGCTTAACAGAGTTTCAGTGCTCTTGTGTGAGAGGATGTCCTTATTTCTACGAACCGTTTACAAAGCCACTCCGTCTCTCTCTGATGAATGTGCCCAGGCGGCATTTGAGAAAGTTTATACCGGCGTGAAGTCAGGCGAAATAAAAGATCTTGAGAATATGTTCGGATACTGTATTAATGCAGTAAAGAATGAATACAAGATGGCGCTTCGAAAGGATAGCAAGAGTAAAGAGTTCGACGCGGAGGAAGTTGAGTCGGAAGGATATATCCAGCCTCCGGATATCTTTGATGTGCTGAGCGACAGAGAACGGGAAATAGCCCTCAAATCCTGCGTAAGTCAGCTCAAAGACAGCAGAAGGGATTTATTTTTGCGTATATTATCCCTTATTAACACCCCGGAAAAAGAAGCCGCTGCCAAACTGAATATGTCGCATGCGCAGTACCGGACCCAAAAGTCACGGATTATATCAGTATTAAGAGAATGCGTGAGTCAGAAGCTTGGTAGCTAGCTGTAAATCATCACAACAAATAAAGTATTGCTATGTCGAAAATGACAATTGAAGACCTTCAGTTGAAGGGGAAGAGTGTGGTAATGAGAGTGGATTTCAATGTTCCGCTTAAAGATGGTACTATTACAGACGATAACCGTATCGTGCAGGCATTGCCAAGTATCCGCTATGTACTTGATAACGGTGGCAAGTTAATCCTTTTAAGTCACTTAGGCCGTCCCAAAGGAGAGCCGGCTCCCGAATTCAGCCTCAAACCGGTTGCCGAATACCTCGAGAAGAATCTCTCACAAAAGGTTCACTTCGCAAGCGATTGTATTGGTGATGTGGCCCAAAAAGCTATAGAGGCCGCCGGATATGGAGAGGTTGTGCTACTCGAAAACGTGCGTTTCCATGCCGGTGAAACTAAAAATGACGCTGAGCTTTCAAAAGCTTTTGCCGCACTTGGAGATGTTTTTGTAAATGATGCGTTCGGCAGCAGCCACCGAGCACACTGCTCGGTAGCGGGCATCACCGAATATCTGAATCCTGCTGCGGCCGGTTATCTGCTGGAAAAGGAGATTAAGTTCCTCAGTGAGAGCATCAACGATCCGAAGCGTCCGTTTGTCGCGGTGCTTGGCGGGGCAAAAGTATCCGATAAAATCGGCGTTATCCGCAACCTGATCCCAAAAGTGGATACCATTATTATTGGCGGCGGTATGGCCTACACGTTTATGAAGGCAAAGGGGCTGCCAATCGGCAGTTCTTTGCTTGAAGCAGATAAGGTAGACCTCGCGGGTGAGCTAATCGAAGAAGCCGCCGCGCACAACGTGAAGCTGCTGCTTCCTGTAGATTCTGTTGTTGCCAAAGAGTTCAGCAATGACGCTGAGTTCAAGACTGTATCTGAAGACGGCATCGAAGACGGCTGGATGGCGCTCGATATAGGCGCAAAAACAACCGAGCTTTTCAGTACTGAAGTGCGTGAAGCAAAAACGGTTATCTGGAACGGTCCGATGGGCGTATTCGAAATGGCAAACTTCAGCAAGGGAACATTTGCTCTTGCTCAGGCAATGGCCGATGCAACCTCAGAAGGTGCCATCACCATTATCGGCGGAGGAGACTCTGCTGCGGCTATCAAGAAGGCCGGCCTTGACGATAAGGTTAGCCACGTATCAACCGGCGGCGGCGCGTCTCTGGAGTACCTTGAGGGTAAGGAGCTGCCCGGCATCACTAGCCTGACCGATAAATAATCTGTCAGTAACGGAATACAAAAAGCCCCGGCTTGCATATGCAAACCGGGGCTTTTTCTTTGGTATTAAGCTTGGAGGCAGAACGAACCTGCTAACATCTATGTGTGATGTTTTAGCCAAAACATCATCTCTTTCGGTGATGGCCGGCTTTCATCCAGATCCTGCCACTCGAAGTGGGTTGTCATCTGTGGCTGCTTTTCGTAGCCCATTTTTTCCCAGAAGGTGTTCAAAGGCCGGTAGCCTTCAGGTTTTCTGGGATGATCATCCGGGCGGACTACTCCGCAAAACGCAGTGATGCTGAATCCATGCGAGAGGGCGTGCTTTTCACGCTCCAGAATGAAAGACTTCCCTATGCCAAGACCGCGATACTCAGAAAGTAGTACCGATTCGCCAAAATAAAAGACATCATCCACAGGAATTGCGTTTTCAGTAAATGGCTTTTTAACCTCATTGGTCTCTTTGCTGAGCGGCATACCTGAAGCTGCTCCCACCACTTTTTGCCCGTCCAGAGCCAGTACAAAAATACTTTTTTCACTTTTGGTATACGTGCGGAGATAAGCCTGCTCATATTCGTCTGACCCGTCATACAGGTACGGAAACTCGTGAAACACCGTCCTCCTGAGCCATGCCAAAGATGGAATGTAACGCTCGATTTCCGAACCTGAAACGGTTTTTATATCAATATTACGCGACATACAAAAAGCTATAACTAAAAACTCAGACCGCTTTGAAAATCAGGATGATGGCGTACCAAGAAGGAACATTTCACCGGTTGGCTGCGGCATTCCGCCCTCAGGCTCGAGGGTGATGGCTACAGCATCGACTCCGGCAAGGTCGGCTTCAACAAACTGTTCGATTGGATAGAACCGGAACCGCTCGTCATCATCCACGTTAAATACGCCGGCGCTAACCGGGGTTCCGTCACGTATAACCCAAAGCTGATAATCCTTGTCGGCCGGAGTAGCCGGAAGTCCGGCAATTTGCAGAAGCGCAGACTGTGTTTCCGGATCGAAGAAAATACGTCCAAATCCGGATGGGGAAGGGTCAAGCCCGTCCATGGAGACCAGGTACGTTTCACGCGAGCCAATGATATCGAGATAGCGCTCGGTAGCCAGCAATCTGTCTTCGAGGTTGAGCAGCTCCAGACGCTGTATTTCAACCACTTGCTGAAGCTCGTTACGCTCATCGGTGAGATTAAGCGTGAAATAAGCCAGACCTAGCGATATTGCGGCCAGAATAACGGCGGCCAGCCGAACCCAGGAGGGGGTCGCCGGAGCTAAAGGTGTTACATTTGCCTCATTTGCTGCTCCGCTATCTGTTTTAATGCGCTCAAACAACTTGTTTTTAACGTTGTCAGCGGGAGTAAGCTGCTCCACGGAGGCCGGTAGTGCCTGTGCGGTATTCACAATTTCACGCAGCGTAGCAAGCTGCTCCGGACGCTGCTGTTTAAGTTCCTGCTCCAGCTCTTTCATCTCTTCCGGCTCAATTACGCCAAGGGCATAGGCAGAGCACAGCTCTTCAAAACGTTCCTGATTCATCATAGCTGCTCCTCCTTACCGGCTAACATGTGCTGTAGCTTAATGAGGCCTTGTCTCATGCGCGATTTTACGGTACCAAGCGGCAGTCCGGTCTGATCGGCAATCTCGGTTTGGGAATACCCTTCAAAATAGGCCGCAACAAGAACAGAGCGCTGTTCGTCGGGTATGGCTTTTAGAATAGTTTGTATCATTGATGACCGCTCCTTTGCCACAGCCGCGCTGTACGGGCTGGGTTCATCAGAGGGTAAAAAAGGCAGGATGATGTCATCGGTGTCGTTATCCGTAATTTGATTTTCTTTGTAAGACCTTGATCTGAGGATATCGATTGCCTTGTTGCGGGTCATGGTAGTGAGCCACGCATAAGGCGTTCCCTTAGAGCGGTCGAAACCGGATGCTTTTTCCCAGACCTGGACAAAAATTTCCTGAAGCAGCTCTTCGGCTTCGGCTCTGTCTTTAACGATGGAGACACATAAGCTGTATAGCAGCGATTTGTATAAATCGTAAAGCTCTGATAAAGCTGCTTCGTCTTTCCGGCCAATCCGGTGCAGGAGTTCCGTCTCTCTGTCGGAATCGGCCGTAAGTTTTTTAAGTAAGGCAAGGAGTATGAACATCGGGTTACACAGATAAATACGAAAAAAACATCATATCGGATTACAGAGAGCCGAACATTGGATTAGTATTGTTATAACACATCAATAGAGAACCTTGAGTGAGCGTTCTTAGTGGTTACGCCTTAGGAAGACGGGATTACCCGTTTGTCAAAGCCTTTTGAGTACCGTTTCAGATATACACCCACGAAAGAATTGAAAATAAGATTTTTAACGATATTTCAAGCCTTTAATTTAAAGAAGCGTTCATTTTGCCGTATATTAGGCCCGTAATATTTAGCATTAAACCTTCACAGAAATAATTAGAGTACTTTACTTATGGCATCAAACAGAACACTGACGATCCTCAAGCCCGACTGCGTACGCAAGAATCTTGTTGGTGATGTTATTGCTCACATTCAAAAAGCCGGCTTCAAAATTGTAGCTATGAAAATGACCCGCCTCACTGCTGATACGGCTGGTGGTTTTTATGATGTTCACAGAGAGCGTCCGTTTTTTGGAGAGCTTTGCGAATTTATGAGCTCAGGCCCGTGTGTGCCTATCATTCTTGAAAAAGACAATGCCGTAGCTGACTTCAGAAAGCTTATTGGCGCTACCGACCCGGCCGAGGCCGATAAGGGCACCATTCGTGAGCTGTATGCCGACAGCAAAGGCGAAAATATCGTTCACGGTTCCGATTCCGACGAAAATGCAGCTATCGAATCGGCTTACTTTTTTGCAAAATCCGAAGAAGTAGCTAATCTGGCATAATAGATTAGCCACTTCCTCAGTTATACTACTATTGGATGAAAGTTCCCGGTTTCCGCATCAGTAGCTTGCATTTACTTGCAGTATTGTTTTGGTGTACTGTTAGTTGTGCGGGCCGGGAACACTCCTCTAACGCCGGCAGCGCTTCGGATAATTCCCTGACCACCGAAGTGAACAGCCCATCTCTTAAGACCGGCGCACAGCTTCTTACCGAACGCTATTTGCATGAACTCGAAGGCAGAAACATCGGCCTCATAGCAAACCCAACGGCTCGCGTTGGTAATTCCCATCTGCTGGACCTGCTTACAGAAAATGGCGTCAGAATCAGCTCGCTGTTTGCCCCTGAGCATGGATTCCGCGGAGATCAGCCCGCCGGTGAGGAAATACGCGGTGGAGTGGATGTAGAAACCGGCCTCACCGTTCATTCATTGTACGGATCTACGCGTAAACCAACGCCAGAAATGCTTCAGGATGTGGATCTGCTCATATTCGACATGCAGGATGTCGGCGTGAGGTTTTACACCTACATCTCGACTTTGGGACTGGTGCTGGAAGCCGCCGCTGAACAGGATGTCGAGGTATGGGTGCTCGATCGCCCCAATCCGCTGGGTGGTGAATATGTATCCGGCTGGATGATGCAGGATGAGCACACATCATTTGTTGGCGCATTTCCGATTCCAGTTGTACACGGGCTGACAATGGGGGAAATAGCCATTATGATTAATGAGGAGGGCTGGACCGGTGCAGAGAAGAAGGCATACCTCAGGGTGATCGAAATGGAAAACTGGAGCCGGAGTCAGCACTGGACCGAAACCGGACTGGACTGGCGTGCTCCCTCTCCGAACCTGCCTCATTTTACGAATACGCTGGTCTATCCGGGCACCTGCTTTTTTGAAGGAAGCACGATGTCGGAGGGAAGAGGTACCACCGATCCGTTTATGCTGGTAGGCTCGCCCGGGCAACAGTTCACCGATGAGCAGCTTGAAATCATTACCAACCGCTATCCGGTTTCCTTGCAGCGCGTTGAGTTTGTTCCCGATGATATCCCCGGCATGGCAGTGAACCCAAAACATAAAGGTGAAACAGTTATTGGCGTTCGGGTTAGTCCGCTTACCGTAGACCCCATGCGGCTTCGACCACTGGAGATGGGGCTCGAACTCTTCCGCTTAATGCTGCATTCTGATCCCGATGCCGAAACAAACCGATTTCTGTACAATCTCGCCGGGACTACTCAAATTGATCATTTTCTGGAGCATGACAATCCTGCCGCCGTTTACTGGCAGGAGGAACTGGACTTATTCAGGGAGCTGCGCGAAAATTATCTGCTGTACGAATAAGTGGGGTGGTGCTTAAACCCTTTTCTTTCGGTTTCTCACGTAGTCTTCAAGAACAAACCCACCCAGATTATCAAGGCCTGAAAAGTACGCTCTGCCTTTGTTTGCTTCGGTCATTTCGCGCACGAAATTCTGCAGGTAAGGATCCTGTGCAATCATAAACGTGGTGATGCTTATTTTCTCTTTTTTGCAGTTGGTGGCCTCATTCAGCACTTTGTTCACAATTTTACGGTCCAGTCCAAAGCTGTTTTTGTAGAGCTGGCCGTTTTCATACATGGCGGAAGGTTTGCCGTCGGTTATCATCAGAATTTGTTTGTTGGCATGTTTTTTTCGCTGAAGAATATGACGCGCAAGCTCGAGGCCCGCAAGGGTATTGGTGTGATACGGGCCTACTTTCAGGTAGGGTAGTTCCTCTATGGTTACCGGCCAGACGTCGTTTCCGAACGCAATAATATCGAGGCTGTCTTTTGAATAGCTGCTTAGAATTAGCTCCGCCAGCGCCATAGCTACTTTTTTTGCCGGGGTGATGCGGTCTTCACCGTAAAGAATCATGGAGTGGCTGAGGTCAATCATCAAAACAGTCGCCATGGAAGTGTTGTGGTCGGTTTCATAGACCTGAAGATCGTCTTCGGTCAGCCTGAAATCGTCTATCGGGTTATTTCTGAGCGCGTTCAGAATCGTGCCCGGGCTGTCGAACTGATTGAAATCATCGCCATGCTGCCATTTTTTGGTTTCCGGATGTCGTTCGCGCCCTTTGCCTTCGTATGAGGTTTTATGATCACCTGACTCACCTTTCTTCAGATTCCTGAAAATTTCCTCAAGCGCTTTGGTACGCAGCTCGCGCTCTGATTTCCGGGTTAACACAACCTCAACCGCCTCTTCATCATACTTAATGTACCCTTTGTCCTCAAGATCTTTTATGAAGTCAGCAATGCCGTAATTTTCATTATCGGCCGTTAAATTGTACTCCTTGTCAAGTTCAGTAAGCCACTTGAGTGCCTGACTCACATCTCCGCTTGAGATATATAAAAGCTGCTGAAATATTTCGTTCAGCCGGTCGAAAATCGGGAGGTTCTTGTCATTGTTGAACCGGGGATCCCATTTTTGGTATAAGAAGCGCATTGTGTAGACTTTTTGGAAGTGAGTTCAGTTCGTTCAACAACGCTGTGGTTGGAATCATTCTTTGGGGAGAACGAATTTAGCGCATATTTGATTTCAGGCAGCATAGTATTCAGGCTTTGTAAACGGGAATTCAGGACAAGAAAAATTGAATTACGTTATACCGGAGATCACAAACAGGCCGAATATTTAGAGGCTTCTAATTTTGTTATTAATTGACGAATACTGATTTTTGGTCATGCAAAAAACAGAGATGAACGGACAGCCCGATATTCTGAAATTCGAAACGGAGCTCTGGGCTGACGGGTATTCCCGTATTATTGGACTGGATGAAGTTGGCCGTGGATGTCTGGCAGGCCCTGTCGTAGCCGCCGGAGTCGTTTTGTCGCCGGATTTTAACATCAGGGAGATAACCGACAGCAAGCTTATTAAATCGCCCGAGCATCGCAGGCGGATTTCTGATCGAATCAAGAGTGAGGCGTTGTGGTGGGGCATTAAAGAGTGTTCGCCATCAGAGATTGACGAGCATAATATTCTGAAGGCCTCATTAATGGCTATGAGCCGATGTGTCGACGCCTGTGACCCACAGCCAGACTATCTGCTGATAGACGGCAATAAGTATCTTCCTGAGATTATACCACACAAGTGTATTGTGGGTGGAGACGGTAAATCAGCCTCTATCGGTGCAGCTTCAATCCTTGCAAAAGTCCACCGTGATGAGCTCATGCTTTCGCTACATCAGCTCTATCCCTGGTACGGCTGGGATACAAACGTAGGCTATCCTACAAACAAACATTATGAAGGCTTACTTGAGTACGGCATCACAGAATTACATCGGAAGAGCTTCAGCCTGCGAACGAATAAAGTTCTAAGAACCGGACCGAGAGAAGGAAATCAGGCGTAAATACTGAAGTCCCGCTCGTAAAAGTAGAAATTCAGGCATAGGCCTATCATAATGGAAAAGCTTAAAAACGACGAGCCTCCGTAGCTTATGAGCGGAAGGGGAATTCCGATTACGGGCAGGAGTGCAGTTGCCATCCCGAGATTCACCATCACATGTATGAGAAAGACGGATGCAACGCCTACCATTACAATACGGGCGTACGGGTGTTTATGAGTTGCCGACATGAACAGTAATCGAGAAAGCATGATCAGAAACAGCAAAAGGGTGATGCCTGCTCCAACCAAGCCGAACTCCTCGCTGATAACACAGTAAATAAAGTCGGTTTGCTGTTCAGGCAGGAAGCGAAGCTGGGTTTGGGTTCCCTGCATAAATCCCTTGCCGTAAAGCCCTCCCGAGCTGATGGCCGTCTTGGCCTGAATTACGTTCCAGCCGGCACCCTGTGGATCGACCTGCGGATTCACAAAGGCTTCAACCCGGGCCCTCTGATGCGGCTGAAGCACATCAGTAAGAGCAACATTCACACCAATTACGACGAGCACGCCAAGAACAAATCCCGCTATAGTTATGCCGGGTCGCTTTTCAATGATAAAAACTGCAATGGTAACCACTACCACCGATACGGCCGCCGCGTAGATGTTGACGACCGTGAGGTATGCAAACAGCGCCGGAGCAACCATTATAAGAGACAATCCGTAGGGGAGTCCGGCCCAGAATAAAATGAATGGAATAAGCGCGATATATACGAGACTGGTTCCGGTATCCCCGTGCAGGGTGATGAAGCCCACGGGCAGCGCAATCAGCAAGCCGATTACGAAAATTGTTTTAAAATCCTGTGCGCTCAGGTTCCGCTGATTGGAAAGAAAGCTTGCCAGAGCCATGATGGTGGCAATTTTCATGAATTCACTGATCTGCAGCCTGAAGCCGAAAATGTTCAGCCAGTTACGCTCACCGCCAACCTCGATTCCAAAAAATACGGTGAGGAGGGCGATAAAGAGGCATAATATGTAGAGCGGCCACGTCAGGCCCACGTAGGTCCTTGGAGAGATGAACTGCATTACCACGATAATAACAAGCCCTATTCCCAGGTGTATAATCTGACGGAAAAAGTTGCCCGCGATATGCGTGCCCTGATGAAGCGGACCCTGCGTTGCGCTGTAAATAGCAACAAGGCCTATAACGCTAAGAAGCAGCCATGTTAAAAAGAGCGTCCAGTCAAAACGGGTGTACCACTTCATCAGTTTCTGTTCGGGTTGAAGGGTGCCGGCTCGAAGTCGAGCATCATTTGGTAGACGTGTGGACGCAGAATTTCGCCATGGAAGTAGTATTCGTACATCATACCTGCAATAGGAGCGGCCGTTGTAGAACCAAAGCCCGCGTTTTGGAGCAGTACCGCAATCACAATTTCAGGATCATCGTAGGGCGCGTAGGAGATAAACCACCCGTGATTTTGTCCGTGAGGATTTTGTGCAGTCCCGGTTTTTCCTGCTACGGCCACATCACGAATATTCGCATAAAACCTTCCGGAACCTTCCGTTACGGCTTTGCGCATGCCTTCCTGTACGGCGCGAAGGTGATCCGGTCTCATCCACTCTACGCGTTCAGGATCCGGGCGTACAATTTCTACGGTACCATCATCGTAGGCCACGCGTTCAACAACGCTTGGCTGAACGCGATAGCCGTTGTTGGCAATTACAGCGGTGGCCGTTGCCATCTGAAGCGGCGAAGCACCCATAGCGCCCTGACCAATGCCGAGGTTAATCATATCACCAAGTCCCCACTGACGCACGCCAAATGCCCGGTTAAAGTAGGTGCTGTCGGGAATGAGGCCACGAATCTCACCGCTCAGGTCGATATCATTCCGGATGCCCATCCCGAAGTCGTTCATCATGCTGGTCCAGGTGTTCAGCCCGAAGCGATTCACGATCTGATCCATCATCCAGTAGAAAAAGGTATTGCAGGAGGTCTCAATCGCCTCTTTGATATTGATGTCACCATGACTTCTGAGGCAGCGGTAGAATCGACCGCGCTGGTATCCGCCGGCACAGTGCACCGTGGTGTGCTCGGTAATGAGACCAAGCTGCATGCCGATAAGTCCCATCATAGGCTTGGTTGTGGAACCCGGAGGCTGTGCAGTGGCAACGGCCCGGTTGAAAAGCGGGGTGAGGGAATCGGAGTTCACGGCTCGCCAGTAATCGCGGTCAAGCTGACCTGCCAGTCGCGAGTTGTCGTAGTCCGGGGAGCTGGCAATAGCCAGTATGCCGCCCGTCTTTGGGTTCAGAGCGACGACCCCGCCGACTTTTCCTTCAAGCAGCTCCTCGGCAATCTGCTGAAGGCCGATATCCAGCGTGGTGTGGATATCCACTCCTTTGCCGGGGTCTACATCAAGGGCGCCCCCGCTGAAAGGCCCGAGTGAGCGCCCGAAGGCGTTTACCGTTACAAACTGTGTGCCTTTTGAGCCTCGCAGATCGTCTTCATAAATACGTTCAAGTCCGCTTCGCCCAATCAGATCCCCGAGGCGGTAGTGGGGAGAGCGGTTCATCTCATCGCGGGTTACTTCGGCAAGGTACCCAAGCGCATGAGAAAGGCGGGCCTCTGACGGATAGCTTCGTTTTCCTTCTACCTGATGATTAATGCCGGGAAGCCGCCACAGGTTTTCCTGGATATTTGAGAAAACTTGAAAATCCACATCCCGGAGCAGCCTGCTTTCTCTGTGGAGTGAATAGGTTCGGGCTTCCTGCACAAGCGCCTCGATTTCCTCTTCTTCCTGCTGAGTGAGTTCGGCGAGCAAAGGAATGCTCGACATATCAAAACTTAACGGAGTAATTGTAATGGTGAACGAAGGCTCGTTGCCAACAATCAGGTCGCCGTGACGGTCAAAAATGAGTCCGCGCGCCGGATTCACGATCTGCTGGCGAATACTGTTGCGTTCGCTAATCGGGCTGTACACATCATACTGAAAGACCTGCAGGTAGATAACTCTGCCAAATAAAATGATAAAAACAGCGGCTACGAGCAGCTGAAGCACGATAACGGCTACGCGTGCGTGCTGTGTATTTCTGTCTTTAACGGGCATTCAGGGGGGAAGTAGGGATAGATTATTCTGATGTAAGCAGGTAGAATATAATACCGACCAGCGCTGTATAAACGCTGTTTCCAATCCAGTATTTGATGAACATGAGATTTGTATCGTAAATACCTGCAAAAGAGGAAACAAGCAAAAAAATCAGGTTATAGGCAATAGCGATGCTAAAAATTAACATAAATGTTTGTCCGGGCAGTAGCTTGTTTTCTGCCTGCTGAGACACAAGCCGGTGGGCCCCTAAAACCAGCAGCGTCTTGGAAAAGAGATGTACGCCCCAGGTATCTGTGAGAATATCCAGCAAAAGGGCAACAATAGCTGTAAAACCAAGCGCATAGGTGCGATTTCTGCGCGCACAAAGCCAGAGTACAAAAAGAAAAACGATATCAGCCTGAAGCCCCCAGATGTCGAGATGGCGAAAAAACATGATCTGCATCAACAGGAAAATAACGGCGATGATGAAGTCAAAGCCTAAAGTTTGCTTCATCGGAACGCCTCCCGCCACTGATCCTCAAGCTGGGTTATTTCCGGATCGGGTCTGAAAAGCAGCACGTGGGCTTCAGCCAAACTGTTGAAATTTACGTACGGCCTCACATAAATTCGCTGGGTTTCACGACCGGCTTCAGGCTCGATACGCACCACTTCACCAACCGGGATATTTGGCGGCATCTGAGCGCTCAGCCCTGAGGTATGCACACGCAGCCCTTCCGAAACGGGAATGGTCTGGGGGACGAAGTTAATGACAAGTTCTGCCAAATTATCCGATTCCCAGGAGATGATGCCAAAAGCCCGGCTTTCTTCAACATTTACGCTGGCGCGAAACTGTCTGTTGAAGAGCGGAAGAACCTGCGAATGGTTTCGAGCGGTGATGATGACCGTGCCTATCAGGCCCTCGTGGTTCACAACCGGCATGCCGACTTCCACGCCCTGATCAGAACCGGCATTTATTAGAATATTGTTGTTAATGCCGGTCAGATTTTTTGTGACAATCCGCACGGGCTGCATTTCAAACTCTGAGTCTTCTCTCATCTCAAGCAGCGCGCGAAGGGCGTCGTTTTCATCCCGGAGCGACCGAAGGCGGCTCACTTCATCCTGCAGCATGATGGCATTTTGCTCCAAAGCCGCATTTGTGCGCAGGGCAGAGCGATAGACCCTAACGTTCGATAAGGGAGCCTCAACGTAGCTGATTACCGTCAGGGAGGCTTTGCGCACGTTCTGGAAGGCATCATCCTGACGCGCAACCATTAGCGTAAGCGCAATGATGAGGAGCCCGACCCCGATCAGATGATCGCGGATGTCACCAATTTTGGTAAAGACTATCCTCATATGCTGGCGGGATGTAGCGGGTTTATTCTTATCAGGTTAGAACGCTCTTGTAGTACTCGATATCTTCGAGTATGGCGCCTGTTCCGCGCACTACAGCCGTTAGCGGATCTTCTGCAATATGTACAGGTAGTTCGGTTGTTTCAGTAATCAGGCGATCCAGGTTTTTGAGCAGGGCCCCGCCACCGGTAAGCATGATGCCGCGGTCGAGAAGATCTGATGAAAGCTCCGGAGGCGTTTGCTCAAGCGACTTGGTTACTGATTCTACAATAGTATTGACCGTTTCAGACAGCGCTTCACGTACGTCGCGGGATGTAACCACGCGCGTTTTCGGTACGCCGTTGATAAGATCACGGCCTTTAGCGTACATCTCAATCTCTTCATCAAGCGGTGTGGCTGAACCGAGAAGCATTTTTACCTCTTCGGCTGTGCGTTCACCAATTAAAAGATTGTGATTGCGTCTGAAGTAGTTGATGATAACATCGTTGAGTTTATCACCACCGATACGAACGGACTGCGAGTAGACAATACCGGAAAGGGCAATCACGGCGATTTCGGTGGTACCGCCACCGATATCAACAATCATATTTCCCACGGGCTCGTGAACGTCCAGACCGATACCGATTGCGGCCGCCATAGGCTCATCAACAAGAAATACTTCCTTTGCTCCGGCGCGCTCGGCACTGTCGCGAACGGCGCGCTTTTCTACCTCGGTAATTCCGGAAGGCACACAGACGACCATTTTGCGGGTTGAAGAGTACCAGCGCTTCTTCACCTTTTTTATCATGCCGCGAATCATGTGCTCGGCCACCTCAAAATCGGCAATTACGCCGTCGCGAAGCGGGCGAACCGTGCGGATATTTTTGTGCGTTTTTTCGTGCATCAGCCGGGCTTCGTGACCGATTGCAACAACGCCGCCCTGAGAATCCAGAGCTACAATAGAGGGTTCATTCAGCACGATTCCTTTGTTCCGCTCGTAAATGAGCGTGTTGGCGGTTCCAAGATCGATTGCGATGTCGGTGTAGAGCCAGTCAAAGGCGGATTGCTTTTTCGGACGTTGCTTTTGGTCGGTAGCTTGAGCTGCTTGCATAGATTGAGAAACGGAAAACGGTTTAGAAAAAAGATTCAGGATACGATGCGGCCTTGTTTTTGCCGGAAAGCTGTACAGTTGCTGTTGAAGAGGTTAGTGTTTAAAATGCCTGCGCCCGGTGAGAATCATACAAATCCCGTGTTCGTTGGCAGCTTTAATCACCTCTTCGTCGCGGATACTGCCTCCGGGCTGGATGATGGCTGTTGCGCCGGCTTCAGCTGCTGCGTCTATTCCGTCTCTGAACGGGAAAAAAGCATCTGAAGCGACAACAGAGCCACCTATATCATGGTTGAATTTGAGGGCTTTGTGTACCGCAAATTCAGAAGAATCGAGCCTGCTTGGCTGTCCGCACCCTATCCCCAGCGTTTGCAGATTTTTGGCGAAAACAATTGCGTTGGAATTTACCCTTTTTACTACCTTCCATGCAAATAGCATATCTGCCATTTCGGTCTCTGTGGGCTGTTTTTTTGTAACAACGCGGAATGTCTTCGGTTCGGGGGGAACCGTATCGGGCTGCTGGCACAACAAACCTCCGAAAATCGTCCGGTAGGTATAGCGCGGATGAACAAGATCAGCATTGAGGATTTTTACCAGCCTGCGGTTCGGCTTTTCCTTCAGTAGTTGGAGGGCTTCCTCCTCAAAATCGGGGGCTACGATAATCTCGGTGAAAATAGAGTCGATTTTGATGGCCGTATCTAAGTCGAGCGGTCTGTTCATCGCAACGATTCCGCCAAACGGGCTGATGGTATCGGTGGCGAAAGCTGCTTCCCATGCGTCGCTGAGACTGCCTCTTGTGGCGACACCGCAGGGTAGGGTGTGCTTCACAATGGCGCATGTCGGCAGATCATTCTGATAATCGGCTATGATGTTGAGCGCTGCATCCACATCCAGGTAGTTGTTGTAGCTAAGCTGCTTGCCGTGGAGTACTTCAACAATATCCTGCTGATTGCCGTAAACCGCTGCCGCCTGATGGGGATTTTCACCATAGCGAAGAGAGCTGGATTTCGGCAATTGCATGCTGATGACATCCGGAAAGCCACTTTTGAGCTCGTTGCCAAGATAGTTCGATACAGCCGTATCGTACGATGAAGTCCGGTAGAATGTCTTCAGCGCAGATTCCAGCCTGAAATTATAGCTGATTGCTTTATGCTCCTTCAGCTCCTCCATAAACTCCTGATACTGATCCGGTGAGCTGAGTGTGCAGACGTCATCCACGTTTTTAGCTGCGGCGCGGAGCATCGCAGGGCCGCCAATGTCGATATTCTCAATGCAGGTTTCCAGCGTAGCGTTTTTCTTAACGGTCTGCTCGAATGGATAGAGATTGACGACTACAAGGTCAATATCCTTATAACCGTGCTCCTTGAGCGACTCCTGATCTGATTTCACGTTTTTTCGTGCAAGCAGCGGCCCGTGAATGGCGGGGTGCAGCGTCTTTACCCTTCCGTCGAAGCTTTCCGGAAAGCCCGTGAGTTCATCTACCGGGGTTACGGGCAGTCCGGCTTCTTTCAGGACTTTGGCCGATCCGCCTGTGGAAACAAGCTCAACTCCGTTTTCATGAAGAAAGCTGCCGAGTTCGGTAAGTCCATGCTTGTCGTAAACCGACAAAAGCGCCCGTCTGATTTGAAGTGGATTTTTCTGAAATGCTGCTGATGCCTTAATACTCACAATGTCACGCGTTTAGAGATTCAAGATACTGTTGGATGGTTCGGGCGTAAAGCTGATGCTCTTCCCTTAGAATTCGTGCAGCGAGGTCAATGGGTTCATCATCGTGCCTGACCTCCACCGTCTTTTGTGCCAGGATGCGGCCCTGATCATAATCTTCATTTACCAGATGGACGGTGCATCCGCTATGCGTTTCGCCGGCGTTTATTACTGCCTGATGTACGCGAATTCCGTAAAACCCTTTCCCTCCGTATTTGGGAAGGAGTGAAGGATGAATATTCAAAATTCGGTCGGAGTACTTTTGGATGACTTCTTCAGGAATCTTACGAAGAAATCCTGCCAGTACGAGCAGTTCGCCTCCAAAATTTTCCATCGCTTCAAGGATCTGATCACCAAGTGATGAGGGCTCGTTCTTAAGCACGTAAACGGGAATAGCTGCCTGTATGGCAAACTGAACAGCTCCGATATCTTCCCGTGATGCGATTAATCCGGAGATTTTTGCATTGAGGATGCCTGTTTGCGTAGCATCAATAAGCGCTTTAAAATTGGATCCGCTGCCGGAAGCAGCGACCACGATGTTTTTTTTCAATGCTCAAAAATGGTTTTCCGGGTTCGCATTACGCTTTGGTCGCCTAAAGATAAGGATATAGGGACACCCGTGGGTAATGAAATTTTTTCCGGAACGTGCCCGTAGTCAAAGCCTTTCACAACCGGGTAATTTCCACGACCAAATGCACGGTCGAACACAAGGTCACGGCTCGGGCGATCGGGATACTCTTCTTTCTCGGCTGGCGTGAAGCGCCCCAGAACAACGCCGCTGAGCTGGTTCAAATGTCCGCCAAGCTTCATCTGCTGAAGGTAGGCCTCCACTTTATGCTGTTGTTCGTTGACGTCTTCGAATATCGGAATGGTTCCATTCAGGTCAGGGAAATAGCCTGATCCCAGCAGCATGGCCGCAACGGAAATCGTTCCGGGCATGGAGATACCATGTACTTCCCGGGGTTGATCCGTCTGATAATCCAGCGGTAAGTCGACTTCGCCGCTATGGAGGAGCTTCCAGAAGTGTTCTTCAAACTGCGGTACAAGCGGTGTTTTTGCTAAATCGGTACCCACCATTCCGGCTGAAATAGTCGGCAGTCCGGATTTCCTGTAAATGGCCCACTGCAGCGCGGTGACGTCGCTGAATCCTAAAATGATTTTCCGGGCTTTGCCAATTTCCTCGTAGTTGAGCCAGGGAAGCATCATAATACTGCCAAATCCGCCGCGCGTGCTGAAAATTGCATCCACCTGCGGGTCATTTACGAGCGACATCAGATCATGGGCACGTTCTTCCCCGGTTCCTGCGATATAGTTCAGGCTGGCGTAGCAGCTTTTTGTCGTTTTTGTTCGGTATCCGAGAGATTCGAGGTAGCGGATGCCGCGCTCCAGTTTTACACTGTCTACAGGTGATGAAGGGGCAAAAATCCCAATAATGCCTTTTGCAGGCAGCGGTTTAAGCGGTATTAAAGAATCAGGTTTTGTCTGATTTGAAGACATGATAGTTTTTGATACTCCAGGATATTTCAGTGATGATCACGCGTAAAATGGTGGCGGTAGGGATGGCAATCAGCATTCCAATGAGGCCCGCCAGTTCCGCTCCTATCAGTATGATGAAAAGCACATAAAGCGGATGGATATCGGCTGATCGCGAAAAAATGGCCGGCTGGAAAATGATGTTGTCCATAATCTGAACGAGCATTACAGCCAGAATACAGTTTATGACCAGAGAAAAATCTCCCGTTTCAATAATAGCTATAACGATGGACAGCAGATAGCCCAGTACAGGTCCGAAATAGGGAATGGTGTTCGAAATACCGATAGCAGCACCAACGGCAACGGAGTTGTTAAGTCCGGCAATGCTGAGGAACAGCCAGCCAAACACACCAACCAGCGTACTTTGGATCGCAACCGCCCTGAAATGCGTGCCGAGCCTGGTCTCAATTTTTGAGATAATGCTGATGATAGTTTCGAAATACTTGTTGGGCACAAGCGTGAGAATCTGTCTGCGTAACTTGCTTCCGTCCTTGAGGAAAAAGAAGGTCATGAAGGGCAGGATCAGCACCGCCCAGAACAGATTGGTAAACAGCCCGAGCAGGTTGGTAACAACCGACTGAATATTGTCAACATCAAAAAAGCGGTCGAAAAACGTATTTACGTTGCTCGTCAGGTAGCCTTCGGGCAGATAGGGAATTACCTGAATGGTGTAATCCTCTATGGTACGCGTAATGAAGGTGATGGTCTCAATGTTGAACTGCTGTGCAAGACGGAGAATCTGATTTCCGATATTAGGGATGATGGTAGTCGAGACCCAGATCAGCAGAAGAAGCAGGGAAAAAATTACGAGAAGGGCGGCTAAAGTCCGATTCATGCCGTTTGCCTGCATCCGGCTCACAAGCGGATTAAGCAGGTAGCTCAAAATCAGCGAGACAACCACATAAACGAGCAGCCCGGAGAAACGCCATACAAGAAAGCCGACCAGACCTGCAACAAGCGAGTAAACGATAAACCGTGTTACCTTTTCGGCTGTAATTGTTTGCATTCAGAACCTTGCGTGGCTAAGTGTCGTCGTTTGATAATTGCTTGAGAAAAAGATCGAGATGCTGCAGTACCTCACCGGCTGAGTAGCCCTTGCGAACCAAGTGATCGAATACCTTTTTTCTGCGTTTTAATATATCAGATTCGCGCAGGAATCGCTTATGGTTTTTTTGAACGAGCAGCTTCATAGTTTCGAACTGATCGTCGGGCAGTTCGTCCTCAAGCGCATGCTGAATTTGGGCATCCGGAACGCCGCGTTTTTTCAGCTCCATACGAATGCGTGCTGCGCCCCACTTTTTGTTCCGGTGCGTTTCGCGGATGTAGGCGCGGGCATACGCTGATTCATCTATATATTTCTTCTCTCTGAACTCGCTTAGGAGCTCATCATAAAAAGAATTGCTGAATCCTTTTTTCATGGCTTTTCGCCTGAGCTCGGTTCCGGTGTGGGCCCGGCGTGAGAGCAGGTCCAGCCAGTATTCGCGAAGCCTGAACCGCTCCTCCATCAGCATTAGCTTTTCGTAAGCGGGAACGGTGAGCTCCTGCGATTTGCGAAGGCCAGACTCCAGGAAAACGGCTTTGTAGCAGCCAAAGCGAAACGTTCCGTCTATAAACACAGAAACCCGCGATGCATTGCGGGTTTGCGTGTTTAAATCGGTGATGATGCCGGGCAGGAATGAATCCGGCTCCGGCTTTTCATCTTCTTCGTTTTTCTTTTTGTATGAGCCTCTTCGGGATCTCATAGCTATGCTCCCTTAAACGGCAGGGACGCTACTTGTCCTCGCCGTTGGTAGCGGCAACCTTTTTCGTTTCAGCTGCATCACCTTCATCGGCGAAGTCGGGCATCAGCTTGGCACGGACGATTTTCTCAATCTTATTGGTGAGCTCCGGATCTTCGGTGAGGAACTGAATCGCGGAATCGGCGCCCTGACCAATCGGCTCATTATCGTAGCGGTACCAGCTGCCGCGCTTCTGTATGATCTCATACTGAACGGCAAGGTCAAGAAGTTCGCCGAGTCGTGAAATTCCTTTTCCGTATTCGATATTGAACTCAACCTCGCGAAACGGTGGGGCAACTTTGTTCTTCACCACTTTCACCTTGGTGCGGTTACCGATTACTTCGTCCGCTTTTTTGATGGTACCGATGCGGCGGATATCAATACGTACGGAGGAGTAGAACTTCAGTGCGCGTCCGCCGGTGGTGGTTTCGGGGTTACCGAACATCACGCCGATTTTCTCACGAATCTGGTTGATGAAAATCACACAGGTATGCGTTTTGTTCACGATACCGGTGAGTTTACGCAATGCCTGCGACATCAGGCGGGCCTGCAGACCCATGTGTGAATCCCCCATCTCGCCATCGAGCTCGGCGCGCGGCACAAGAGCGGCCACGGAGTCGATTACAATAACGTCAAGGGCGGCTGAGCGAATAAGCGTTTCGGTAATTTCGAGCGCCTGCTCACCGCTGTCCGGTTGAGAAACAAGCAGCTCTTCTGTTTTAATACCGAGCGCTTTGGCATACTTGGCATCGAATGCGTTCTCCGCATCCACAAAGGCCGCGTAGCCGCCTTTTTTCTGAGCTTCAGCAATCACGTGCATTGCAAGCGTCGTTTTACCGCTGGATTCCGGCCCGTAGATTTCAACGATCCGGCCTCTCGGGAAACCGCCGACTCCGAGCGCGGAGTCTATCATCATAGATCCTGAAGAAATTACAGGAATGTTCACGATGGGGTTGTCGCCCAGGCGCATGATGGTGCCTTTACCGTGCTGTTTTTCAATCTGGCCCAGGGCCAGGTCGATTGCTTTTAGTCTGTCTGAATTTGCCATAAGATTGGTTATTTAAGATTTTGATAAAGTATATGTATAAAATATGTGAATGCAAAGCGCCTTTTCACATATTCTTCCGGAAGAATTTTGCTGTCCCGAACAGCGGATTCAGCGGCCTTCATTCCGGCTATCGTTTTTCTTAATGAGCGGCCAAAAGCAAAAACCTTTCACAAAAAAATCAGATTTTTTTAAAAAAGATGTCATTACAGCTGTGCCCGGATAGCCCATAAATCGGGGAATATAGGCTTGTGGGTGGTGTTTCTGAGGTACTGAACGCCATCCGATCCGCCGGTTCCTTTTTTTGTGCCGATGGTGCGTTCAACCATTTTTACGTGGCGGTATCTCCACTCCTGAAGCCCTTCGTCGTAGTCGACCAGCAGTTCGCAAAGCAGGGCGGCTTCAGGGTCGTTATGCATTATATGTACAAGCGCTTTTTGGTTATGCTCGCTCTCTTCATACATAATTCCCTTTTCATTCACTCGCTCCGGGGTTACGATGTCGTGTCCTCTTTGCTGAAGATAGCTGCAGAATGCCTCCCAAATGGTTTGTTCCTCCATGCGCGATTTTATAGTTGTGAGAGCAGGCATATTCTCTTTATGCGCTTCTTTCATAAGCGGAAAGCGCAGGCCGCATAAAATCTCCATTTCTCTGAACTGAACCGACTGAAACCCGCTCGAGCTGTCGAGAAACTTTCGGAACTGATTAAAAGAGAGGGGCGTCATGGTCTCGAGTATGTCGATTTGCCCGACCAGCGTTTTCATGATGGTGAGGATGCGCCGCATTGTTTTGATGGCCGACCATGTGTGGCCCGCGTTCATATCTTCTCTGAGCTTGCCGATTTCGTGCAGGATTTGCTTAAACCAAAGCTCATAGGTTTGATGAATAATGATAAACAGCGTTTCGTCGTGTTCTTCAGGGCGGGATTTGCACTGCTGCAAACCGAGCAGCTCATCAATTTTCAGGTAAGATGTGTACGTAAGTGATTTGGAAACGGACATAAGCAGTTAGCAATAGTGGGTTAGTTCAATAATTCATCAGCTTGCTAGAAATAGCTGATACAGTCGGATACTTAAATTAAGCCTGTCAGGCTGGGAATTGCCTGGGTTGTGCACGCTAAGATAGCATCTTTAAGACTAATGCACTGAGGCCGATTACGTACGGGAAGCTACTGCGGTATATCAACTTTAACAATTAAGCCGTCATTAATCTATCCTAACCACTAATTGTTTCTTTTTTGTAAATTTTTTCCGTATCTATGTTTCGAGCAAGAGAATAGACAGAATGCTGTCTGAAAAGCCCCGAAAGGGCAACTGGAGCAGTTAAATACTACAAGCCTTTCTTTACTTTGTATAGATCACAACGTTAGTAGCGAAGGGGTAACGCACTTTTATCAATTCTTTTATTTAGGGTGATGATGTTTACAGCACCCGAACAACTGGTGTACTATGGGAGAAATTCTCAATCTACATAACTATGCGATTGTTACGCCCGACATGGAAAGGTCGTGGCAGGAAATTAGCGATGTACTGGCCGAACTATTCGACGCAAAGGCCGCCCTGGTTATGAAGGCCGATCTGGATGAAGACGAGATGGAGGTCCTGGTAAAAAGCTCAAATGCAGACAATCCTTACCCAAAAGGGCATAAAGATCCAATCAAAGACTCTGGCTTCTACTGCGAATATGTGCTGAAAAATAAAAAGAAACTTCACGTAAAAAACGCTCTCAGAGAAGATATCTGGAAGGATAATCCGGATATTGAGCTGGGACTGGTTTCCTACCTTGGCTATCCGATTAAAAAACCTGATGGAAGCCTTTTTGGCACCATTTGCATACTCGACTCAGAAGAGATACATATAAGCGAAAAGCAGGATTTACTCCTTAAGAAATTCCGCGACCATATCGAGCTTGATCTTGTTGCTCACGAAAAATCGCGTGCAGAACGCCGTTTGATTACCGAAAAAAACCTGCTGATGCGCGAAGCGAACCATCGCCTGAAAAATAACATGAGCACCATTTACGGCCTGCTCTTTCTGCAGGCAGAGTCTACCGACCATGAGAGCGCCAAAGAAGTGCTTAACGATGCCGCACGGAGAGTGAAAAGCATGTCAATTCTGCACGATAAGCTGTCCAGGAACTCATTCGACGATGAAGTAAACGTTCGGGAGTACACGGAGCTGCTGGTAGATGATGTAATAGAGTTTTATGAAGGCATCAAAACCGTGAAAATGCATCTCGATATAGATGATTTCAGTTTGGACTCGCGAACTATTTCGGCTCTTGGCATCATAACCAATGAACTGGTAGTGAACTCTATGAAGCATGCGTTTAATGAAAACCACAAAGGTGAAATTAAGCTTGCTATAAAAGAGACAGATGATGTAATCAATCTTGCCTATGGCGACAGTGGCGACGGTTTTAAGGTTTCGACTCACGGCTCCAAAACGTTCGGGCTACAGCTCATCGAGCAGCTGTCTTTCCAGTTGGGGGGGGAGCTGGATTTTAGCGGTGAAGACGGGTATCATACGGTTATCAATTTCCCCCGGAATCAGTAGACTGTAGAGTTTACGCTATTTATAGCAGCAGGTGTTTATGCAAAATTACGTTATGAAAATATCTGTAGTGCTGGTTGTGGTACTCGTTACCTTCAGCCTAATGCGCCTGTGTACGGCTCAAACCTTCACAGACTATGGGCCTGGACCGGTCGCGCCGAACGAACCTGTGCAAACGAATATCCAAAATGGCGCCCCGTTTGAGCTGAATGGTTATACCATCACGCCATTAGCTACTTTCGAGTCAGAGTCCCGTGTACTTTCTGCCCGGGAGTACAATCGCGGCAGAGAAGCCGATCTTTCTCCTATTGATCTGGCGCTCGGCTGGGGCGAAATGTCGGATCAGCAGGTGCTCAGGCAGATAAGCATCCGGCAGATGAACCGCTTTTATTTTTGGAACGTAGAGCAGTTTCCGATTCCGAGAAGAAATATTGAGACCCAAAGTGCGAACATGCACATGATACCCGCTAACAGGGATATTGAGAGAAAAATGAAGCTTGCCCGAAGAGGAGACGTGGTTCGTTTCAGCGGGAGTTTGGTTCGTGCTGACGCCCCTGACGGCTGGAGATGGGTGAGCTCCCTAACTCGCGATGATACCGGAAACGGCGCCTGTGAGCTGGTATACGTGGAGGAGTTTGAGTTTGTAAGGCCGTGACCGTGAATAGGGCTGCAGTATTTAGGGCTACAGGTGTGGGTACACGTTGATGATTAAGGTTTTAAAATGAGTAAATTAATCCTCTGACAACTGCGAAAAAGTATAGTTGAATAGCTGATTTTCCTGCATATATTAAGAGGGTATAATATTTTCGACGCTGATAAGCAGATGGGGGAAAAAACTACAAATACACCTGGGAGCAACGGCAATAGTATGGGCAATGAGACCCCTGATAAAGCACGCTCTGCGCTTTCAGGAGATGCTCTTGATTCTGCCGTTTTTATGTACTCCGTGCTGGACAGCGCATCAGTTGCAATCTGCATATCAAACCCTGAAGCACGCATTCTGGAAGTGAATCAGGCGTTAACTGAGCTTTATGGCTACTCTCGTGATGAGTTGATAGGTTCGTCTGTAGCCATGCTTGTTGAAGAATCTGATGCGGGCAAAATGCTCGAAAATCATGCCGGGCTATTTCGGACGGGGTCAGAGCCTGTTCCAACATACCGCATAAGGGTTAAGAACGGTAATGAACGCTATATCCGGATTTCGGGTCGCCTGCTCGAGCAGCCCGGTGCTGAAAAGTATAGAATAAGCACCATTCAGGATATTTCCACGGAAATGGCTGCGCAGGAGCAGCTGCATCAGACCATGTCCGACCTGAACGAACGCCTCAAAGAACAGCGCTGTCTCCATGAAATTGCGAAAATGGACGAGCTGGACCGCTCTGAAGAGGATATTTTTAAACAGGCCGGACGGATTATCTCAGACTCCTTAAAATATGTATCCGGATCGGCTTATTGTATAGAATACAACGGTACTGCGTATGGCCATAAGGATGAAACCCCCACTGTAAGATATAAGGCCGTATCTATTCTTAGCGATGATCAGCGGCTCACGCTTGAGGTATTTAATAAAGGTGCTGATGTGGCTTCCGGCTCTGTGCGAATTTTGCCGGAAGAAAAAAAGATGATCGACTCTGCTGCTGATTTGCTGAATGTGAAAATGGGCCGAAAACTGGCCGTTCAGCAGCATGAAGCTACAAATCAAGATTTGCGTAAAATAATGGATTACTCCCTGGATGTAATCTGTACCATGGACGAAAAGCTGCGTTTCATAACTGTAAGCCAGGCTTCGGAATTGATATTCGGCTATACGCCGGAAGAGTTAACAGGACGAAGCCTCACGGATTTTGTTCACAAAGCAGACAAAAAGCATATAGAAACTGAATGGGACAAAGTATCTTCGGGAACTGACTTAAACGAAATCGTGCATCAGTTTCATCATAAAACTACCGGAATCAGAACGCTGTTATGGTCCGTACATAAAAATCCGGAAGAACAGTTTTTTTACTGCGTTGCCAAAGATATAACCGAGCGTAAAGATGCTGAAGACCGCCTTCTGCTCAGTGAGAAGCGGTTCAGGGCTCTTATTCAGGAAGGGGTCGAAATGATCTGTATCACCGATGCAGATGGGAATTACACCTACGTAAGTCCATCGTATGAACCTATTCTTGGATATGCTCCGGCAGAGCTGGTGGGGAAAAACGCATTCGAAATCATGCATGACGACGACAGAAACTTTATTCTGTCTGAATTTCGGAAGCTTGGTGAGGGCGGGAAAGTACGTTCTTCACCCTATCGAATAGCGCACAAAAACGGCCGCCATATCTGGATGCAGTCCACAGGTACCAATTTGCTCAATGACCCTGCCGTTAAAGGCTTTGTAATCAATTCGATTAATATTACAGAAATTGAGCGCGCCAGGCAGGAGCTTCTGGAGTCCGAGCGAAAGCTGAAAAGGGCGACTCAAATCTCCAAAATTGGCTATTGGCAGCTTAACCTGAAAACGGATAAACTCTATTGGTCGGATGAAGTATACCGCATGTGGGGAGTCGATAAAAATACCTTTATACCTTCATTCGATTCTTTTGTAGGTACGCTGCATGAAGACGATCGGGATGAATTTTTGGAGCATCAGCAAAAGGTAATTGAAGAGGGTACCCCGCTCGATTCAGATCACAGAATTGTACTTCCCGGCGGAGAGATAAAGTGGGTTAGGGAAAGGGCTGAAGTTACACTCGGCAGGGATGGTAAAGCCGTTCTGCTTGAAGGTACCGTTCAGGATATTACCAAGAAGAAACAAGAGGAAATACATCTAAAGCTGCTTGAGACGGTAGCCACAAAAACCGCAGACGGGATTTTAATCTGCCGGGAAGAGGAAAAAAGCATCGAGGGGCTGCGAATACTTTTTGCCAACGGGGCCTATTCCTCAATGTGCGGATATCCTGTAGCTGAACTGCTTGAGCAAAAGGTATTTTTTAAGCTTAGCCCGAATGGAGAAGGGTATGGGCTAAATCGTCTGAACGATGCCGTTCTTGCTGGTAAAAGTACAGAAGAAACAGCTCTGCTTCTAAACAAAAATGATGTCGAGTATTGGGTAAATATAGATATGATGCCCGTACGGGCCGGAGAAAAGGATGACGTCCAGCACTGGATTATTAAGATACGAGATATAACAAAAAGGAAAGAGCAGGAGCTTAGAGATAGGTTTTATACCGACATTTCCATTATGTTTAACAAGCATAATGGACTTAAAGATACGTTTGAAGAACTGCTTCGCTACCTCATTGTCTGGAGTGATTTCGAAATCGCAGAGATATGGCTGGTAGCGGCAGACAGAAAGCGGATTAATTATATAGCCGGACATGCCGAGGAGGATGAGTTTGCATCCTTCATTGATGCTTCCCGCAGTGTAGGCAGCTTCTTAAAGGATGAAGCTCTTCCGGGTAAAGTTTGGGCGACGATAAAAGAAGAGCTTTGGTACGATATTGATACCTCAAAAGGATTTGTTAGAAGAAAAGCTGCAGCCAAGTGCGGGCTAAAAACAGCTTATGCTGTTCCTCTTTTCGACGGAGGAGATGTAACGGGTGTTTTACAGTTTACCAGTAAGAATAACTCTAAAAAGCTCAACTTTTATGACCTGATCATGAAAGAGCTAAGCGGTTATCTTGGCAGAGAGATTAAGCGTAAACAGCTGGAAGAAGAAATGAGCAACATCTTCAATGTTGCAACTGATATTATCTGCATAGCCGGCATGGATGGGTATTACAAGCGTATAAACCCGGCTGCGAGTAAATTGACGGGCTACTCCGAGTCGGAACTGCTTTCCACGCCATTGCTGGAGTTTATTCACCCGGAAGACCGGCAGCGTTCTGTTGAAAACTTCCGGCACCTTCTTGACGGTGGTGAAGTCGATTATTTCGAAAACCGATTTATCACAAAGAATGGTGAGGTTATCTGGCTGGCATGGACCTCCTCGCCGGTGCCGGAAGACGGCCGGATTTATGCTATCGCCAAAGACATCACCTCAAACAAAAAGCTGGAGCAAACCTTAGATAAAGCCAGCGAAATTTCCAGAATGGGCGGCTGGGAAACCGATATGGTGAAGCAAACCATAAGCTGGACGCCCATGATGCGTGAGCTGCATGAAGTTGATGACAATTACGTCCCGGGTTTTGAAACGGGACTTTCGTTTTTCAAAGAGGGTGAAAGCCGCGAGATGCTCCAGTTTGCAATCGATGAAGCGCTTGAGAATGGAAAAAGCTGGGATCTGGAGCTGGAGTTTATTACCGCTAAAGGAAATCATCGCTGGGTTCGCTTTATAGGCGATTCTGAAATGCGTGACGGAAAATGCGTGCGGCAGTTTGGCAGTATGCAGGATATCACTAAGCGTAAGGAAGCTGAAATAAAAGCTCTTCGCCAGGCATCCTATCTTGAGGCTATAGCTGCTGTAATTGAGCTTTTCCTTGCTACTGAGGACGTAGTTCATGCGTTCGAAGACGCGTTTGATATAACCGCTTCCACGCTGGGTGCAGACCGAATGTACTTGTTTGAGCAAGAAGCCGATAGTGAAACCGGTGAGCTGTTTATCCGGCATGAATATCACTGGTGCCGCGAGAACATTGAATCGCTGGCGGGGAATCCACGGCTGGAAAGGATTCCTGTTGCATCATACGAAAAGCCGCTAAAGCAATTGATGGCTGGTGAAACCCTGATTGTTTACACCGAAACAGCAGACGCTGAACAGCGGCAAATGCTGGAATCTCTCGATATCAAATCGCAGATTGCCGTACCTCTGTTCATTGTGGACAAGTGGATTGGTTTTATTGTAGTAGATAACTGTACAGACAATCTCGAGTGGACGAACGGCGAAATATCGTTTATGCAGACCATAGGTAAAAACCTGGCGGCTGCTTATCAGCGTAAAGAGCATGTTTTAGCAATAGAGAAGTCCAATACTGAGAAAGAAACGATTCTCGAAACTATTGGTGATGGATTTTTCACAACGAACATTCGTTTTACGGTAAGCTACTGGAACGGTGTAGCTGAAGAAACAACCGGTGTGAAAAGAGAAGAAATTGTGGGCCGCAACCTCTGGTCGGTGTTTAGCGATGATGATGCGCTCAAGATTAGAAAGCGTGTCGAGGAAGCTTTTCACTCAGGCCGGCCGGTTCACATGGAAACGTATTATGATCCGCTGAAGATGTGGGCTGAAATCAGCATTTATCCTGGTGGTGATTTACTTGCGGTTTACTTTCGTAACATCAATGAGCGTAAAAAAGCCGAGCAAACCCTGCGGGAATCCAATGAGCGCTTTTTGAAAGCAACCGAGGCCACGAACGACGCCATTTGGGACTGGGATTTAGTGGAAAACCGCCTCTGGTGGGGAGAGGGATTCCGCAATCTGTTTGGCTGGGAGACCGGTGTGGTTGGCGATAATATGGCATTCCGGAGCAAGGTTCATCCGGATGACAGGGAGCAGCTATCCAGAGTGATTCAATCGGCATTTGATAACAGCCATATTGACTTTCTATCCGATGATTTTCGCTTCCTTAAAGCTGATGGCACCTATGCTTATGTAACCGACCGTGCAAGCGTAGTTCGGAATGAAAAGGGGGAGGTCATTCGCCTGATCGGAGCCGTGACGGACATCACCCATCGCAAAATGTATGAAGAATCTCTGCGAAGCCTGAATCGTACGCTGGAACAGCGTGCCAATGAGCTGGCAATTTCGAATCAGGAGCTGGAGCAGTTCGCCTACGTGGCCTCTCACGACCTTCAGGAGCCTCTGAGGATGGTGAGCAGCTTCCTCACCCAGCTGGAACGGAAGTATGGTACGCAGCTCGATGAACGTGCCCATACTTACATCCACTATGCGGTAGACGGCGCAAAACGAATGCGGCAGATCATCCTCGATCTGCTGGAGTACTCAAGGGTTACCAAAGAGGACGGTGAACCGGAGCTCATTGATCTCAATGAGCTGATGGGAGAAGTGCTGCTGCTGAGCAACAGGCTGATCACGGAAAAAGATGCCGAAATTTCGGTTGAGGTGCTGCCCAAAATCTATTCCCAACGCGCTCCGGTAGTACAAGTATTTCAAAATCTTATAAACAATGCATTAAAATATAGCCGTGAGGGAGTGAAGCCGGAAATTTCCGTGTCTCATCACCCTGAACATGAAGGTGAAGAGCACCTGTTTTCAATTTCTGATAACGGGCTGGGAATTGGAGCGGAATTTTATGAAAAAATCTTTATTATGTTCCAAAGATTGCACCCGAAAGATGAGTTTTCCGGCACTGGCATGGGGCTGGCTATCGTAAAGAAAATCCTTGAATCTCTCGGTGGCAGCATTTGGGTCGAATCTGAAGTTGGAAAAGAATCTGTGTTTTATTTCACCTTAAAAAAATACCATGGGGCAGATAGTTTGCTATGACAAAAAGCGCGCACATTTTATTGGTTGAAGACAACGAAGGTGATATTCTGCTCACCACGGAAGCCCTCACCGAAAACAAGATTGTGAACAAGGTAAGCGTGGTGAAAAACGGAAGCGACGCCATCGACTTTATGTTCAAAGAAGGTGAGTTTGCCGATGCCGAAACGCCCGATCTGGTACTGCTTGACGTAAATCTTCCCCGCCGAAGCGGACATGAAGTGCTTCAGCGGGTAAAAAATGATGACCGTACTAAACACATTCCGATTATCATGCTTACCACATCTTCCTCGCAGCGTGATATCGACCTGTCGTATGCCAACCACGCCAACTGCTACATCACCAAGCCGGTCGAAGCCGATGAGTTTCTGAATGCGGTGGCCTCTATCGAAGACTTCTGGCTGGAAATTGTTTCCTTGAGCAAAAACAAAAAAAAGTAAACACGGGAATCCCATGAAACTCGATCAGATTCCCTACATCATTCTCGTAATTGAAGATAATCCAGGCGATTATGTGCTTATTGAGGACTACCTGCTCGAGCATATAGCCTCACCCGAAATTCTTCACGCCACAAGCTTTTGCGAAGCGCGGGAGCTGCTCAAGGAGAACGCAGACCGAATTCAAACCATATTTTTGGACCTCACGCTACCGGATAAAAGCGGCGAGGACCTGATCACCGAAGTGGTGCGTCTGGCCCGAAAGCAGCCCGTGATTGTCCTCACTGGCTATACCGACGCCAGCTTTGCCATTAAATCGCTAACGTTAGGCGCGTCTGACTATCTGCTGAAAGACGAGATGAACGCCATCACCCTGTATAAAAGCCTCATCTATAATATAGAGCGCAAAAGAAGCGTGATGAAGCTGCAGGAGTCGGAACAGCGATACAGCGACTTGTTCCATCTAAGTCCGCAGCCGATGTGGGTGTTCGATACAGAGTCGCTTCGCATTCTCGATGTGAATCAGGCCGCTGAGAAGCACTATGGATACAGCGCGGCCGAATTTTACGAACTGACTATAGAAGACATTCGCCCTAAGGAAAGTATTGCTGAACTTCATCGGATTATTGAGCATAATCGGGCCAATAACATCGACTTCTCGAAGTCGGTTTCTAAGCACATAAAGAAAAGCGGTGAAGTCATTACGGTTGAAGTCCTCACCAACAAAATCGTGTTCAAAGGTCGTCCGGCCCGGATTGTGCTGGCAAATGATATTACCGAAAAGATTGAGTACATCAAGGCGATTGAGGAGCAGAACAAGAAGCTGCGCGAAATCGCATGGGTGCAGTCGCATGTTGTGCGGGCGCCCCTGGCCCGAATTATGGGTCTGGTGGGCCTCATACAGGATGAGGTAATGACGGAGGAAGAACAAAACGAAATTCTGCAGTACATTTTAACCTCCGCCGGCGAAATGGATAATATCGTGAAGGACATTATAGATAAAACCAAAGAAATCGATTTCGAAAAAGAACGCGGTTCCGGAATCAACTCACCCGAAAGCGCGATTGAAGTCAAATAGAGACCTGCTGATTACCGTTCACTTTAAACTGCAAACTGATTTCCTATGGGCCTGAAAACCCTCATCGTAGATGACGATCACATTTTTATTTTTATAGCCAAAAAGATGCTGGAATCGGCGGGCTTTACCAGCGACCCGGTAGTTTTCGGCAACGGGAAAAAGGCGCTGCAGTACCTGGAAGAGCATGCTGATGATGCGGATCACTTTGCGATTTTCCTGGATATTAATATGCCAATCTTGAACGGCTGGGAAGTGCTTGACAAACTGAGCGAAATGCCGGTTAAGGAGAGGATCAGCGTATATATGGTGACCTCTTCAGTCGACTCTTCTGACAAGAAGCGGGCGGCAACCTACGAGGTTATGAAGGGGTTCCTGGAGAAGCCGGTTGGCAAGGAAAAATACGCGTCCCTGAAGGAGCATGAGGCGCTAAGGGAGTTTTTCTGAGAGGGAAGGTCGGGAAATGTGGTAGAATAAGGGGACAGGTAGGATTAAATCACGCCTGGGTTCCTGCATACGATGCTTTTAATGGACTCCGTTTCTAGGCCCTCGGCAGCTGTTTTGATTTCAACACTACCGCTGCTCGGGCCATATTTTATTGTGCTTTTTAACCCGGGTTTCCGGTTTGCGCTTCGCTTTAACCTCTCACCCGGGGTTACAAAATCGGCCGTCCGCTCCGCGGACTGTCAGTTGAAAAGATCACAAATCGGATTCACCAAACACCAACCCCAAAAACATTCTGCTCCTGAGAGGCTCATTGTAAACAAAGAGCAAGGCGCAAGAGAAATTCTTATGCAGTAAATACCCAATGCATGCCCGAAGGACCTCCCCTAATTTGGCAACTCCCTCGCAGAAAGCAATCCTTTTCGCTTGATTCAACATCGCACAACGAGACTCCAATTCGGTAGTTGCCATGCTTCAGGAGATCCTTCGGGCATGCTTATTTTCAAATACATCTGATCATTTCTCTAATTCTCAGAATTCAGGAAAGAACTGCCTCTCAGGAGCTTGTGATTTTTTGAGGTGGTTTTGTGTTCGCCAAAGAGACAGTTGAAACCGATAGGGTGGCAACTCCGGTGTACAAACCTTGGATAACAATCAAAATACACCGTCTGCATAAACTGACGGTGGTTGATCAACCTCGGGCAAAGCCCCTCTCCTGCATGAGAAACCGAATACGCACGACCCCGGTATTCAAGGAGAGGAGTTGGGGTGAGGTGAACCCGGCAGCCCTGTCTGACGCGGCGAAGACAGGCAGGCGCAATGGACCTCAACGCCGGGGAGGATTCGTTGGTCAGGCTTACAAACGGTTCGGCCACAGGAGATTTCTCGCATGATGCTTCGGCCGGGGTTTTGGTTTAGAAAACGCTCTGGCGGCTTAGCAGCTCCTCTGCAAATGAACCGCGCTCGAAATGACGATAGCGGGGGTTTGGGGTTTAGAGTTTGGAGTTTGGGGTTTGCTAAGTAATGATCCAAAACCCCGTACCCCATCATTTTTTGCGTTACTCCGCGTATAATTTGCGCGAATCTGCGTCCTACCACGTGTAATTTGCGCGAATCTGCGTCCTCCCCCGTATAATTTGCGCAAATCTGCGTCCTCCCCCCGAACCCATTCTGATATCAAAAATCGCATATCAGACCTCAGACTTCAATAACCGCCGTTACCCCGTAAGTTGCTAATCAGGCGCTGTCATTATTTGCGTGGGAAAACAAAAAAACTCCGATTCGGCCCGAAACCGGGAAAATGTATAACACAGGCATTGCTCCCCCTATTTGGTGCAATAACAGCTTGTTAGGCACTATTCTTGTAAATTTGTTTTACAACATTAAAATAAATTAATTTTATTGATACAGGCTGTTTTATTTAAATAGCTATGCGCATAAGTGAATAAATAACAATGTATAAAGAGATTGGTAACACAGATTTAACACTGTTATTAAAATATTTTAATGAAGTGCTTGCTGTGAATATGGAAATTTGTGTTAATTTAGGGACGTGGGACAACAACCTTCACCTGCAGCTGCAAGGGACTGCGGCCCCGGTGATCGCCCGCCTTATAACACTAACCTATAAAAAAACTTTTGATCCGGGAGAGACCTAATCTCGTACGGGTTATAAGTCATAGACAACAATAAATAAATCTAACAGGATTACATTATGGGACAACAGCAACTTCTATTGGTTATTCTAGTAACCATTATCGTTGGTATCGCTACCGTTGTGGCGCTTAATATTTTTGGATCTTCGGCTGAACAGGCAAACGAAGATGCAGTACGCCAAGACATTGCAACTATCGCAGCACAGGCACAAGGTTGGATAATTAAACCAACAGTTCTTGGTGGTGGTGGTGGTGATTTTAGTGACCCAGCATTTGATTTTAATAACATCAGTTTTGGATGTAGGGAAGATGTAAACCAAACAACCGGAGAGAGAATTATAAGAACAACTGCTGATGTTTGCACAAACGCGAATGGTCGTTACGAAGTAACAGCCAGAACTGCTGATAGTTTCACGCTTCAGGCTGACGCTCCAACTGCAGGTCTAAGATTTACAACTACCGTTAGAAGAAATGTATTTGACATCGGTACGCCTATAGCAATACCTTCAGCATCAACAGATTAATAATTCTAGAGGTGGGTTTACTTAAAGGTAAATCCACCTTTTCTTCGAAAATTAATTAATTAGTAGTTGGATGTCACAATTCAGATTTGTCGGAGTTGCACCAAACGGCCGCACCCTGCAGGCTGAGTTTGAGGCACTGTCGAAAAAAGACGCAAAGAAAAAAGCCGAGCGCCTGAGCCAAAAGAGGGCGCTTAAATTAAAAGCTCTGGACGAAAAGGTCGTCTGGCTGTATAAAGCGCGTAAAAAAGCCGTTGGCGGCTGGGTGGAGGGTGAGCAGGAGGCCTACACCAAAGAAGACGTGCAGAAGGCCCTCGAAAAACTGGGCTTCTCCGAAATAAAGGTTAATAAAAAGCTTGAACTGTTTAAGGGCGGCGTACCTATGAACGACGTGGTGACCTTCATCCGCCTTTCTGCCGACCTGCTGAAGCAAAAGCTACCCTACGACGAAATTTTAGGCCTGCTGCTTGAGGATACCCAAAATAAGCGCATGCGCGAGGTCATTAAGCAGATACAAAAAGATCTGCGCGACGGTAAAGAGGGAAGCGAGGTGTACGGCAAGCATGAGGATATTTTCGGCAAGTTCGCCGCCTTTATGCTGGGTGTAGCGACCACATCAGGTAATATTGCGCAAATTTTTGAAAGTACCGCCAAATTTTTAGAGCGGGACGCCGAGTTTAAGAAAAACCTGCGCCGTTCATTGATGATGCCTGCTATTACCATTTTGGCAATCATTGGTGTTATACTTTTCTACGTTGGTTATATCTTTCCAGCTACTGCGGAAATGTTCCTTCGTTTTGATATTGAGCTTCCGCCAATGACGGCTGCAACACTTGAATTAAGCTATTGGCTGACCGACCACTGGATAGCGCTTAATTTAGCCTTCATCTTGCCAATTATCGGATTTGTAGCGTTCATAAAAACGCCCAAAGGGAAAGTCTTATTTGATCAATATTTGATTAAAATTCCTTTAGTAGGTGATTTACTCCATAAAACTAGTATTGAAATCTTTTCACGAGTATTTTATACGCTTTACAGCGGCTCTGGTCAAAACATTGAAGTGATCCGTATTGGCGCGGAGGCCTGCCGAAACTCCTACATGGAAAAGCAGATCAAAGAAGTGGCCATACCTATGATGCTTGACGACGGGCGCGGACTGGTAGAGGCTTTTGAAGCTACCGGCGTTTTTACACATACCGCACTCAGCCGTTTTAAGCTGGGCGTTGAGTCTGGCGCGCTGAAGGACAACGCCTATCAGTTGGCCAACTACTACGAGACGCAGACTACCTACAAAATGGCCTCGCTGATTGATACCATTAACCTGTTTATCAACCTTTTTATTATGGTTGCGCTGATTATCATTACGGTGGTCTCTTCTGAAGCGGCGATTATTAAGCCGAGCTCACAATTTTAATTTTTCGGATATAAGCGACAGCTATCCGGTAACGTTATTGTATTTCGGTCGTCATACCTGTAGATTGGTTTCACCTTTTATAAACAAACAGAGACAACACCTTTTAGCAGACAGCAGCATATGTTAGCAACAAGCAGCGTTAAGCGCAGAATGGGCGAACTTCTGGTGAATCAGGGCGTGATTACGGCCGAGGTCATGGAGAAGGCGCTCAAGGTTATGGACAAGGAGCCGGAGAAAAAACGCCGGCGCCTGCCTACCGTGCTTATAGAGGATTTCGGCGTGGACCATGAGCAGCTCATGGGCAAAGTGGCCGAGTTTTACGCTTTTCGCGAGGTCGGCCGGGGCGAAGACTACATGGCGCCCGAGCGGATTGAGGCTATTCAGTTTGGTCAGAACAACATGCCCGCATTTCTGTTTGATGAACTGGTAAAAGCCAACGCAATTCCCTATCAGTCGGATCAGAACTCCGTGCTTATAGCCACCGCCGATCCGGTCAATCCGGCCCTGATCGATATTATCGCCAAGCTGCCCTACCGCCACCACGAGGTGGCCTATCTGCCGCTCAAAAAGGTGAAGTACTTGATTGAGCAGGTCTATGAGGCTAAAAACGAGTTTCTCGACCTGCTCGACGAGTACAGCGCCGAAACGGAGTATGTAGACGATATCGAAGAGGAAATCCTCGACGAGGAGCAGATCGACGCTGAGATCAATCAGAGCATGCTCAACTCCCTGGTGGAGGGTATGCTGGTTGAGGCCGTGCGCAAGGACGTATCGGATATTCACGTGATTCCGGTGGATAAAACCAACGCCGATATCTACTTCCGCCTCGACGGCAAGCTGCAGCTGTGGCTACGTCAGAATAACATGCGTCCGGAGGCATTAGCAGCCGTAATTAAGGACAAAACCCGGAACGTGGATCGCTTCGAAAGAGACTCTTCTCAGGACGGGTTCATCCAGCGAATGATTGACGGCACGCAGATTCGTTATCGTGTCTCCATTATTCCGATGGTAGGAGCCGACTTCGAGCGAAAGTTTGAGTCTATCGTAATTCGTATTCTGGATGACCGTAAGGTGATTACCGATATGGAAAAGCTCGGTCTTCAGAAAAACGCGAGAAAAGCGTTCGTGGAATCCATCACCAAGCCTTCGGGCATCGTGATTGTTACTGGTCCGACCGGTAGCGGTAAGTCCACCACGCTGGTGGCTGCGCTATACTCGGTAGTGAACCCAAGCGTAAACGTGCTCACGGTTGAGGAGCCGGTGGAATACCTCATTAAAGGCGCACGACAGCTGAAGATCAGCGAAAAGATGCCCTTTGACCTGGCCATGCGCGGTATTCTTCGTCATGACCCTGACATAGTGCTAGTAGGTGAGATTCGTGACCTCAAAACCGCCGAGATTGCCATCAAGCTCGCCAACACGGGTCACCTTACCTTCTCCACGCTTCACACCAACGATGCGCCGTCCGCGGTAGCCCGTTTGTACAAGATGGGCGTGGAGCCGTTCCTGATCGCCACTTCGATTAACCTCGTTATGGCACAGCGTCTTATTCGTAAGCTCTGCGAAAACTGCAAGAAAGAGGTTGAAAAAACCGATGAAGTTCGCGAACTTGCCCTCGGCATCGGCTTTACCGAAAAAGACGTGGAAGAAACCACTTTTTATGATGCGGTGGGCTGCACCAAGTGCAATAAAGGTTTCCGCGGACGTATGGGGATTCATGAGGCGCTCTATTTCGATAAGGAAATTAAGCGTATCATTTATCATGCCGGTGGCAACATTGATGAGGACTTGATTCGTCAGACCGCCATCAAAAACGGTATGCTCACGCTTCGGGCTTCAGGCCGTGAGCGGGTTAGAGCTGGTCATACAACGATTGCGGAGGTACTTGCCGCAACCATTGAAGATTAGGATTAACAGCTAAATTTTAACACACGCAGGTAACACAGCCGGTAAAACGGTTAAAGGAGTTTGCACATGATAGGAAGCAGTGAATTACTACTAACGATGGGCGCCCTGATTATCTTCGGGCTCTACGCCATGCAGGCCAACCGCAGCATGGTAACGGCCGACACCTGGTCGATCGAAAATGAAACGCAATTGGAGGCAGCTAAAATTGCAGAAGCCGTGATACATCAGGCCGCAGCGCTACCGTTTGACCGAAATGTGGTAAACGATCCTGTTCAGCTGAATAACGGTCTTCCGACAAATCTAACGCCAGCCGACAGTATGGGAATCGTTTTCGGGCAGCAAAACCAAAGGCCTAATGCTAATTTTTTTGATGATTTCCATGATAAGGAGTTTACAGAGGAGGGTATTTTCGGCACCTATACCGTAAATACCAGCGTAAGCTACATCAACGCCCTGGGTGAAGACGTAACGAGTATGCAGCTGCGCAAGCGGATAACCGTTGAGGTGATGAATCAGAACCTCAACACACCGATTCGCATGCGGTTCATCAAAAGCTACCACTAATCCCGGCGGATATGGCAGAAGCTAGCGGACATAGCCGTCAGCCCATCGAGATACTGATGGAGCACAATCCTGTGGTCTTCCGGAACTTCAGTCGGAAGGATCTGCTCGACGTGCTCGCCATTGGAAAAACGGTGGATATCGCGCCGTTTAAGGAAGTACATATTTTTAATAAATATAAGCTGCCTGAAGCGTATATTATACTCGATGGATTGGTGGAAGTAAGGCGACGCGGATACACCATCGAGCAGTACACCACGGGCGACTTCATAGGAGAGGGGTTTCTGCACTCACAGCATCCGCCGAACTATGAATTGCGCACCGCCATACCAAGCACTTTAATTGTATTACGAAGAGACGAGATGCTACGATTCTTCCGGGAGCGACCCGAAAAGCTCTTCAAGATATTTACCATGAACGTGATTGAGGCGCAGCACCGCCACATTCACGCCCTGTACAAACGCATCACCGAAAAACCGGAACACACATTATGAAACTCGCTTTTATTGCATCATTTATTATAGGTGGCCTGCTCTGGCTGTCTGTGTTTCAGGTGAACAATAACATGTTCAGCCATTCGGGACGTCAGACGCTCTATCAGTCTGTAAAAGTAACAAATGAGGCGTTCGCCCAATTAATGGAGCGGGATTTGCGCAGGGTTGGATTTGGCGTTTCCGGACACGGAATACTTATTGCCGACACCACAAGATTCAGCTTTGAGGCCGATTTCACCAACTCGGGCATTACACAAACCGTTACCTGGACAACTGAGGAAATTGACATCAGTGAAGATCGCGTGGAGACGGTTTTTAATCGTACGGGCCCGGACGCAGATGCTGCTATTCAGAACCGTGACTATCAAATCGGAGCCCGTGACTTCAGGTTCCGGTACTACGACAGACACAGAAACATAACTACAGAAGTCGATTCCATCAGGCATATTGGTTTTATTATGCTTTCGGAGTCGGAACAACGATACGGCGACCGCTTTGAGCGCCATGCACTTGAACGCACCGTTACACCACGAAACTTGAACTTAGGTTCTTAAGGAGACAACACCATGGGAAGAGGATTAATGATATTTATAGTTGGGATGTTCATTGTGATGGGCATCTTCAACTTTGCATCGCAAAACAGGCTGGTTTCTTCAGAGGAGGATATGGCTAGGCAGGTACATTATACCATGGCCTCAACCACGGCTATGAGCGCGCTGGAAATGGCGGGTCAGGTTATTGTACTTAATCAAAGTGAAAATTTTCGCGATGATGGCGATATCTGGGAGTCCAATCTGGAGCATGGCTCAGTAAGTGTACTCATGAACAGAAGCGGGAATAATATTCAATTGGTATCAACAGGAATCACACAAGGAGTAACAGCAACCGTCATAGGAGAATATCAGCTCAGGCTTGATGGGAATATGCCAATTCTTGAAGGAGCCGTTGGAATATATAGTAAGGATCTGGCATTTAGAATTAGCGGTTCTTCATTTATGATTTCAGGTTGCGACCACCTTCCGGGCGTTGCTACAAATCCTAATTGCGATGATGCTGTTTTGGGTATAGCTGTAAACCAAGAAGACCATTACAATACCATCGAGGATAATTTGAATAATAATCAAAAAGGCAGAATACAAGGCTCTGAAGGCAGTGATGAAGATGATGAGGACTTCAGTGTAGGAATTGTGGAAAATGATGGGAGCTTTATCGATGAGGCTATTGACTACTTTGGCGGAATGGTAGATGAAAATGTAGATGGTTATTTTAATGTTAATGACGAAACCTTTTTAGGTTCACATACTAACCCAAAGGTTATTCGAGTTAGGAATGGTGGAACTTTAAGGGTTTCAAGCTCAGATTCAGGATCAGGTGTTATCATTGTTGATCCAGGTGCAGAGCTTGATGTTAGAGGAAACTTTACCTATCGCGGATTAATAATTGTTCAGGGTAAAGCCGACCTAACTCGAGGTAACATGCATTTGTACGGAGGAATGCTCGTAGGTGGTGAGGAGCCTGAAATTCAGATATATGAATCTTCATTAGATCTTCGCGGAAATATAAACATCAGGTATTCAAGCGAAGTTATGGACTTTTTGGATGAACGCTTTAGCGCTAACTCTGGTAATCGAAGACTTGTACTTCAACAAATTTACCAATAGAAAAATTTAGTAATTAAGAAAAAGGCGCTACCAACCGGAAGCGCCTTTTTTTATGCCCAAATATTATAAAATGTGTTAGGTTTGGTTGACGGGTGTGCGTATATTTACAAATAACAGTTTATTATAAAAATATTTTAATAATTAGTTGTCCCTACTATAAGAGGCGTAATCTAGCGGCGCCTGAAATTTAAAAAGACAACTCCCCAAAATTATAGGTGAGGTATATCTATGGGCAGAGGATTAATTATCTTCATTGTCGGTATGTTCATTGTTATGGGCATCATGATGTTCAGCTCTCAAAACCGGTTGCTGTCTTCAGAAGAGGAGATGGCACGGCAGGTGCATCATATCATTGCAACCAATGCAGCCATGAGCGGGCTCGAGTTTGCAGCGCAGCAGATCACCCTTAATGAAGATGATCCGGTTGTTGATGAAAACAACATCATGTGGGCAGATGTAATCGAAGGCGCTCAGGTTCAGGTAGGATTTGAGAAAAACGGGAATGAAATACGCCTCAGGTCAAGAGGTACAAGCGAAGGCATGAGCGCGACCGTTACCGGAGATTTCAGAATACAAACGTCAGGTGGAGAGCTTGGTTTTTTGGAAGGAGCATTGGGTGTTTACAGCGATGATATTGGCAGTCGCTTTGATGGCCGCCCGCATTTAATTAACGGTTGTGATCATCCGGCAGGTGTCTCAAGCCCTATACCAGGAAATTGTGATTTACCTGGCATAGCAGTGGACATTGTTGGGAATTCAAACTACGACAGGATAAGAGGACAAGTAACAAGAAGAGGAGGTGGTCCACCCTCCAGGGGTGTTTTAGGTAAAGGCAGCCCGCCGAGTATTTACCCGGCTGAAAACACCAGATCATTTGTAGATGAGCAAATTGAGGCCGCAAAAGCATCTGCTCTTCCACGTGCCTCCGGGCTGGAGATCGGCTCAAGGGGAAATCCAATGCTTACTGTAGTCAGAGATGGAGAAGAGCTGAGGATAGCAGGTAGTGAAGACGGAGCCGGAATTATTATAGTTGAAGAAGGAGGCAAGCTGAATTTACGTGGAAACAGCACGTTCCAGGGTTTAATAATCGTTCAGGGTGGATTTCATACTGCCGGAACGCCTACTATCTGGGGCGGTGTAATTGTTGGTGGCGAAAATCTTGAAATACAGCCTGAGATACGATTTAGCGGTACACCCAAACTTAAATATTCAAGCGAAGTGATGGATGATCTTAAAACGGCTATGAAAGGTGGTGCGGCTGGCCGCAGAATGGTGCTTGAGCAAATATTTCAGTAGAAATACTGAATTTCAAACCGTTAGCAAATCGAACAGGCGTTTCTTTTACCGGGAGCGCCTTTTTTTGTGCTATACGCTTAAATATTAAAATTTTATAATAAATATATTGCGCCTGACGGCGATCGTGTGTGCTTTTTTATTAAAGCATTTTAATATTTGTGTTTTGGTAATGCTGCTGAGGCGTTTAATGAAGTAATTCAAGAGAAAGAAGAACAGCAGCATCCTCCGAACAAGAGCTGACACTACTAAAAAGGAGAACACTATGGGCAGAGGACTGATGCTCTTTCTTGTAGGCATGATCATCATGATGGGCATGTACAACCATGCTTCACATCAGCGACTTTTGGGATCGCAGGACGATATGGTACGGCAGGTGCACTACAGCATAGCCTCCTCATCGGCCATGAGCGGCATGGAAGCAGCTGCGCAGACCATCATAATGAACAGTAACGAGCTGTTCCGGAAAGACGGGGACATACTACCGCTTCAGATTGAAGGTGCGACGGTTGAGATCGAGCTTGAGCGGGCCGGTAGCAACATTACGCTGCTCAGCAGGGCAAACAGCGAGGGCGTGGAGGCTCTGGTAACCGGTCGTTACCGGCTTGATTTTAACAGCGCTATGCCGGACATAGACGGTGCAATGGGGATTTATAGCGATGATTTGATTTTTAATATGACGGGCAATGCCTTTGAAATCAACGGCTGCGATCACCTTCCGCAAAACAGTACCCCGTTGGAATGTAACGAAACCTATGGTATTGCGGTGCACGATTCCACAAACCAGGTTACCGTCATTCGTGAAATTACGGGACAAAACGGAGGCGGCGACCGATCCGACCGTGTTATCGGTAACAATCTGAGCCCAAGCGTTGGCCTGGTTGATAACGATGGGAGCTTCATTGACAAAGCCATCAACGAGTTTTTGAAACTGCCGCACACGGTAATTGAACGCGACTTTGTTGCCCATACGAACTTTAACGGGAGCAGGGATAATCCGAAAATAATACGCGTAACCAACGGAGCCACCTTTACCGCATCGGGTGATAATTCGGTTGGCTCCGGCGTTATCATTATAGAACCCGGGGCAACGCTGCACATGAACGGAAGTTTCGATTATGAGGGGCTCATTATCGTACAAGGGAAATTTGAGGTGGCCCGCGGCAACCTCCATCTCTACGGCGCGCTGCTCTTTGGCGGGGCAAACCCGGAGATAGAAGTTCAGACAATAGATTATCGTGGAAACATCAATATACGCTACTCAAGTCAGGTGCTGGATACCCTTGATGAAGAGTTTGGCGGACGGGCCACAAACAGACGATTAGTCTTACTGGAACAGTTTCAGTGAACAATAACCAGTGAACAGTACACAGTGAACAGTACACAGTGAACAGTTTTGTTGATGGGGTGAGGCAGTGAACCTGTAGGTTTGCTGCTTTTTTTATTTTCTGAAGGAAGCGGTAAAAAGTTGTCATATAAATAAAACCTTTGTGC
This sequence comes from Balneolia bacterium, assembly GCA_022565795.1. Taxonomy (GTDB): domain Bacteria; phylum Bacteroidota; class Rhodothermia; order Balneolales; family Cyclonatronaceae; genus Cyclonatronum. Next base: position 82,370 of record JAIUMA010000006.1, read on the forward strand.
CTTCGGCCTTCGTGGTTAACATACAGCGTGGGCGGGTTCAATATAATTAGCAGATTTTGCCATTCTCCCCACGAGGGGTTGAAACCCCTCGCTACCATGTCGGTCGTACCCTGAAGGGCATTTTGGGTTCGGGCATGGTCGTACTTTTCTAACTTCCGTGAGGTTTGCTGTTTGTAATGATGATTTCTAAAGAGTCTGTTCTTATTCATATAACCTTTGTGCCTTCAGTCTTTGTGGTTACCCAAAAAACGAAGACAGGGTTCATCATAAACATCCCGATTCCGGCTTACAGCAGTATACCACGGTCGATTTGGATAAAATTTTAATTTCCCGTGGTATAACTCAAACCCTTTTTATATATTCATATTAACATCTCTTTTTATGGGACAACATTTTACGAGACAACATAATAGATATACGGTTTTTTGTAACAGTCAGGACTGCTGTTTTGAGCCGTCATATCGCTGATAGAAGCCTGTATATACTTTTGTATCCGTTTTTGGGAGACATCAATGCAAAATAATATGGATTATTTATTCTGATGATACATCCGGAATCAGGGCAATTTCGTATAACAGATTTACACAATCGATTTACGTACTACTGTGAAATTATGATACTTTCTGTGAAAAAAATCTAATTATAACATTAGTATGTTAATCCTATCTTACAAACAATACATGCAGGGGATTATCAGCACCTACTCGGGACAATCAAAACTATATGGATAACTCACTCACGATAGATATACCACCTATCTGGAAAAATCTTGATGTGCCTACTCACGTTTCCGCCGACGAGCGGATTCATGCATGCGCAAGATTACTTAAAACTACTGACAAGGGGATACGTGAAAAGATGCGCGTTCATATTGAGGACATGCTCCTCCGTATGGAAAAATACGACGCTTCCGATATCGATATGGGCGGCCGCGGCTGCGATATGCACGTATGGTATCGTGTGCATGGTGATAAAAAGCCGGACAAGGCCAAACGCTACGTGCTGGATGAAACAAACGTTCTGATTGTTAACTTGCTTACCGACAGTCAGGTCGAACACCTTGCAAACAATCATAGTTTAGACCTTTCCTACTCGATTGACAGGGGAGACGGAATTGACCGCCGTTATCGCGCTACCATCTACAATGAGATGGATCATCTTGCGATGAACATGCGTAAAATTAATGTCGAAATCCGACCTTTCAAGGGATTTGGGTTCCATCCTGAGGTTGCCAAAGCGCTGAGCCTTAACTACCTCAAGTACGGCCTCACTCTGGTTACGGGAATTACCGGTTCGGGTAAATCATCCACCCTGGATGCCATCATAGATGCAAACAACCGAACCTGCGACGCGCATATCGTTATCATTTCATCACCGGTTGAATTGGTGCATAAGCCCAAACGCTCTATAGTACGCCACCGCGAGGTAGGCCGGGACGTGGCTTCGTTTCGTGCGGGAGCCGTGCAGTCGCTGCGTCAGGATCCCGATATTATTATGATTGGTGAGCTTCGGGACGAAGAAACCATCAAAACGGCCCTGGAGATTACAGACTCGGGGCACAAAACCTTCTCTACGCTTCACACGGCATCAGCAACAGAAAGCATCGACCGTATTATCGGTGAGGTGAATGTAAACCAGCAGGAGCGGGTGAGAAACCGTCTGGCGGATGTGCTTACGTGCGTTATCAGCCAGAAGCTGCTCCCATCAACCGACGGCAAGCGCGTTCTGGCAAAGGAAGTGCTGCTTGCCAACGCATCGGTAAGGGCAGCTATTCGCAACAACAATCTGAGTGAAATCTATCAGATGCTGAATGAGGGAGGCGCGTTCGGGATGCATACCCTGGAACAGGATTTGAAACGCCTGTTCGACGCCAGAAAAATTACGCTTGAAAACGCAATAAGCTATGCCAATAATAAAAAACGCATGCGCGAACTACTTAATCTGGATTAATCATGCTTGGCAATAAGTCATTTATAGGGTTAAAAATCGTAGGGGAGGATATTAAGCTGCTCCGCATGGTGCCTACCGGCAGAAAGTTTACGGTAGATGCCGTCGGATCGATTAATATATCTGAACTTGTCCGTGGTCCGAGAGATGCAGATCCTTTTGCGGTTGACGAGGAGACTGATGATGACGGTGGGCAGGGTGATGTCTTTGGATTCGAAGAGGGCGGCACGGAGAGCAAAAGCATGGAGAAAGAGACCATGTCGCTCGAAGACGAGCTCAAAAGCGATCTGGAAGACGACGCCTGGCTTTCTGAAGAAGATTCTGAAAACAAAAACCTGGACGTTAAATCCAGAATTGTTTTCGAGATGCAGGAAGTGCTTTTTGAGCTGGCCGGAAGCAGGGTCGATCTTGCTATAGTGATACCTGCCGGCAGGGCTGGATTCTACAATATTGAGAAGACCCCTGACATAAAAGGGAAAAAGAAAATTGATAAGCTCATCCGTGAGCAGCTCGAAGAGTCCTATGCCATCACCGATCTGAATGAAGATCAGTACCGGTGGATGGAAAAAAGCGAAAATGAAGTGCTTGTCAGCGTCTTTCAGGACAAGAGCATTCTGTTCGACCTGTTTGAAAGCCTGAATATTGCCAATCCGCACACCTACTTCCTGCGGGCATTTATACCGGAAGAACTCATCCTGATGCAGTTCCTGGATGAGCCGGAGCCGGTAAAGAAGGCGAAGCCTAAGAAAGGAGAGCCGGCTGAGGAAGAGGAGAAGGGCAGTACGGTGCTCATCAATCTTGGCAAGCAGGGTGCACGAATCGTGTTTGTTCAGGAGGGAATGGTACAGTCGGCCATGCCGCTGATCAGCATGAAGCGTCCGGGGCCTGCTTTTGTGAACAAGGTCTTCAGCAGGATTATTATGGAGCTGGAGAAAGGTCAGGTGGCCTTTATTCGCAAATTTGAAATCCATGATGAGGTTGGAGCCGGCGAGTCGCTCGCTGACGTGCTCCGCACCAACTTCGAAGGTATACAGGCCGAGCTCATCCTGCCCGACGAGCTGGTAAGCATCGACTCGTCTTTGGACAAATCCTGGAATGATATAGACCTGTCTATTCTGGGTGGCACCATTATCGCCTCGGGCAGAAAGACCAAGCTTTCCGAGGCCTTTTCGTTTATTCCCAAGCGAATTCATGATCGTCAGAAGGCTTTCAAGCTTAAGTGGCACGGTATTCTGCTGTTGATACTCATACTGATTTCGCCAATAGCACTGAATAACTGGTATCAGAACGTATCGGAAGAAAACCAGCAGCTGCAGCTTAGGGTTGATCTTCAGGCGCAGCAAATCCGCGACCTTCAGGAGATACAGGCCAGCCTTCAGGTGCTCGATGCTCAAATAGCTGAGCTTTCGGCCGATCTTGATCTGATCAGTGGCCTCAGCGAGCGCTCCATGCTCTGGACGGTGACGCTGGATATCCTGACCGCGGGTATGCCGGATATCGGAAGCTCATGGATTTCATCCCTTCAGTTTACCAACGACCGGCTTATGATAGAAGGAACCACGCAGTTCAGGGACCGTATTCCAAGAATAGCCGAGCTGTTTGAAAGCGCGGGCATACAGCAGGTATCGCGTGTTGAGTTCCGCGAAAGGGAATTCTTCAACTTTGTGATTGCCGTTGACCGGATTACAGCAAATGACCGGGAGTTTGATCCGGAATACCGTATGAACCTCGAAAACAGCGGAGGTAACTAATCATGAGCTATAGCATACGCAATACCCTGCTTCTGCTGACTACTTTGGTTCTTATGCTCGGTATAGGCATTCCGTATATCTACTATACGGAGCAGGTGCCTTTAAACGACAACAGAGAGCTGAACGAGCAGCAGCTGCAGCAAATCAGAACGCTGGAGCAGGAAGCGGCCCGCTTTCAGGAAACGCTTGAGATGAGCGAGGAGATGCAGCAGCGAATCGATGACTATCCGAAATCGCTGTTTCCAAGCAGCCGCCTGCCGAGGTTGTACGACTATTTCCGCCGTGCTGACAGGGGGTCCGTATTTATGAACTTCAACTTTGCGGACTCATCCCAAACGGGAAGCTACGGCAGGGTGCGGTTCTTTGTTGACGGTCTCACGGACTATCGTCAGCTCAGGAACTTTGTCTACACCCTGGAGGAGTCTTCTCCGCTCGTAAAAATTAACGAGCTGCAGATGAGGCCTACTTCAAATATGGAAAACCTTCATGAGGTAACCTTCCGTATGGGCGTGGAGTCTGTCTACAGCCGTAACGGGCGCTATACGGAGCTTGCGGACATCGACTTTGTGAACGTAACAAGGCAGTACAATCCGTTTTTCCCGCTGGTGCACGACATCCGGGCGAACGAGGAAAATCTGCCGGATGTGGAGCGATCAAGACTGGCCGCCATTAGCGGTGATACGATCTTCATTTACGATCAGGGCAACAACCTGCAGCGATTACGCCTTCGCGACAGGGTTTATAACGGCTATCTGGAGCGGATATCTCCGGAAGACAGAGAGGCTGTTTTCTTCTTAAACAAAGGCGGAATAGTGGAGCGAATAACTTTGAGGTTAATGCAATGAGACAACACATACTAACTACATTAATGCTGCTTCTGCTGTGCGCAATCACGGTCATTGAGGCAAAAGCTCAGGACAGGCTGCCGGTGCGTGAGTTTACGCCCCGCGACGCCGTGGTTTCCATAGACCGCACCATGTCCTTCCGGGACGTGATAAGCGTGATGAATGACTTTTCCATGCGCTTCGAGGAGCGGCCCGTAATCAACCGAACCGAGTTTACCGGTCCGGTTGGCGTTTCAATCCCTGGACTCTACTGGTACGACGCGCTTGAAATGGTCGTGGCCTACAACGGACTGGTCATTCAAAACTACCCGGACCGGATTGAGATTGTGCCATCGCCTGAAGTGGAAGAAGCAGCACGAGAAGCTGAAAGGGATGTGATTAATCCAAGCCGGCCTATTTATGGAAACACCAGGGAAATTGAAATATCCGCGACCTTTTTTCAGGCTGACAGAAATTATCTTCGCCAAATCGGTGTGAACTGGTCTGCAATAAGAGATGGAATTGTGAATGTAAGTAACTTTACAACTCCAACTGGCGAGGACGATCCTACTCTAACAATAGATGGAAATCTCAGTGGTATGTTTAATACCGGGCAGTGGCAGGTTGATGCTTTGTTAAGTGTACTTGAGTCTACAAATAGAGGCGAGATTATAGCTTCTCCAAGGGTTAAAGTACTACACGGGGAAACGGGTCGTATTCAGGTTGGTCAGGATATTTCGATAAAGCAGCGTGACTTTGCCGGAAACGTTATCGATCAGTTTTTCAGCACGGGTACTATTCTGTCTGTAGTTCCCTACTTTATGGAGGTAGACGGTGAAGAATTTATATATATGGAAATTGAGGCAGAAAGAAGCACAGCTCAACCAGATCCGGTAAGCACCGTAATTAATAAGCAGGAAGCGACAACCCGTGTGCTTTTACTGGATGGGGAAATGACTGCTATTGGAGGTTTGTATGAGACTGAATATACCAATCTTCGCAGAGGTGTTCCTATTTTGAAAGACCTGCCTGGCTGGTTTTTTGGATTAAGATACATCTTTGGATTTGAGTCAGTAGAAACTATTCAGCAAGAGCTTGTTATTATTATTCAGGCTGAGATGGTGCCATCCATACCGGAAAGGGTTCTTCAGGACAGAACAAGAAGAGAAATTCTCGAAAATCAAATCGAACTCATGCGACAGGGGCTGGAACCATAATCCCAGGCAAAAAACAGCTGAATACCTCAAAGTTTCAAAAGCCTGATGAGCGAATGCGTTCATCAGGCTTTTTTATTTAACCGAATTGCATATCACAGAGAATTCACCCTAAAACCTGAAATGCACAAACAGTCTCCCGAAGTTTTTGCTGTCTTTTTCGATGCGGTGGTAGTGCTGTTTGATGTGCTTCTGCTCCAGAAAGCGCAGTACCCGCTTTTTTAGCTGACCGCTTCCCTTGCCCGGAATGATTTCCACCAGCTTAATCTTCTTCTCCAGCGCCTCCTCAATAACATCATTCAGCGCGTCATCAATCTGGGTGCCTTTATTGTAAATGTCGTGGAGATCTACTTTTAGCTTAGCCATGATCGCTTCGCTCCTAATTTTGTGTGTTGGATGTTGAGTGTTGGACAGAGGCGGGTATCCAGCCTTCAGCTTCCTTAAAGAGAGGATTGACCTTCAATTATCTTGAGTGTGCTACAATTACGGAATTGTTTTGTTTGTTAGAGGGCGATCCACACTTAAAGAAACCGCATATCGCCGCATATCGCATATCAGAAATCAGATATCAACAGAAATCCTTACATTGTATCCGAAATCAATAAAGCACTTCTAACCTCATAAATCAACCAAATTTCCTTGCTGCTGCTCGCTTTTCTTAGCTTCGCGCTTATCCTTCTCTCGATTTTTCTGTACAAGGTGTTTACCCTAAAGAGCAGGTTCATGGATATGGGCGTTGGTCTCACCCTGCAGCAGGCTGTGAATATGACCATTCAGGGTGGATTCGAGCAGGGCGTTGCCGAGGCCGCCGCCAGAGCTAAAGAGCTGGGGTTGGATGTACCCATGGATAAGCTTCAGGTACACGCTGCGTCGGGCGGAAATCCGCTCCGGGTTGTGGAGGCTATGGAATACTCTCGAAAATGCGAGGTGCCGTCGGCCAGAGCCGGACTTAAGCACATCAGCCTGATTGATCAGTCGGGCAGGGACCCTGTGGAGGTCATCAGGGAAGCGGAGCAGCCACAAAGCGTATCAGTTAGCGGGATATTCTCGTTTTCGGGCAGGTCGTTTTCCTATGAGTATCAGGCTTCGTTCTACCGTCCCGTGCTGAGCGTGGCGTTTGATGGGTTTAGTCAGCACGAGATTGAGCGGGAATTGAAACGAAAAATTGAAGACCTCAACCGGTATCATAAAGAATTGCTGAGGGTAGACGTCGAGCGGGAAGATCAGATTCGGGATCATCTCACTCAGAACGTGCTTCGTCCGGCGTACTGGGAGAGGAGTTTTCGATTGGTCTTGCACAAGCATCATCTTAATATCGGGAGACTCGACCGGTAGGACCTGCCTGCTTTGGCGAGTCCTCAGGCTTGACAGGCAGACGCCGATTCGCGCGGATGATGTCGCATATTTTCGCAAAAAATAGCTAAAGTTTTGGGAGTGGTTTCTCCTTTTTTGCCATTATCTGAACTTTTGGCAATTTGCGTCGTAGACCTCATCATAATTATTGTGTAAAGAACAAACAGGAGATATGTTATGGCAGGACAAGGATCAGCAGGAAACGTGATAGCGGCACTGGCCAGCTTTTTTGTGCCCGGTTTGGGTCAGCTTCTACAGGGGAGACTTTTAATTGCGATTGTGATGTTTATTATGGCCGGCGTTCTCTGGTTTTTTCTTCTGGGCTGGCTGATTCACCTTTGGTCAATTCTGGACGCGGCTCTTTTCAAAGCGAAATAAATTGTTAAAAGCTGTTCCGGAGCTTAGATGGGGTTTTCAGTTTTAATACATTTGGGAAATCATCATTCAAGTTAAACAAGATGATAATCAATTTATCTGTAGACACCCCGAACATATTTGATTGTAATGAAAAAATCCCTAAGCAAATCAGCTCCAAACGGCGAGTTTAAAGGACTTGGAAGCAGGGCCTGGAACGTTCTTCAGATCAACCGGCTAACCGATATCTATCTTTTTACCGAGCACTACAAGCGGGAAGGTAACTTTTTATCCCTTCGTCAGTGCGGACCAAAGCTCAACAACGAGCTCACTGCGTTCTGTTTGAATCTTTTGAATAAGCATGATGCTCCTGTTGCACCCAAGCCTCAGAACCTCATGCAAGCATCAGCAATGGTGAAGGAACTGGCAAACGGAGGTGAAGTCGAAATCATAGCAGATACCCAGGTGGAAGCCATCCGCTCGATTGAATCCGACTTTCTTCAGCTCTCAGAACGCTCCCGAAACATGCTGATCCGAAACGGGATTATCGGTCCCGAGCAGGCCGTTGAGTACTTCGACAAGCACGGGACTTTCCTTGATCTCAACCACTGCGGGGAAGCTACAGAAGGAGAGTTGGTGGCATTTTGCAAGGGGATTTTGAGGGCAGAGGTAAAGGAATTGTGAATTCAGCCTGGTAGTTTTTCATCTTTGGCCTGAACTTTGGATTTGTGTTATTTGAATGAGGACTCGTGCAGGCCTACAGCCTGCGCACCGTGGGTGGTTTTTTCACCTGAGGCGTTGCCTCAGGCTATGACCGTTGAGGCTTACAGCCTCGGATTATGGACAGGTGGGCGCTCATTGCTTTGAAGCCATCCTGGTAATCTTTTTAATCCTTTAAATCCTGGTCGCCCGTTGTAGCTGATAAACTGCTATCGATGGTGAGTTCGGGCTGGGTGTTTTCTTCACCTGAGGCGTTGCCTCAGGCTATGACGGTTGAGGCTTACAGCCTCGGATTATGGTCAGGTGGGCGCTCATTGCTTTGAAGCTATTATGGTAATCTTTTTAATCCTTTAAATCCTGGTCGCCCGTTGTAGCTGATAAACTGCTATCGATGGTGAGTTCGGGCTGGGTGTTTTCTTCACCTGAGGCGTTGCCTCAGGCTATGACCGTTGAGGCTTACAGCCTCGGGTTATGGTCAGGTGGGCGCTCATTGCTTTGAAGCCATCCAGGTAATCCTTGAAATCCTGGTCGCCCGTTGTAGCTGATAAACTGTTATCGATGGTGAGTTCGGTCGGGGTGGTTTTTTCCTGAGGCCGGAACTTTGATTTTTTTAGAGTTGGGGATAGCATAGTTGCTGCTGCTGCTGCTGTTGCATTAACTCTGTCGATCTGTACAACCTGAAGTTTATAGTCTTTATCCAAAGCCAATTACGGGCTGATGCCCTCAGGCTGTAGGTCTGAACGGACATAGCCCGGTGGCACGCCCCGGGTGTGTTGTCCATCCCAAAGTTACCAGGCTGTAGGCCTGAACTAGACGGGATTAGAACACACCCCGGAATTGTGCCGCAAATAGATGTGACAGACTCAGCTTAAAGCTAATGTCGTACCCATTATGTTAATCATGGTTCACGCGACAAACGACTATATGCACTTTAAGGCTGATACGGTCTGAGTGCATCAAACGGTTGGCCTGTACCTAACGTCCCTGAAGGACAAGTTCATCAGGGACGTCAGTCTTATGTCGATGAAGCTTACTGTCTAACTTCTTACTTAATTCCCGCTTTACGCTCGCGCTCCGACATATTTCTTTCAGTGAAGGAGGTGAAATTGGTTACCAGCGAGTCCATCAGCTGGGCCGTCATTTCGTGGGTGATGCCGTTTTCTTCGTTGAAGATGGTGCTCACGCGCTGCAGGAACACTCTTTCCGGGAAAAGGTAGGCATTGCGGTAGTTGGCTATCATCTGCATCTGCTCAACGGAGCGGAGTGAGCCAAACGCGCCGGCCGCTTCACCAATAAAGGCGATTGGCAGCTTTTCAAAGGCGTCAGGAAACGGCAGATAGTCAATAAAAACCTTTAGTACTCCGGGGAAAGAGCCGTTGTATTCCGGAATGACCATTACCAAACCATCGGTGTCGAGCACGCGCTCGTTGAATTTAATGACGGATGGAATTTCCGTACCATACTTTCCACCAGCCACGTCCTGTAGAGGGTAGTCTTCAAGCGAAACTATATCGGTTTCGGCTCCTTTGTCTTCGAACTGCTTTTGTACAAACTTTGATACTTTCAGGGCCATGGAGCCCGGTCTGTCTGTCCCGCTTAAAATTGTGATCTTAGGCATGATTTGCGTGAGTTGTGTGGTTATATATATTATTTAGTTGTTTAGACAAATAAATTGTCTGTTTTGTTCACACCCTTCAAACCAATCTGAGCATTACTTCGTTTTCTTATTCTTCTTTATTTGCTCAAGGCGGCTGTTGAACTTTTTCTCAACAGGATTTTCGCCCGGAGTGTAATAGCGCAGGGAAGAGGCATCATCTGGCATGTACTGCTGATTCACCCAGCCGTCAGGATAGTCGTGCGGGTAGAGATAGTTTTCAGAGGCATTGGCTTCGCCTTCATACTGCGCCTTCAGCTTGTTTGCGGTCTTGTCCTTAAGGTGTGATGGGACCTGCCCCGGACCCTTCTTTCTGATTTGGTCAAGCGATTTGAAAATTGCCTTTGTGCTGTTGCTCTTCGGGCAGAGGGAAAGATACAGGCAGCAGTGGGAGAGGAAGTAGAGTCCCTCAGGCATGCCGCATTTCTCGAACGCCTGATGCGCTGCATTAACCATCTCGAGCGCTTTGGGCTCGGCCATGCCTACGTCTTCTGAGGCAAATATGAGCAGTCTGCGAAAGATGAAATTCGGATCCTCGCCGCCCTCGAGCATGGCGCTCATCCAGTGCAGGGCGGCATCTGTGTCCGAGCCCCGAAGCGATTTAATGAAGGCCGATGCATAGTGATAGTGCTCATCACCCTGTTTAGCAAAGCGCACGTTCCGTTTTTGGATTGACTCTTTGGCAACGTCAAGGTCAATCACCCGCACACCCTTTTCATTGGGTGATGTAGTGATCACTGCCATTTCAACCGCGTTCAGGGCGTTGCGGATGTCACCGGCGGCGAACTCTGCAAAGTGAAGCATAGCATCGTCGGTGATATCAACTTTATAGCTGGCGAGGCCCTGATCATTATCCTCAAGCGCTCTTCTGATGAGCAGGATAATGTCTTCCACGTCGAATGGCGTCAGCTCAAACATCTGGCAGCGGGAGAGCAGCGGACCTACCAGCGAATAGTAAGGATTTTCGGTTGTTGCTCCGATGAGGGTGAGCAGGCCTGACTCAATATGCGGAAGCAGGGCATCCTGCTGCGCTTTATTCCAGCGGTGAATCTCGTCTACGAACAAAATGGTGCGTTCACCGCTCATACGCTCGCGGGTTTTGGCTTCCTCCACCACCGCACGAAGCTCCTTGATACCGTCGAGTACGGCGTTGAGGATAACAAAACGGGCGTCAATTTCCTGGGAGATTACGTTGGCCAGCGTCGTTTTGCCGCTGCTTGGCGGTCCGTAGAGAATTACCGAACCTATCGAACCGGTTCGAATCATGCGGTTGAGTAGCTTGCCCTCCTCAATCAGATGCCGCTGCCCCACATATTCCCCGAGCGACTTCGGCCGCATGCGCGTAGCCAGAGGCGCACCTTTCGAATGCCCCATCGGCCGGGACCGTTTCTCGCGCGATTTTCCTTCCTCAAACAAATTCATTGATTCTGCGGTGTGATAGTGAAATCCATAAGGTCTAAAAATTTCTACCGGAATCGGGTTTGATGGAAATTGTGAGTTGTGAATGTTGAATGTTGAATGTTGAATTAATGTCGATCCCTGAATTAGCTTGACCGGTAGTATTGGTTAT
>JAIUMA010000007.1 GCA_022565795.1 Balneolia bacterium
CGCCGCTGTAAGGAGATGGGAATACTCGAAACGCATAAGGATTACGAAACCGTTTTCCGCCAGTTTCAGGCTATTAAAAACGAGTATGAGGTGGTTAAACACAATATTATAGAGGATGAAAGACCGCCTATGAACACCATTCCCGAGTACCGTGAAAAATTCGGTCTCGACAAGAAAAAGAAAAAATGATGTCCATTTCCAAACATGGCATCTGAGCAATTAAAATCATTTATTAGAGGGTGATGGCGGTCAAACTCGATTCGAAACCCATCACCCTTTATCGTACAATTACTATTTATTCGCATCCAACCGATTTAGCCCGATGAGCACATCATACTCTTTGAAAACAGAACTTCTCAAGCGCATTATGGAACTATCCGAGCCGCTCGAACCGGTAGATACCGGCGAAAAGCCCGTATTAAAAAAACTGGACGACATCAGGGCGGTTGTGTTTGATTTTTACGGCACGCTGTTCATGTCGGGCACGGGTGACACCATGATCGACGACCCCATGGGCAACGAAGCCCGCGCCTTCGAAGAAGCCTTCAAAACCATATTTCCGAAGCTGAAAAACCAGCCTGATCCCGAAGACGGCGCTGAAATCTACAAAAATGCGATTCTCAGCAAGAAGGCGTCTATCAAGAAAAAAGAGGGCATCGAATATCCGGAGATTGAGATCAAGGAAATCTGGAAAGACGTGTTTCGCGAATATGAAAAGCGCGAGTTCAAAGGGCTGCCGACCGATCCTGATGATGATCTGCTTCAGCGCCTGACCATCGAGTTTGAGATGCGTAATAATCCGACCTGGCCGATGCCCGATCTGGAGGAGACGCTGGAAGACCTCAAGGAGAAAGAGCTGCTTTTAGGTATTTTATCCAACTCACAGTTTTACACCCCTATGATTTATGAGGCGCACACCGGATCCGAGCCCGGGCAAAACCATTTTGATGTGAACCTCTGTTTCTGGAGCTACCGTGAACGGATGTGCAAGCCGGCTCTAAGATTTCACGGGGCACTCAAACAGGCGCTGATGGCTCACTTCATGCTAATGCCCGAAGAGGTGCTGTACGTTGGCAACGACATGCTCAAAGATATCTATCCGGCCCATCACCACGGTTTCAAAACGGCGCTGTTTGCCGGAGACGACCGCTCCCTGAAATGGAGAAAAGACGATCCCCGCGTTAAAGGCGTAAAGCCGGATCTGGTAATCGACCGGCTTCATCAGCTTGTGGACTGTGTCTAGTTGCTGAGGCTGACTTAAGGAAATTCGATCAGGCTCAAAGCCTCAGCTTTAGGGCCGGGCCTCCTCCGCTTCTACGGCTGCCCATTCCTCGTCGGTGAAGAGTCGTGATTTAACAACAAATCGAACGCCGAGCGGAATCTCAAGGGAGAAGCTGGCGCCGCGGCCTTCAGAAACATCAATGATGAGCTGGGAATACTTCCAGTACTGATACTGATCTTTGGCGATAAAAAAATCACACCCGTAAATGGTGCCGATTTTCACGTCGCTTTTGCCCGTTATAAAATCACCTTCCTGAAAACACATGGGTGAGGAGCCGTCACAGCATCCGCCGCTCTGATGAAATATCAACGCGCCGAACTTCTCCTTAAGCTCATCGACTACGGCTTTAGCATCGTCTGTTATTACGAGTTTTCGGGTGTCCATGGCGATAATGTTAATTGATCGAAATTCAAAAAGACTTACATGTTAGCCTTAGGTTTTGCCTTTTGCTACAAACAGAGCGAGAAAGCGCTAAGCTCTTCTATTTTATCTCAGAGATACCTAAAACAGCCATCCGGCTCCCGGCATTCGGGACTCCGGACGGCTGTCGCAGATGGGACCTGTCGTTCTATCAGGATTGAGGTTTAGAAAAATCCGAGAGCGGTTTTGTTGTATGAAATGAGCAGGTTTTTGGTCTGACGATAATGGCTCAGCATCATCTTGTGATTCTCGCGACCGAAACCTGATTTCTTATATCCGCCGAAGGCAGCGTGCGCTGGATAGAGGTGATAACAGTTCACCCAAACGCGGCCCGCTTTAATGTGCCGCGGAATCTGGTACGCCTGATGCATGTCACGGGTAAAAACGCCCGCTCCGAGCCCATAGAGCGTATCGTTGGCGATTTCAAGGGCTTCGGCCTCATCCTTAAAAGTAGTGAGTGATGCTACCGGACCAAAAATCTCCTCCTGGAAGATTCTCATTTTGTTATGGCCTTTAAAGATGGTTGGTTCCACATAAAAACCCTCATCAATTCCGTTTCCGGCCGTCTGCCATGCGTTTCCACCGACCAGAACCTCAGCCTTCTCCTGCTTTCCGATATCGATGTAGTTCATGATTTTCTCAAACTGATCTTTCGAGGCCTGCGCGCCAACCATGGTTTCTGTATCCAGCGGATGTCCGCGCTTGATACGGTTCACGCGCTCTATGAGGCGCTCCACGAACGCTTCGGCTATATCTTCCTGCACCAGGATTCTGGAAGGACAGGTACACACCTCACCCTGATTGAGAGCAAATAGTGCAGCGCCTTCGAGGCATTTGTCGAAAAAGGCATCATCAGCATCCATCACGCTGTTAAAGAAAATATTCGGACTTTTACCACCCAGCTCGAGCGTGACCGGTATAAGGTTTTCTGAAGCGTACTGCATAATAAGACGGCCTGTAGTGGTTTCGCCGGTAAAGGCTACTTTCGAAATACGCTCTGACTGCGCCAAAGGTTTGCCCGCTTCAGGACCGAAGCCGTTAACTACATTCAGAACACCGGCAGGAAGAAGGTCGCCGATGAGTTCCATCAGCACCATGATGCTAACCGGAGTCTGTTCCGCAGGCTTGATTACCGTACAGTTTCCGGCGGCAAGTGCAGGCGCCAGCTTCCAGGTAGCCATCAGAATGGGGAAGTTCCAGGGAATAATCTGTCCAACAACGCCAAGCGGCTCAGGGATGAGCATGCTCACAGTGTGCTCGTCGAGCTCAGCCACGCTGCCTTCTTCGGCTCTGATTACGCCGGCAAAATAGCGAAAGTGGTCGATAGCCAGCGGAAGGTCGGCATTCATGGTCTCGCGTATGGCCTTGCCGTTATCGATGGTCTCAACCCGGGCAAGATACTCCAGATTTTCCTCCATTCGGTCGGCAATTTTGTTCAGGATGATGGCGCGCTCGGTAGGCGACATGCGTCCCCAGGCGTCAGCTGCCTCATGGGCGTGATCCAGTGCAAGCTCAATATCTTTCTCATTCGAACGGGCAACTTTGGCAAAGGGCTTGCCGTCAACCGGTGAAATGGCGTCGAAATACTCACCGTCTACCGGGGCTACAAACTTGCCTCCGATGAAGTTGTCGTACTTTTCTTTAAAATCGGGTCTTTGGTGCAGCATAATTAAATCCTTGTTTTGTTTATATGAAAGCGCTTTTCTATTATAATGTATCATCCGGCTCTGCGCTTATGGTATAATCTCAAGCTGTATCGCAATCTTCTCAAAAACCGGAATCCTTCTGAAATACGTTAATCCTGCCGCAATGCCTTCAATGCTTCCTTTCCCGTCCAAACCCCAACAGCTGGTTGAAAACCGCCGCATTTTTGGTGGTAACGATATTGAGTTTTCCATTTATGATACCTATCAGACTGCCGAAAGGGTGGAGCTACAGTCGCCAAACCCGCTTTATTGCGGTATGATAACCGGACGGAAAACCATCCATATGCATGAGGGTAAGCCTTTTGATTTCCTGCCGAACGAGTCACTGGTGATACCATCGGGACGCAAAATCCATATCGATTTTCCGGATGCCAAAATGAAGCAGCCCACGCAGTGCATCACCATAGAGATTTGCAAGGATAAGGTGAGTCAGATTGTAGACCGGCTGAATGAGCAGTTTCCACGGATGGACAAAGCTGAAAACTGGGAATACAGCGATCGTAACCACGTACATTTTGAGAATACTGCCCGCTTCAATCAGAATCTGGACCAGATCATCAACTGCTTTACCGATCAGCAGCCCTACCGGGATGTTCTCATCGACCTGAATACATCCCGACTGATTATTCACATGCTGCAGTCGGAGGCCCGAAAGGTGCTGCTGAGCGATGAAGTCGAGAAGTCAGGTTCGGTGATGGCGCAGATTGTACGGCATATTCGGAGCAATATCAGGCGCAGGATAAGCATCAGCGAGCTGGAGAAAATTGCCTGCGTAAGCAGAGCAACGCTGTTTCGACGCTTTCAAAACGAAATGGGCTGCTCGCCTGTAGAGTTTGTTAACCGTGAGCGAATGAAGGAGGCTGCCAAGGCGCTGCGCAACGGCCTGAACGTAACCGAGGCCTGCTACGAATTCGGATATCAAAGCGTGGCTCACTTTATCGATGTCTTTCGGAAGCACTATGGAACTACCCCAAACCGCTACCGGATGAAGCATGTGGACAAGGCTGCGTCCTGATCAATTTTTCGCACAAAAACAAAAAAGGCTGCCGGCTCATTACTGAGGCCGGCAGCCTTTTTGTTTAATATTCAGGGTGATAAATCCGGAAAATGATCGACTAGTTAAGTACGAGTCGACCAACATATCCGGTGTCTGTACCAAACCACAGAGAACTTGTGTTGGAGTCAAACATCATATGTCGTATGGACCCGGAAGCCTGATCAATGATCTGATCAGCAATAAACTCTTTGCTGTCTATGTCGAACCCAACGAGCTTGTTCGGGTTAAAGCCGGTTGTAGACATCCAGAGTCTGTCCTGGTCGTCGAAAAGTACGGCATAAGGTCTGCTTTCCTCACCGTCCGGCATTTCCCACTCCTGAATGTCACCATTTTCGGGATTATAGCTGCCGATGTACCCGGAGCTGAAATCGCCATACCAAACGGTGCCGTTTGAAGCCACATCGAGGCGTCTAACGCGAATGGTTTCCCGCGGCAGCTCAACCATTTCAATCTCCATAGTTTCAGGATTTACGGTTGCGAGTGCAGATGTACCCATCATACTAATCCAGGGCTGGGTATTTTCAGGCGACATCCGAACGCCGTATGGCCGGGCATTTGCAACGGGAACTTCAACACCGCGGACTTCGCCGGTCTCCACATTGAAATGGCCGATGCCATTAGCGCGCTGTGAAGAAAACCAGATATTGCCGTCAGCATCGAATGCAAAGGTATGCGGATCCTGAAGGAAAGGTTCTTCCATATCGAATCTTGTTATTTCTCCCGTTTCAGGGTCGATTTTTCCGATATGGCGATCACGGTTTCCGGCATACCAGAGCATGCCGTCGTCTGCAACAACAACCGTATGCGGACCGGCATTTTCACTCAGTTCGAAATATCCCATTTCGCTTGTAGCGGGATTGAGGTATCCGATATAATCGGCACGCTGACCGGCAAAGTAAACCATACCGTTAGGTGATGCAAATGGATCTCTGGAGCGGCTTGTTTCAAACGGAACGTCCCACATGTCGACCGAAATAATGATGTCGCCATTTTCTGAGCTGGCTTCATCGTAAGAGGAAGATGTGTTTTCCTCGCCGTTTTGTCCGCAGGCTATGAGAAATGAAAAGGCTAATAAACCGGTAAAAAGTGGTTTCATAATTACGGTAGTTATGTTAGTAATAGTGTGGCAGCATGGCTAAGTATCCGAAACACAAGGGTGATGGTCTGCCTGAGTCAAAATGTACTAATGTGATATGATTAGTACACGCAGAAATAGTTGTTTACACATTAATTTTTGTAAAGGGGCGGCGTCAATGCGGCAATTTGCAATTCAGGCCTCCTCTTTCGGAAAAACCTCAGGTATGATGCCGTGCTTATTGAGCTCGGTTACTATCATCTCGGTTACATCACTCTTGAAGAGAAACTCGTAGCGGATGTCGAGCACATAAGCCTTCACCCTAAGCTTAACCATGTAATGCCGGTTATAGATCTCGTTCAGCGCTATGATGACTACCGGCTTGTTGAGGTAGAGATAGGGCGAGGAAAAGGCGGCGCGTCTGGCAATGTCTTTGGCGAGCATAACGTCAGCCGTGGCCGGAATAAATATTTCAGACACAACCTGACAATCCAGCGCGCTGGAGTTGGCGTTGGAAACGGCCCGGTTCATCAGCTCGCCGTTTGGGATGGCAACGGTGTTATCATCAGGCGTTTCTATGAGACAGCTTCTAATCCCGATGCTTTTTACCTCGCCGTAGTGCTCGCCTACCTGGATTTTGTCTCCGACCTGAAATGGTTTATCGAGTATAATCATGATACCGCCAAATATATTCCGGAGTATGTCCTGAGATGCAAAGCCAACGGCAATACCCAGTGAAGCCGTGATAGCAATTACGGTTTCAATCGGAGGCTCGATTATGCCGGCAATCACTATGTAGATAGCAAAGGACCAAATGGTAATCCGCAAAATCGGCGTGAGTCTTTTGAAGAACAGGCGGTAGGTCGTGGCTCGCTCGGATAGATTATCCAGGATTTTAATAATAACACGATTTACAATCCAGGTAGCGATTAAAATGATGAGCGCAAGAAAAAGTTTGGGAAAAGAAATCAGGTTTTGAAGCTCCCGGACTTCTTCATCGAGCTCATTGTCTTCGCCTGCCTCTTCGTCTGATTCGACCTCTTCAGAGTTGGCCTCCCCGTTAGCATCATCTCCGTTTTCGTTGTTCTCCGGTTCAGGGTTAACAGCAGGTGTGGGTACTTCCAGCGTATCGCTGGAGACAGGTGAGACTGATTGAACAGGTTGAGTACCGGTTGTCAATTCTGTTTTGCTGTCAGATCCGAACCCCGTGGTGCCCGCGTAGCTCTGCCCGGCAAAAGCTGTTAAGAAGGCCAGAAGCAGTATGAAGCGGAGAGATGTAAGTGATGGAATACGCATGGTCTGGGCTGGCATTAGTGCAATATATTTCGACTTGAAAGCATCTTTGAAACCTGACGGTACACGAGATGATTTATCGTGAAACCACGGCTGGTTTCCACAACAAGACCTTTTGCGGAAAGCCGGCCGAGTAAAAGCCTGGCTTCTGCCAAATCGTTGTGCATGGCAAAGGAAAGCTCGGCAGCCGTTAAAACATCATGACGAATAAGGGCAGCGAGGGCAAATAGAATATCGCGGGAAGGCGTTTCCAGCGAGTCTATGTCGGCCAACTCAATCGGGTTCATAACCACGCCGTCATCATCAATCTTCTGAATGGCGTTTACCCAAAAAATCATCGCAATACTAAAATTTCCTTTTGCGGCTTCTGCAAGTCTGGCGAAGTACTCTTTCTGAAGATATTTCTGTATCTCCTTCTCATTGCCCAAGAGCTTGCGGAATGTCCTTGATCGCTGAATGTCATTAGACGGCTTGAAGGTTAGTTCATAGCCTGTAGCGCGATGGCGTAGCAAAATCCCCTTTTCAATCTGCTCGCCTGTAAGGCTGTCGGTACGAAGAACCTGGGAGAAGAACTGATCGGCACTGAACATTTTCGTGAAGAACTGCCATGCGTTTCCACTGCAGCTTACCACCCAAAACAGTTTGCCGGTAGTCTGGGAGAAGAGCACCCAAAACTCTGAAATAGCCTTGTAGCCGTTCACGTTACGTATATACAGATTCTGGAGCCCTTCAAGGATTATCACCCTTTTTTTACGGCTTTTGTGAATTTTTTGGATCAAGGCATCGGTATCCTGCGTTTCTGCAAATCCCATCTTTTGGGAGATGATGGCGTTTATTGCTGCAGGATCAAAAAAGGTGTGCTCAAGGTTGATGTGCACCACGTCCTGCTTCACCGTTTCACTCTGCTTGAAAAAATGAAGCAGAGTGCTTTTCCCGCTGCCTTTCTGACCCGCAATAGCAATGCTCCAGGGAATCCCCTTATTCCACTGCTCATAGCCTTTATCCAGGTGAAGAAGGTTTCCTGCCGCATCCAGATAGTATTTTTTATCTATCTGGAAAGAGCGCCTGAATAACCGCTGATAAATAAAAGGCAGCTTTTCATCTGAGGTCTTGTGTTGTAAAAGATATTCTGTTAGCGACAGACGCGCCCGGGCCGAGTCGGTTGCGCCTTTACCTAATCCCAGATAACGGGATGCGGGCGTATAAACGACGAAAAACTTGCCTCTTGCATATCGCCAGGCAAGCGAGGCTTTATCCTGAGCGACGGCCGAAAACCGAACAAAGCGTTCTCGCCATCCAAGCGCTCTCTCTTTGGCCTGAAGCGCTTTGTCGCACATTTCAAATTCACTGTAGCGCCGCTCAGAAATTAAACGGGAAAGCTTTTGATACGATCTGGGCAGATGCGTCCTGATTTCAGTTTCATACGCGTTTTGTTTCTCGCGAATGCTTTTAATAGACTTTTCAAGCGTCTGCACCGAGCGTTTGAGTCCGGAAATAGCAATTTCTATGGGTGCGTCTTCTTCTTCTTTTTCGTCAGAGGCCGCAGCTGCCTGCAGGTTGGCATCAACAATTTCCGCCGCCTGCTCGATCTCGGCCGCCTGCTCTAAGATGAAGCCGCTGAAATGCTGCGTTTCCGGCCGAACAGGATTAAGCGCCTCGTTTTTGATGAAGCGTGAGGCAATGCTTCGCCATTTAAACAGATCGGTTGTGATTTCGGGTAGTGGCATCGCAAAACTTCGCGTCTCAGCCAGCTGAAGCGTCTCGGTAAAGCTGTTTATTTCCAGCTCCAGATCGGATATGGTTTGCCGGATACTTGTTATGAGCCTTTCCTGAAGCTCTTTGTTCTGCATTCTGGCCAGAGAAGCATCCATAAATTCGTTACGAAGCCTGTCTCGGATGGCATCGATTTTCTTAACGCTTTTTACACTGCTTGCGTCCTTTTCGAGCTGTGAGATGAGATCCCGCAAAAGCTTTACACCACTTTCGGTTGGTATATAGCAGGTGTCACGAAAGAAAACGTGGGTTTCATCCAGAAGGGTTTGAAGCGCACTCTTCAGCTTTGCACCAAATGATGCGAGCTCGCTGTGGACCTGCAGGTCAGTCAGCTGAGACTGAATATATACATTCCACTTAGAGAGGTTGCGGCGGACATTTTTCCGGGCTGTGGCCAATAGCTTGTTGAGCTTCGCATCGCTTAGTCGCCCGGAATTAAGCTCTGTGGTGCCTGCTTTTTTTGCTAAACTTATGATGTCATCAAAAGCCTGATTAAGGGCCGGATTGGTTGAATAATCACCTTCCGTGTATTCTTGAATGCTTTTTATGGCAAGGGTGATGTGCTCAGTAGCGTCATCAAAGAGGGGGCTGGAAAAAGATGGTTCCGTTTTTGCCGGTTTCTTTTCTTCGCTGCTTTCAGCCGTATCGTCGCTGCTGGCTTCCGGCTTCTTCTTGTCCTGAACGGTTGCGGTTGCTGCCAATAAGTTGTCCAGAGCTAAAGCAATCCTGGAGTGCTCAAAGCCAAGCGTTTCTGTAGATACGTCCTGCCGGCATAGCAACCCATACTTTAAGAGAGCTTGAAAGGGAATCTCCTGTGTCCAGAAGTAAGACTTGCCTTTGTCTCTGTGAAGCGCACTGCCTGCCTTGAAAGCCAGGCGCTTGATACTCTTTCGAAACTTAAGAGTGCGTGAATCCTGAGGCAAACCAGCAAATCGCTCATCACTCTGCAGAGCCAAAAGCTTTTCCGGCTCTTTGGCAATTTCCTCAAGCAGGATTTGTTCCCAAACAGCATCCGGCTCACGAAATGAGGGGCTCTTGAGAATAGCTTGCAAGGCCTTTACGGTGTCTTCGAAAAGCTCAGGAATCCGTTCTTCTGCTCCCTCATGCTCGCGGCGCAATCTGATGATATCGGTGCGAAGCCGGCTTAGCTCTTCCAGCAGCACACCGGCAGTTCTTTGCCGGTACGAGGAAACAGCACCGGTGAGGCTTCGCTCAAAAAAATGCGCTATCTGCTCCTGAACCGCCTGGTACGTTACGGGCTTTGCCTTCATTCCTGGATTTTTTCTATTGACACTGATTTACTGTCTCTATTTAATTAACGTCATTTTTCTGGTGAGGACCTGATTTCCGGCTTCAAGGCGGTAGAAGTAAATACCGCTGGATAGCTGTGTTCCGTCGAAACGGGCGGCATGCTCTCCGGCCGGAAATGATCCGTTTATCACGACCGAAACGCGCTGCCCCATGCTGTTGTAGACCTCGAGTCTTACTGCTGAAGCCTCGGGAAGCGAGTAGCGAATCAGCGTGGTCGGATTAAAAGGGTTTGGGTAGTTTTGGGCCAGATAAAACTCATCGGGCGTTTCGATAGGATGTGGCGGCCCCACCGGCCCCCCGTCATCATTATTGAAAAAGACAACAGGAAGAGCGAGATCTTCTTCTGTAAGGGTGATGACACGGTTGCCGTTTTCACCCGGGCCGACATCATTGTTTTCCCACCCGTTGTTGGGAAGCGTGCGATCATCTCCGGCTTCTATAAAGAATTTGTACTGCGCTTCTTCTCCGTTGTCACCCTCAATGGAAAGCTGGGTGGTCCAGATTTCAGGGTTTTCCGGATCAGGAGAGAGCCGGCTTCCGTTTTCCTCGGAAACACTCCAGTCGTTAAAGCTGCCTAAAACGTGAACCAGATCACCATTTTCCGGCTGAAAAATGAGCATAAGCTGGATACTCATATCAACGCTGAAGATTACATCGCGAATTACAGGCTCAGGTTCGGGCTCATCTTCACGCTCACCAAGGCTGCCGTCAGCAAACAGGTTTTGGGCCCAGATTTCACTGCTGCCGTTGCGATTATCCTGCCACGACATAAATACCTCATCGTCAGCGGCTTTCACGGAGTTCAGGCGAAATTTGCCGGACACAAGGGTCGAGATATCTGCGATTTCATCATCCCAGAACGCCTCCCCCGCAGAGTTAAAACGCCTTGCGAGTATCTGGCTCTCGTCCATTCCGGAAAACTGCGTATAGACAATTACCGGATCTTCGTCAAAAACGAACGTGGTAAGTCCGCCAATGTCGTTACCTGGAGCTACGTCTACAATGGCTATTCCGTCTTGACCCCAGCTGCGGTCATTATTTTCATCGATTCGTTGACCATAGAGCCCGACTTGGTTTTGTGAACCATCCGTCTCTCGCCAGAAGGCGTAGATTGCATGGTCTTCCGGATCGTAGACTGCTTCAATAGAAGATCGTAGCCGTGTTGTATTTAGTGAAACAGGAAAACCTCCGGAACCAAAGCGCATGGTGCCGTTTGTATGAATTTGCTCCACATAGGACTGAAGGGCTGGCACAGACTGGTACCAGGAAATAAGCACTCCGCCTAAACCGTCTGAAACCATTTCCGGAAAAATACCCATCTGAAGAGAGCCGCTGGCCATAATTTCCAGCCTGTTGTTGAGACCGCCCCACTGGCGTTGCCCTTCAGCATTGTAGGCCTAAGCTGAAAGCCGGCCCGGCACGGTTGGCGGGCCTAATGTGCGAAATAGTACGGCATAAATAGAATGACCGTCGGCATTAGTAGAACGTTTAGTGTCTGATATAGCGAGAAAGACATCCGCAGTTTGAATGTCTTGCCATAATACAGAGCCATCGGGGCCGAGTCCTTTAATGACCGATTGTCCGTCGCCTGTGAAGGCTACGACCGCACCGCCATTGGGCATGGCCGCAATTTTGGGCGCGTTTATAAAGTCGAATCCTTCACTTACGTTAATTCCGTTCGCTCCCCAGGGAAATTCGCCATCAGGAGTGATTTTGACTGCTGTAATGCTTTCGACTCCGCTTCGGTCATCGCGGAAGGCAAGCAGAGCATTCCCACCTTCATCGGTATCCAGGCCGTAGTCTTCGGTGGATGAAAAACCGCGCTGCGCAACTAGAAGTCCGGTTTCGTCCCATAAAATGTTGCCCGCTGCATCGAGACGCTGAAGACGGACATCGTAACCGGAAGGGGAGCCTGAAAACCAGCTAATGTACGTGCCACCCTGGGGCAAAAGCGCCATTTTAGGCTGGGCTTGGTCATCATCTCCGGTGGCAATCGGAAGATTCGATTCGGCATCACCACTCTACTGGGCGTGAACATGAGCAGGACTAAAGGTGAGAGTGAGTGCAACTACGGTCAAAAATGCAGCGAGCGTGATGCAGGATCTGATGAGCATAGCAGATTAGATTGTTGTGATAGGATACAGAACCCAATCTATGTAAATAAACGTAATTATGCTATTGATGGCAGCATGGAATGAGTTCCGGCTAAATCTAAATTCTGTCAACTGAAGAAACGTGCTGCTGCCAAAAAGCACGTAGATGGGTTTCTGAAAGCTGATTGATGATCTTGGAGTCGTATTTCTCATAAGAGATTCGAATGGGCAAACATACGTAGTCCTGCCTGCTGTGGAAGGCACAGGCAGGACCCCGGGAGAAAAATTCTGTAGTAAGACCCGAGCGAAAGTGTTGTTGTAAAACATAATGAAGCCGAAGGTCGAAATGCAGAACGCATAAAAATACCAAAGGTGCACTACGCGGGCAGCATCACAAAGTTGGAAGAATAGCTTTCTTCAAATAAAATAAGTATATTTAAGGCTTGGTAGTTTCAAGTATGTCTCAAATGACGGATAATCATTAAATTATCCCTAAGCATACGGTCTGTAACCTGTTATATAGTTAGTTAAATTTGATAATTAGCGACGGGCAACATGGGTTTTGGACTGTACTGAGTGTGAGATTGTTAGGAACAGTATGGTCCGGAATGCGAACCCGTGTTTATAAAAGAAGACGAGCCGCAGCGTCGAATCCCGTTTTTTAAGTTTTTCCCGCCCGGGAAATTTCGATAAAAAGCCACGAGCAGATAATGCCGTGCCGTGCTGATGTAGGCCTTTTCATTACATGATATATGCAGGACCACCACGCCCGTCCGATCATATTTAAAATATACTATGTCTTTTTCAACATTTGCTGAGCTTGGCCTCAGCGACGCCGTACTTCAGAGCCTCAGCAATATGGGATTTGAAGAGCCCACCGCCATTCAGGCGCAAACTATACCGCTTCTTTTAAGCGGGCGCGATGTGCTTGGTCAGGCGCAAACCGGTACCGGTAAAACGGCCGCTTTTGCAATTCCTGCTGTAGAAAAAACCGATCCCAAGCAGAACAATGTACAGGTACTAATCCAGTGCCCGACACGTGAGTTGGCAATACAGGTAACCGGTGAAATCCAGAAACTGGGTTCTAATATCCGTGGTCTTCAGGTTGTTCCTGTTTACGGCGGTCAGCCTATTTCACATCAGATTAAAGCGATTAGCCGCGGTGCCCAAATTGTTGTTGGCACCCCGGGCCGTACAATTGATCACTTGAAGCGCGGCACTTTGAAGCTCAATAACCTGAATATGGTTATTTTTGATGAAGCCGATGAGATGCTCAACATGGGCTTTCGTGAGGATATGGAAGAAATTCTTACCTACAAAAAAGGCGACGTTCAAATGCTGATGTTCTCAGCTACGGTTCCAAAGCCTATCCGTGAAATCATGAAGAAGTTCATGAACAAGCCGGAAAACATCACCATCGAGCGCACTGCATTAAGCACACCTGATATCAGCCAGTATGTAGTAGAAGTTCGCGATTCTGTTCGTGTTGAGGCAATTTGCCGCTTTATGGATGTGAAAAACTTTAAGCTGGGGCTCATTTTCTGTAATACCAAACGCCAGACGGAAGCCGTATCAAGTGAGCTTCAGGCGCGTGGTTACTCTAGTGAAATCCTGAACGGTGATTTGAGCCAGGGACAGCGCGATAAAGTGATGCAAAAATTCCGCACCGGACTTATCGACCTGCTTATCGCAACCGACGTTGCCGCACGTGGTATCGATGTGGATGATGTAGACGTTGTTTTCAACTTTGATATTCCGCAGGATCCGGAGCACTATGTACACCGAATTGGCCGTACTGGTCGTGCAGGCAAATCAGGAACGGCAATTACATTTGCTTCAGGCCGTCGCATGAGAAGCATTCGTTTTATTGAGCGTGCCACACACAACGCGCTTGAAACCATGCGTATGCCGTCTGTGAAAGACGTTGAGGAGTCCAGACTGAGCCAGCATATGACTGAGCTGAACGAGACGCTCGAAAAAGGAAGCCTGAAGCCGTTTATCGAGCAGATTGAGGCAATGGTTAATGATACCTACAGCACCGTGGAAATCGCTGCTGCACTGCTCAAAATGCGTATGGACGAGATGGAGAAAAACCGTCCCGGTCTTGATGCCAAAGTTGATAACTACGCGCCAGAGCCATCTTATGGAAACGACTCCTTCGATCGCCGCGGTGGCGGTAAAGGAAAAGGTAAAGGTGGTAAATTTGCCGGTAAAGGTCGTGGCCGCTCCTCCGATTCGCGCAGTGACGAGAATATGGTAAAACTGCGTTTTAACGTGGGCCGTAAAGATAAAGTGAGGCCAGGTGATTTGGTTGGTGCTATTGCGGGCGAATCCGGAATTCCGGGATCTGTATTAGGTCATATCGATATTCAGCAGGGTTTCAGCTTTGTGGATGTGCCTTCTGAACACGTGCCTCAGGTTGTTTCGGTAATGAACCGCGCCAAGGTGAAAAAGAAGTCCGTTAAGGTGAAGCCTGTTTAGGCAGACGACATCACCCTACGATTACTTGATGAAATGACTTTCAGGCTGATGGATTTACGAATCTGTCAGCCTGATTTCGTTTCTGACGGTCTGATGCGCGTCTTCAAGGACTTCAATCAGGATATCGTGAAGCGTTGAGGTGTACCAGCGACCGGCATCGGAGCGAAGGTGGTCGTTGTAAGCCTCGAGGTGCGAAATATCAGCATCGCGAAAAGTGTAGAGCATGCTGATTATGATGTACTGCCCAATCTGCTGATCAAGCTGTGAGCGGATAAGGCCGGAGGTGGCCTCAAATTCGGAATCGCTCATGCGGCCGGAAGGTTCATTTTCTGCTGCGTTGGCCGTTAGAAGCAGGTTCGAGTAGAGCGCGTGAAGAATCGCTGTTGTATTTTCCATGGCCTGGGTTTCGCTCATCATCGTCCGGACAAGCTCAACGCGAACGCTGCTGCTGCTGTCATGAGGATCGAAGCTTGCCGCGAAGTCCTGAAGCTCGGCATCGGTAGCGTTAGCTTCACGGGTTTCCTTCTCCAGAATATGCTGGCCCGTTTCGGACTGCAGGAAGGTGATGACCCGCGTGGCGTGCGAATTATTGAGATCGCGACTGAGTCTGTTACGATACTCGGAAACCAGGCGCTCGCCGTAAAAGCCGGCGCGCAGTAGCTGGCGCACTTTAGTGGCTTCACCGGATGCAAGTTCGCGCTCGGCATTGATGCTCTCTTCAATACCGTACCAAACGTCGAGCAAAGACAGATCGAAACCCGAGGCCTGCATGAGGGCATCGACCAGCTCTTCATCACTCATGGTATCCGGGTCGGAGGATTGTGCAAAAGTCTGGCTGAAGGCAGACGAAAGAACTAACAGGCTAAGCAGGCAAAGCTTCATGGCGTTGAAGTACAGCCTGCTGACGGATATATCAGATGGGATAGATTTGTAGCGCGTTATGTAGCTGCCGCTCATTTTGAGAGCGGAATTTCGATTCGTGTTCGCTCCCACTCTATCACCAGATAACCGGTAGTATCGTTTGACTTATCGATAGAAATGGTGAACAAATCGTTGTATTCCGAAGAGCGCTGCCGGGGCACATTAAAGCGAACTACATCGTATTCTCGGTTGTAACCGTACGACCCCCACTGTCCCAGCTGCTGATTAATAATGATGGTCCACTCATCGTCACCAGGGATGGTGAAAAGCGAGTAGGTGCCTGCCTCAAGACTGTGATCGGCAATAGTAAGTCCGCCGGTGAATGTGATCTCGGTAGCTTCATTGGCGCCTGTTCGCCAGACTTCACCAAAAGGAACCAAAGATCCGAAAATTTCGCGATCCCGTGCGTACGGGCGTCCGTAAATTACTTTCACATACACATCACCCAACATGGCTCTGGAGAGACCGAGCGGACTTTGCCGTGGTTCCGGAAGCGACTGACCCTGTGCCGGAGCAGCGAGAAAACCAAAAGTAAGCAGGGAAAGAAAAAATAGTAGACTAAGTTTCATATAACAGATTTAGCGTTGAAGATCCGGGTTCTGTCCCACACAGCACCACAAAGGTAATTTAATAATCGGAAGTTTAGAAACAATCATTTAATCTGATTGGCAAAATGAATCCGTAAACAGATTAAACCAGCAATCAGAAAAGATTGTTCTCAGTTCTTAAATCAGAAACGCACTAAAAATGTAAACAGGTATTAAATAACCCGCTTTTTTCCCGTCGGGACAGTCATAGCACAAAAAAACTAACTTATCGACCTGCTGATACTGCTACATCTGCCGAAAGCGCTCATTAGCTACGCGCTCAAGCTCTTCGCGATGGCTCGGATGAGCGATATCGATGAGCGCCCTCGAGCGCTGGTGCATATTCTTGCCGTACAGGTTGGCGACTCCGTATTCAGTAACTACATAGTGCATGTGGGCGCGTGTGGTTACAACGCCGGCACCTTCTTTCAGGTACGGCACGATGCGGCTTATTCCCTTGGCCGTTACTGATGGTAGGGCGATAATTGGTTTTCCGCCCTCAGACAGAGAAGCGCCACGGATGAAGTCCATCTGCCCGCCAACACCGGAAAATTGATACGTACCAATGGAGTCGGCACAAACCTGACCCGTGAGGTCAATCTCAATGGCGCTGTTGATGGCTGTAACTTTCGGATTTCTGCGAATAACGGCAGTATCGTTCACATAGGCTATGTTGAGCATGGCCACAAGCGGATTATCGTCCACAAAGTCGTATAGCTTTTGGGTGCCCATCACAAATCCGCTAACAATTTTCCCGGGATGAATCTTCTTCTGGCTGTTGTCAATCACGCCGCTTTCAACCAGCGGAATGACGCCATCTGAAAACATTTCGGTGTGTATGCCTAAGTTTTTATGATGAGTGAGGGAGGCGAGAACCGCATTCGGAATAGCGCCAATCCCCATTTGAAGTGTAGAGCCGTCTTCAACCAGTTCGGCTACATGCTTACCGATAATCAGCTCCTGCTCGTTGGGTACGCCGGGCTGGTGCAGATGAAGCTGCTGATCGTTTTCGATGGCAAAATCAATTTGGCTAACGTGAATCTGGCCATCACCATGCGTACGGGGCATTTTTTTGTTAACCTCAGCAATCACATATCGCGCTGATTTGATTGCTGCAGGAGTAACATCGACTGAAGTGCCCAGGGAACAGAAGCCATGTCTGTCGGGTGGAGAAACGGTAATGAGGGCTACATCAATCGGAAGGACACCCTTTGTAAACAGGCTCGGAATCTCGCTGAGGAATACAGGCACATAATCACCGCGACCTTCCCGAATGGCGTTGCGAACATTGGCTCCTACAAAAAGAGCATTAGTGAAAAAGCTTTCTGCATATTCCAGCTTGGTGTAGGGCGCTTCACCTTCTGTATGCAGGTGAACGACTTCCACGTTTCGAAGTTCAGGAGCCCGGGCGGTCATGGCGTGAATGAGCTTACCGGGTGCTGCCGCTACAGATTGTATAAAAACTCTCTGATTTGATTGTATGATGGATACCGCATCAATCGGGTTGTCGAATATTTTCATAAATAAAGATTAACGTCTTATTTGTGAGGTTTTGACCTCATGGCAGTTCAGTTCCATAGGTGTGATGAACGTTCAATTATAAATCTAATATACGTATTAAAATATATTTAGTTCAATATGTTTGGGCTGTTTGAAAAATATCAAAACCTTCTTATTACCAAAAAATAAGCCCGCCATGAAATCATGACGGGCTTAATAGGAACGTGAGATTCAGCCGAAATTCAACATTCCGTTAATTCATACTTACTCGAAACTTGGAATAAGAACAGCATCAATTATATGGATTACGCCGTTTGCACCGTCGTTGTCAGCAGAAGTTACAACAGCTGAGCCGTTGATGGTCACAACGCCGTTAGCGATACCGACGGTAAGATCCTGACCACCCAAGGTCGTAATGGTCTGTCCATCCTGCAGATTACCGGAAAGGGCGCGGCTATCAACTACGTGATACAGCAGAACTTCGGTTAACTCTTCGATACTTAGGCCGGCAACAACGTCTTCAATAGCATTGAACGCTTCGTTCGTAGGTGCAAAGACGGTAAATTCAGTGTCAGGATCAGACAGCGCATCTGCTAAGTCAGCTGCGATAACGGCATCGACTAAGGATGACAGGAAGTAACGTTTCTGCGCGTTTTCTACCACGTTTCCGAAGGCATCAGGAAGTAATACTGTATCGATGATGTGAATAATGCCATTTGAAGCGAGTACATCGGCTCCTGTTACGGATGAGCTGCCGTTTATGGTAACACTTGTAGCAGATGCTTCGATAAATAGTTCGCCGCCGTTTATGGTCGGAACGCTCTGCTGAGGCTGTAGCGAAGCGGCTCCAACTTCAAAATCAAGCACATGATAGGTAAGAATCTCACCGAGCTGCTCGATTGTCAGGCTTTCCAGAAGTCCTTCCGGCAGCGCATCGAATGCGTTATTTGTTGGTGCAAATACCGTAAAAGGACCTGAACCACTTAGAGCACCGGCCAGATTTGCATCAACCAGCGCTGCTGAAAGGGTAGAGAGCGTTTGACTATTTCCCGCAATATCAACAATTGTTGGGTCATCAGGGTTTACAGCAGAGGTAGAGGAACTGCTGTCGCAAGAACTTACAAGAAATGTCAGCGAAATCAGGACTAAGAGATAATGGTAAATTTTCATGATTGAGGTATCAGTTTATGTTTTGAAGTAATTGAGCAAGCAACACTGCAAAGATCCACGGCTATTATGAAGTTCTTTGAAAAGTAGCATTGATTGCATTGTGAAACAGTTTTGAGGCAATTAAAAGCCCGTAACTCATTATTTCCGAATTAGCGATATTTAAATGCCCCAATAGTGTCAAAAAAATAAAGCCCGTCATGAAATCATGACGGGCTCAAAATTAGACAAAAGTGATGCCTAAAGTATAGCAGATGTTACAACTATATCGCCTTCCATTGAAGCATGCGGGGCGCAGTTGTAGGTAGCTACCCAATCTGCGAGGTTTCCCGTGAGGGTAAAGGTGATGATACCATTCTCTTCATCAACCACTACGTTGGCAGGCTCGTAGTCTTGCAGACTTCCGTTTCCTGCTTCAGCAACAAGGACTTCGGCAGAACCGTCGCGAAACTGAAAAGGGTGATTTCCGGAGCCAAGGTTAATTATCTCGTAACGAAGGCCTTCCTGGAGGGTGATGGTAGTATTTTCTACACCAATTTCCGCGGAGATACCTTCGCCTTCGAATGATTCCACTACCCATGCGGATGCACCAACATTATTAATCGTGATGGTCCCGTCCACAGCCGTTTCTTCTCCGCCGGGAATAAGCACAGCATCAATAACATGAATTACGCCGTTAGTACCGTCATTATCAGCAGAAGTTACAACAGCTGAACCGTTAATGGTTACGACGCCGTCGGCGATTCCTACAGTCAGATCCTGGCCGCCAAGGGTTGTGATAGTCTGGCCATCCTGAAGATCACCCGAAAGTGCGCGTGCATCGACAACGTGGTAAAGTAAAACTTCAGTTAGTTCCTCTATGCTAAGACCAGCAACAACGTCTTCGATTGCTGCAAACGCTTCGTTTGTCGGAGCAAAAACAGTGAACTCAGCATCAGGATCAGACAATGCTCCGGCTAAATCTGCAGTAACCACTGCGTCTACAAGAGCACTAAGAAAATATCTCTTCTGTGCATTTTCAACAACGTTGCCAAACGCATCCGGCAGAAGCACAGTGTCGATTACGTGAATGACACCATTTGCAGCAAGAACATCAGCAGTAGTAACTGATGAGTTGCCGTTTAGCGTAACGTTCATACCTTCGGCCTGAATGAATAGGTCATCGCCATTAAGCGTGGCAACTATTTGCTCAGGTTGAAGGGCACCGGAGCCCACTTCTGCTTCCAGCACGTGGTAGGTAAGAATTTCGCTAAGCTGCTCGGTAGTCAGACTTGCGAGAAGGCCTTCAGGAAGTGCTTCAAATGCATCATTGGTTGGAGCAAAAACGGTAAAAGGACCTGAACCGTCGAGTGCACCGTCCAGATTGGTATCAACGAGTGCGCCAACAAGTATTGAAAGATTATCGTCAGCTACGGCAATATCCACGATGGTTGGTTCATCGGGGTCAACCGCGCTGGTTGAAGAACTGCTGTCGCAGGCACTTACGAGAAATGCCAGCGAAATCATAGCTAAGAGGTAATGATAGAGTCTCATGTCAGTAGTATTGTTTTGGTGTGTTGGTTGTTTAAATGTTGCTGAAAGACACCCTCCCAAAGTCTGATGACTAGCGTGTAGTTCCTTGTTTTATCACTATTACACGCTGTTACAAATAAGAATTCTGAGCGTAAGGAAAGCGTTAGCAAGGCTTGCTGTCCGTTGACGACCATTAGGTTAGGTCATAAAACAGATATATGATCTGACGTTTATAACAGAACTCTGATTTACAACATTTTATGAAGCCTGAAGTCGTAAAAGTTAACAGACGCGGTTAATCCCGATAGAAAACGGCTTTGAAATCGCTCCAGGTAAACGAAGAGCCGGTTCCGTTGTCGGTCCATGAGGCAATTGACCAAAGGCCGCTTTCATCCTGTACTAAATCGATGATAAAATTACCGGTAGCTACATTGGGCACGTTTGTAGACGTGCGGTTGTGGAACACACTAAGCGAATAGGAGGCGGTAATACGCTCACCGCCGTCTGGAAGGGTGGTGCGCTGCTCATTGGAGAGCTGCAGAACGTGTCCGCTTTGGTTCTGTGCGGAAGCTCTTAAATTGTTGAAATAGGTTTCTTCATCAATCACGGACCAGCCCTGCCACAACTGCGGATCGTCGTCCAGCGCAGCGGATGAAGGCGTGAACTCAAACATATCCGCATTGAGCGAACGGATGTAGTTTACCGTATTAAGATTGGCAACTGCAGACTGCAGATTACTGATTACCAGCTCAGGCCTGTCGGGCTGCTGAAATCCGGAACCTGTTCCGGCTCCGGGCTCCTCTGCGCTTCGGGTTTCAAAAATACCGCAGCCCGCAAGCGTAAAGCTTGCTGTCGCAATTATAAGCAGGGTGATGCGGGCCGATATGTGAAGATTAAAGGTTTTCATGCCATTCTGAAGGTACATCAATGGAGCAATTAACATCAAGTTCAGGAATTCGCAGCGTGGAGCTTTGCAGACTGATGCCCGAGTTTTGAAGCAGTGCGCTGCCCTCCGGCTTGTAGACTTCATCATCCCAAATTGGAAAGCCAAGAGCGGAAAGGTGAAGCCTTAACTGGTGTGTGCGGCCGGTAACGGGCTCGCAGCTAATTACAGAACGCTTTGTTCCCCGCTTTATCGTGTGGAAACGGGTGAAGGCCTGTTTGCCATCATCTGCGCAGGTGAACCGGTAGCCCTTCTCGCGCCGGATGCCAAAATCACAAGTGAAGCCATCATCTTCTGGAACGCCATCACAAAGTGCAAAGTAGTTTTTCTCAACATCACCCTGCTTGAAAGCAAGCGACGCTTTATGGCTAAACTCGGGATTGCGGCCAATGAGCATAAGCCCGGAAGTCACCGAGTCGAGACGATGGATGATGTGAAGCGGGCCCTCTGTCATTTCGCCCAGTATTTCAATCAGGGTATTCTTCTGATAGCGTCCCCCGGCGTGGACGGGCATAGGTGCCGGTTTGTAGGCCACAAGAAAATCGCTGGTCTTCTGCAGTATCTCCACCGAATCCGGTACCGATGGCTCCGTTACAGCCGGATTGTGATGCGAAATCAAGTCACCTTCACGGAGAAGGGTATCCGGGAATGCTGCGTTTTCATTGCGAAGAATGCGTCCGTCTGCAATACGTCGGGTCCATGCATCAGCGCTTCGAAATGGGAATCGCTTCAGCAGAAACTTCAGCAAAGGCATTCCGGTCTCGGGCTGCTTCACCCTGAATGTATAGGTATACGCGTAGGGAGCCACAATCCGGACCGGGCACGACCCGGGCTGCAGGAGGTCAGCCGGGCTGGGCCTAACTACTGACTTCCCGCTCCTTGAACTCATTTCCAAAATAGTTATACCACTTTCTGAAGGGCGCAAAAGCATTCTCCGGATTAAAAGGACGCTTAAACGGATGGTTTTTGCACTCCTCGCTGCATGCTCCCTCCATAAGGCGGGCGCCTTCCTCCGAGCAGATGAAAAGCCTGTTGCACTCCATATTGGCGCAGTTGAGGTAGGTGTCGGCCGGCTGTCCGGTAATTTCGCAGTGCGAAATGGGCTCCTCATGTTCCGGATTGACCGGAACAACGAGCCTGTCGTCGAATACAAAGCACTTTCCGAGAAAGTGTGCGCCGCCGGTTTCTTTGGCATAATTTAGTATCCCGCCGTGCAGCTGATTCACATCCTGCCACCCTTTTTTCTTCATAAGCACGGAGAATTTCTCGCAGCGAATCCCGCCGGTGCAGTACATCAGTACTTTTTTATCTTTGGGGATTTCGTCTTCAACTTCATCGAGCCACTGCGGGAAATCGTAGAAATTCTTCAAATCCGGCTTTATGGCGCCTTCAAAATGACCAACTTTGCTCTCATAATTGTTCCGGGCGTCGATTACGACAAAATCCTGGCCTGATTCCATGATCGCTTTCCACTCGTGCGGACGAAGACGGCGGCCGCCCTCGGTATTCGGATCGAGGTCAATCGGGCTTTTAAGGGTTACGATTTCCGGTCGAATCTTTACGGCCAGTTTCGCAAACGGAATACGTTCGGCGAGATCTTCCTTAAACTCGGTGTCTTCAAAACCTGGTTTGGAGCAGAGTTCTTTTTTGTAAGCTTCGGTGGCTTCAGCCGTGCCGGAAACCGTTCCGT
Organism: Balneolia bacterium; assembly: GCA_022565795.1. Taxonomy (GTDB): domain Bacteria; phylum Bacteroidota; class Rhodothermia; order Balneolales; family Cyclonatronaceae; genus Cyclonatronum. The sequence continues at coordinate 22,812 of JAIUMA010000007.1, forward strand.
TGATGCCCTCTTCGGACAGATAAATACGGCCTTTGAGGCCATGAGAATTGCAAAATGCTTTGTGCTCGGCGAGAAACTCCTGAGGGTTTTCAATCGAGCTGAATTTATAATACAGTAATACCGGGAACATATTGGTCGTTTTTCGAATAGTACTAATATCCCTTCCGGAAAAGAAACTGCGTTTAGAGCCGAAAAGATTCGTTTGAGGCAGGCGGAAGGGACAGTTGTTCAGAACAAATTAAAATACAAAAAAAGCGTCTTAAAACGTAACTTAGACAACTACGAATACCCTCACCCGTTATTGTGGGCCATGCATTACCGCCTTTTTCTATTAGCAAAGCAAGCCGCAAAAAACAGCGCGTTTAGTGTCTGTTTGATGATGGCGTCTTTAATTCTGGTGATGGCATCGGGCCCTCATCAACCCCTGATGGCGCAACAGCACCCTGCACTGCCCGAGACGCCGTGGACAAACTGGCTTCAGCAGCAGTCGCAGCACCGCGCCGCTGATGGCGGGTCCCACCAGTTTCCACGCTGCCTTACTACCCAAATCTCAGAGCAGCATAGGTCCGGACATCGCCCTGACGCCGATTTCGAGCTGTTGTTCATGAGTCCGCATGTGTTCGATATGGAAAACAGTTATCAATCGCCGAATGGCGGATATATCATCTGGTATGATCTGGAAGGTGAACACTCCATAGACCCCACAGATGAAAGCGGAAGCGGTATTCCGGACTGGATCGAAATGGTGGCGGCGGCAGCGGACTCATCCCGCGCTTTTTATGTTGACAGCCTTGGGTTCAAGGATCCGGTCGACGGGTTGTCGCCCTACAATATCTATATCCGCAATCTTGGGATTTACGGATTTACCGGCCTCAGCAACGGAGCGCCTTACAGCGTGATTGATTCTGGCTTCGACTGGGTTCCGGGCAACGATGCTGAGGATGAGGCCGAAGGCGCTGCCCGGGCAACAATCGCCCACGAAATTTACCACAGCATTCAGTTTGCCTATAACGAATGGGACGGCCCGACCGGCTCAACTGCCTGGCTCGAAATGGACGCCCTGATGGCCGAAAATCAGGTCTTCCCGGATGTGAAGGAATATCTAAACTTCATCGGTGAGGCGTCAATATTCCGGACTCCTGCGCAAAGCACGCCCGTAGCTTACGAGCACGCCACCTGGCTGATGTACTTCACCGAATCGGTTTCCTCCGACTTTATGCGGCACGTTTGGGAGCGTGTTGAAACAGACCCTGAAGAATCTATGGAGCAAATCATCCGGCAGGAATTGAATTCCCGGGGGCTTGATTACGACGAGGAGATTGTAAGGCTTCATCTTTGGCATATTGCCTCGGGCAGCTGGAGCAGAGAAGGATTTGGTTTTGCGGATGCGCACCGGTATCCGACCTCGTTTAAGCGCTCGCAGCGCATCACCTTGCCGACGGCGCCCTATCAGCTTTCGTCGGTTTCCCCGAATGCGGCGAACTACTACGCCATCATCCCGCAGTCTCCTTTCGACGGAAACGTGCTTGCCGCATTTTTCGGCTCAGCACCCGAAACCGGCTGGGGCGTGATTGCCTACACCAGCGATGGTAATGTGCTAACGGCGCTTCCTGATCGTGCCGCAGGTCAAACTCCCGCACTATTTGCGTCTGAATGGGAGTGGAGCGATGTGGAGCAGCTGGGCGTGGTGGTTGTAAACAGCAGCGAGCTTATGTCTAATATTCATCAATTAGTGCTTGGGAATCAGAATACCATCGAGCAGATTCGCTATGGCGATGTGAACAACGACGGCCAGATACGTGAAGCAGACGCTGGCTTAGCGCTCAACCGGGCCGTTGGTCAGTCCGAACAGCAGGGCGAGCTCGTCTTTGGTCGTCACTATGCTGCGGATGTATCGAGCGATGGTCGGGTTACGGCATTTGATGCCGGTCTGATTTACCGGGCCTCATCAGGTTTTACGCTCAGCTTTCCGGCGGATTTAAACGAAACCGGTTTCGGTCCTGACCTTCCGCGATTCAACCTCAACGGAGAAAGTTCGCACGGAGATGTGCTGTTCAGCTCCGGAGGGCATCACCCTGAAAACACAACTATTGTGGTTGAGCTTCAGGCGGAGTCGCTTTTCAGAGGTGAAGAGGCATTGGTGGATGTCGTAGTAAGCGGTCTGCCTGAGCAGGCGCTATCCGTAGAGTTGACGCTCTTTTTTCCGGGATCAATTCTCGGGTTTCAGGAGGTGTTGAGCGGATTTTCGAACTTTGGGGAAATCATTCAGGCGCACAAAGAGGAAGAGCCCGGCAAAGTCAAAGTGGTCTGGGCCTCCAATCAGTTTGCGGGCGACGGACTGCTGGGCACGCTCGTCTTCCAGATGCTTGATGAGGGCACCCCCGAAGTTGTGATAGCTGAGGCGCTCATTAACGAAATTGAGGCTGATTACGAGCTGGTTTCTGTCACTTTTGAAACCGAGCCCGGCGAGCCGGTAAGTAATGAGCCCGTAGAAGAAGTACCGTTTAGAACATCGCTTGGCAACGCCTATCCGAACCCGTTCAATCCGGTAACGAATCTCCCCTACTCTCTGTCGGAGCCCGCTCGTGTGAGTATTCAGGTTTATGATATGACGGGCAGACTTGTCGCAAATCTGGCTAACGCAACCGTGCAGAATGCGGGCGATTATCATCTGCAGTGGGATGCCTCCCGACTGGCCAGCGGAATCTACCGCGTGGTAATGCAGGCTAACAGCGCCGCAACCGGAACCCTGCTTACCCGGGAAAGCATAAGCGTAACGCTGGTGAAGTAGGAAGCCTGAAGCAGCTTCGGCTCCCCGATGGGTTAAATGGCTTCAAAACAAGGTGCGCAAGGCTTGTTACGATTCGGGTTCATCTGATCTTAATGCACCCGCTTCCATAACAAATTGGTATTTTTCGTATTATGATGAAACACGGGCGAGGAGCTGCATATCGCCCGCTGATATTCATTTTACGTTAACGGAAATCCCGCTTTTGAGTTCAACAACTGAAAAAAAGCCATCAGCTGCAGCAGATCCGGATCTTGATAACAGGCTGGTGCAGGATGATGAATACATCGAAGAGCTGAAGAAGCAGGCGCAGATGCATCGGGAGGGCAGGAAAAAGTCGCCCTACAAGATCGATCCGCTCGCGCCTTATAAGGGTGTTTTCCGTCGTTTTTTCCTGATTAACCGACATGTAATCGGGCTCCTGCTGGGCGGTCTTATTGCTTTCCGGAACGCCATGCCCCGTGACCGGAAAAAAGGCCTGAGGTCTTTCTGGGTCAGGTTTTTATCACTTCTGTTTACGCCCTTTGTAAAGAAGGAGCTGCGCAATTCACCCTTCCCGGTTCAGCTCAGAAAGCGGCTTGAGATGCTTGGACCTACCTACATCAAGCTGGGGCAAATCCTTTCGCTTCGTGAAGACATCCTACCCCGTGGAATCACCGATGAGCTGAAAAATCTTCTCGACCGTCTTCCTGAAGTGCCGTTTGAGGTGATGGAAGAGTTGATTCGCTACAATCTGGATCAGAAGCTGGAGGAAGTTTTCACCTATATCGATCCCGAGCCTTTGGGCTCTGCTTCCATTGGCCAGACGCACGTAGCCGGATTGTTCACGGGCGAAAAAGTTGTACTCAAGGTTGTGAAGCCCGGCATTCGAGATACTATTCTGACCGACATCAACCTGCTGAAGCTGCTTGGGTACTTTCTGGAAATAATCATTCCGCAGTATCAGCCTAACCGACTGATTGATGAGTTTTGCAGTTTTACGGCCAAAGAAGTTGACCTGGTGAATGAAGCGGATAACGCCGAGACCTTTCAGGTTAACTTTACCGATTATCCGGGCGTTGTATTTCCCAGGATTTACCGCGAGTTCAGCAATGAAAATATGCTGGTGATGGAGCTTCTCGAAGGCTTCAAGCCCGGTGACTCCAAAATGGAGTATCTGACGGAAAAAGAGAAGCAGGATCTGCTTTATAACGGCGCTGCAGGCATTATACGAATGCTGTACAAGGACGGATTTTTCCATGCCGATCTTCATCCCGGCAATCTTTTTATTATGAAGGGCGGTAAGGTTGGCTTTATCGATCTGGGTATGGTTGGCCGTTTTGAGGAGCAAACCCGTAGACAGATGCTTTACTATTTCCATGCCCTGGTAAACGGGGATATTGAAGGCGCGGCACGCTATCTCACGGCAATGGCCAGCGTGGGCAAAGGCGGAAACCTGCAGCAGTTCAGAAGGGGGGTAACCGATTTGCTCAGAAGATATTTTCAGCAGGCTAAAACCGGTCGCTTTAGCATGGGCAAGATGATTGTGGAATCTCTTGGTATAGGCGCCCGCCACCGCGTGTTTTTTCCCGTGGAGATGACGCTTATGGTGAAAGCGCTCATCACCTTTGAGTCGGTCGGACAGATGGTCGATCCGAAGCTGGATGTGCCGGAACTGTCGCGCGTTCATATCGCGAAAATCTTTGAGGAGCAGTTCAGCATCAGGGCTCTGAGCAAAGAGTTGATCCGGGGAGGGCCTGAATTCATTGATATGGCGGTCCGACTGCCCAAAATCTTTGCTGACGGCATGCGGCAGCTCGATGAGAATATGAACAATCGCCAGAACGAAAACCCGCTTGAAGGCCTCAAAAGCGCGGTTCTGGCTGGTGCTTGTATTGTTGGTGGTGTGATTGCGGTAGTCCTTAACGGTCCATGGCTACTTTGGCTCATATTATTCACCATAGGTCTTCTGCTTTATCTGTTTGGCGAATAGGCTTGTATTTCGTGTTAAATCAGCTTTTATTCATCATTCGCTGAAAAGAATTCCATGATAAAAATGTGTACGCTTTCATGAATTTCCTGATCTGCTGCAACGGCAGGCCACCTTCGAAAAAACTTCTGGACAAGCTGACCGCTGAGGCGAATGTCATTATCGCGGCCGATGGCGGAGCAGCAACATTGCTAAACGCCGGGATCAGGCCCGACTTCATAACCGGAGACATGGACAGTTTTACGGGCTTAAAGGGTGATGCCCTCCCGGATGACATCACCCTTGTATCAGACCCTGATCAAGAGACCAACGATCTCGAAAAAGCCCTCAAACTCGCTAAAAAACATGGTGCCGGGCGCGTAGTTATTTGCGGAGCAACCGGCTTCAGAATTGACCATACGCTCAAAAATCTCTCTGTTCTTCAGCAGTTTGCCGACGCATTTGATTCTATAATTATTGTTGATGATTACACAGCCTGCATGATACTCCCGAAAGAGTTCAGTATGGATGCCAAACCCGGGACGCCAGTTTCTCTGTTTCCAATCTCAGGGCGGGTAGAGGGCATCACCACAGCCGGACTGAAGTACAGTCTGACCGACGAATTTATAGAGAACGGTATTCGTGACGGGTCATCGAATGAAGCCATTTCGGAGCGCATCACCATAATATACAAGAGCGGTTCATTGCTGCTAATAATCCCGCTGGAATGGCCTTTACCCTTTTAGACTGGATTCCGCTGATTCTCTATTTCGGGATGCTGGGATGGTTTACGCTACGCCGCAAGTACATCGACCACGGCTCGGATGAAACCGCCTATCTGCTTTCCGGCCGACGCCTCACGCTACCCGCTTTTGTGGCTACGCTGGTCGCAACCTGGTACGGCGGTATTCTCGGAGTGGGAGAGTACACCTACATGGTCGGGGCCTCCCAATGGCTGTTATTTGCCTTTCCGTACTATGTATTCGCCATCGTTTATGCATTCCTATTGGCGGGAAAAATACGAAGTGGCAAAGCCCTGACGATTCCGGAAGCTCTCGGCGAAACCTATGGTCAAAAAACCGGAATCCTTGGGGCAGCCGGGGTTTTTGTTCTGGTAAGTCCCGCGCCCTATATACTGATGCTTGGCGTTATCGCACAAATGCTGACTGGAAGCGACGAGTGGCTGATTTATGCGGTGCTTGTGGCCCTCTTCTCGGTTATTTATATCGGAACCGGTGGCTTTGCGGCCGTTGTGCGAACCGACTGGCTTCAGGGTGCGCTTATGTACGGCGGCTTTATCATGATGCTCGGTTTCGCATGGCAGCATACCGGATCTCCGGCCGAAATGTGGTCGCAGCTTCCGGAAGGACACCGTGATTTTACCGGCGGATATAACCTCAGTTATATTTTCGTTTGGTTTTTCATTGCGATGTGGACGTTTGTAGATCCTGGCTTTCATCAGCGTTCTGCTGCTGCAGAGAGTCCCGAAACGGCGAAAAAAGGCATTTTATACTCAGTACTATTCTGGTCATTCTTTGATGCGCTCACCCTTTTGGCAGGTCTCTATGCACTCGTAATTCTCGGGCCGGAGCTGGCCAATCCGATTTCAGCATTTCCTGATCTGGCCGTAGAGCTTCTCCCGGCAGGGCTGCTCGGTTTGTTTATTACGGCCTTGATTGCAATCATCATGTCCACGCTGGATAGCTTCCTTTTTCTGTCGGGTCAGACGCTGGGCAGGGATGTGCTTAAGCAGTACAACAAAGGCGTAAACCCGGTGCGGCTTACTCAAATCGGTATCGTTATCGCGGCGGTTCTGGCGGTCGGAATGATAACGATTTTCCCAAGCGTGATCGAGCTTTGGTACGTAATCGGCAGTCTCATCATTCCGGCTATGCTGTTTCCGGTGCTGGGGATTTATCTGCCGTTTTTCAGGTATAGAAAAAACTACGCGGCCATATCGGTAGTCGGTTCATTTATGACGGCGTTTGCGTGGCTGGCAATGGGTGTACAAACCTCACAGGAACTGTACTCGTACGCGTGGCTTGAAATTGAGCCTTTTTATCCGGGACTTGCCGTTTCTGCTATTGTGCTGTTTTTAAGCAGACTGTCCGAAAAAGAGGACTGAATGGGATTCTGCTCAGGACTCAGTGAGCAGGTGAGACAGATTAAGCTTGTGGATGGGAATGAGGTAGCTGAGTTCGAAGGCGTCTTTATGAATATCGAGTGCGCCGGTGCCGCGAAAGTCCACAATGCAGAACGTGTCGATAATGTTGAGGACTTCGCCTATGCCGTAATATTCCGGCGACGGACCGTAGTACACCAAATCGCCCACCGAAATGCTGTTCTTAGCCCGGTAGTGATAGGGATAGATGACCGGCAGGCGGTCGAAGCGGTATGAAAGCTTTTTAGTAGCCATAGAAGGTTGCCAAAATACAAATAAATCAGCTTCTGTAAACTACTCTGAAGCGTCTTTGTTGTGCGCCGCTCTGCTCAATATGAATATCTATGCGCTGTTCGGGCAGGAGTCCTGCTATCTTTTCGGGCCATTCTATCACGCTGATGCCTTCACCATACAGGTAATCTTCCGTGCCAATTCCGCGAGCTTCATCAAGGGACTCAATGCGATAGGCATCGAAGTGGTAGATGGGTATGGTGCCATTGTATTCCTGGATAAGAACAAAGGTAGGGGAGTCGACCTCGTTCGGATCGATACCAAAGGCAGTGGCAAAGCCTTTCACAAAATGTGTTTTGCCAGCGCCCAGCGTGCCATACAGGCAAATAACATCACCCGGTTCGCAGGATGATGCCAGCTCCCGTGCAAACGCTAAGGTCTCTTCAACCGATGATGTTTCTCTTGTTATATCGTTGCTCATTAGTGGATTTGTAATTCAAATAAATCTTGCGAGAGTTGAATAAACTCAAGCGCAAGGAGTTGTAAAAAATTAAAATAAAACGTTTTTCACACATTCTTAAATACTTCCGATTAAGCCTCTCCTATGAAAACAGATTAACAATGTTATGATTGAAGAGGCTTAATCTGCAAAGAATGGAGATTAAATTAGAATAAGTAAGTTAGAAATTTGAAGATGTTTTTTAAGCCGAAGAGCCCATGCTTCTTCGGCTTTTTTGTGCCATAAAGCGAATAAACCGAAATAATTTTGAAGCGGTTGCGAAATAATTTATTTTATGCGCTCATTAAAAATGAGCCAAAACAGATGCGTAACCTATTGTAGTGCAGTTATTATTCAATCGCATTCCTGTTTAATTCAATATCGTAGTTCACTACTAAACAGATATTTATAGGAGCCTGACCGTGTTAAACGGAGATACCATTTTCCTTGATACAGTGCTCATCATAACCTTTGCCGCGCTTAGTATTTCGCTGGTCGGAGGTGTGATTCGATTGCTTAAAGGTCCGAGTCTTCCCGACCGTGTTGTTGCTCTCGACCTTATAGCTTACATCGTGATTGCGTTTATAGCAACATATTCCATCTTTACCGGTACATCCGACTTTATAGATGCCGCAATCGTAGTAGCGCTCATCGCATTCCTTGGAACAGCTGCCTTTGCACGCTATGTGTTTAAAGCCGGCCACGAATCAACGGACGACAGAATATGATAAGCGAAATTATAATTGCCATTCTGCTTCTTAGCGGAAGTTTCTTTGTGTTAGTGGCAGCCATCGGTGTTCTGCGTCTCCCTGATCTGATGATGAAAATGCACGCCTCAACCAAAGCGGGTACACTCGGTGCCGGCTTAATTCTGGTTAGCGTGGGCGTTGCATTCGATGAGATTTCGGTCCTTACCCGCGTGATTGCAACTATAATCTTTCTATTGCTTACTGCGCCGGTTGCCGCTCACCTGATTGGCCGTGCGGCCTATTATGTGGGAATGGATTTTTGGGAAGGAACTATCACAGATGAGTTGAAAAAAGATCGGGAGGATACCGCTGCCAAAGCGCCCTCAGCAAAGGTGAACCGAAACGTTTCTGAATCCTGATGACCATTTTATTCTCTGTATTGCTCATCTTCGCGGTCGCTTTTGTCGGCCCGATGGCAGCAAAATACCTCAAAAACTACTCCGGGTGGGCGCTTTCTCTGGTTCCGCTAACCGTATTTCTTTGGTTTACGGGCTTTATACCTGAAATTTCCGGCGGCAGCGTAATTAACGAGTCCTACGTCTGGGTATCGTATCTCGGCATCAACATGTCGTTCTACCTGGATGGTCTCAGCCTGATGTTTGCCCTTATCGTTACCGGTGTGGGTACATTTATCATGATCTACGGCGGGGGCTATTTGGGCTCCGATCCGAATCTGGGCCGGTTCTACTTCAGCGTATTGCTCTTTATGGGATCGATGCTGGGAGTTGTACTGGCCGATAACATCATTGCGCTCTTTATCTTCTGGGAGCTGACCAGTATTAGCTCTTATCTCCTTATTGGTTATAAACACAATAAGGAAGATTCACGGAAATCAGCCCTTCAGGCTTTGCTTGTTACGGGCTCCGGTGGTCTTGCGATGCTGGCAGGTTTCATTCTGCTCGCTATCATGACCGGCACCATGGAGATTTCGGAAATGTTTACACAGTCCGGAATCGTTAGTGAGCATCCGTGGTATCTGGGAATGCTTATTCTGGTGCTTATTGGTGCCTTCACCAAGTCTGCACAGTTCCCGTTTCATTTCTGGCTTCCGGGCGCGATGGCTGCTCCGACACCGGTTTCGGCCTATCTCCACTCTGCCACGATGGTTAAAGCCGGTGTTTACCTGCTTGCCCGTTTGAGCCCGGTACTTAGCGGAACAATTGAGTGGACCTATATCGTGACTCTCTTTGGCGCCGTGACCATGCTCATTGGTGCATGGCTCGCTCTGGCGCACACGGATCTCAAAAAGATACTCGCCTACTCTACGGTTATGGCACTCGGTACGCTTACCATGCTTCTGGGTATGGGCCATGAGTACGCGGTTAAAGCGGTTGCCGTTTTTATTCTGGGCCACTCGCTTTACAAGGGTGCATTGTTCATGGTTGCCGGAACCGTGGATCACGAGGCCGGCACCCGCGACGTACGCTTCATCAGCGGTCTTCGCAAAACTATGCCGTTTACGGCTACATTCGGTTGTATCGCCGCACTCTCCATGGCCGGACTTGCACCGCTGCTTGGTTTCATCGGTAAAGAGCTGGTCTACGAAGCCGCGCTTTCGGCTTCTGTGTTCCCGTTGTTTTTGATTACAGCCGCTGTGGTATCTAACATTGCGGTTGTAGCTTCCAGCGGTATTGTGGCTATTCGTCCGTTCTTTGGCGAATACAAAGAGCACGGCAAGCAGGTTCATGAAGCGCCGGTAAGCATGTGGATTGGCCCGGCATTTCTTTCTGTATTAAGCATTGTGTTTGGGGTGTTGCCGTTCCTGATTGATGGCTCCATCATTTCAAAAGCAGCAGCCTCCATTGCCGGAACGCCTGAGCTCGTCGTCTCGCTTTCTCTCTGGCACGGAATTAATGCTGCGCTTATTCTCTCTGTGGTTACTTTCGCGAGTGGCGTGGCGGTTTACATGGTTTGGAACAAGTTCCGTGATTCGAAAGGGTTCCAGGGCTATGATCGCTGGATGGGTGAAGGGCCTAAAAACGGCTACGAAAATATTCTGGCCGGAGTACTCAACTTCGCGTCGGTTCAGACCCGTTTTTTCCAGAATGGCTACCTAAGATACTATCTGCTTACGGTGCTGAGCTTCTTTGTGCTAATCGTTGGCTTCACGCTTTTCACAAAAACGGATGTGTCGCTGATGGCCGACTTTTCAGATATCAGTTTTTACGAGTGGACAATTGCACTTGTAATTGTGGTTGCTGCCTTTGCAGCCGTAATGGCCGGCTCCGGTCTCGTCGCAATAGCGGCACTTGGAGTGGCAGGGTACAGCATATCCCTTCTGTATGTGCTTTTCAGCGCGCCTGACCTTGCCATCACCCAGGTTCTTGTTGAGACCCTGACGGTAATTCTAGTTGCTCTCGTACTTATTCACATTCCGAAGTTTACAGCAACAACGTCCACCTCATCGAAAGTACGCGACGGAATCATTGCCGGTGCAGCCGGAACATTGGTAACGCTTATAGTGCTGGCCGTGCTTACTGTCGACTTCGATCCGTTCATGACCGACTACTTTGCTGAAAATAGCTATGTAGTCGCCTACGGCCGTAACATCGTAAACGTAATCCTGGTCGATTTCCGTGCTCTTGATACCTTCGGGGAGATCGTGGTAATCGGCGTAGCCGGTGTGGGCGTGTACGGACTTATCAAGCTTGGAAAATCATTATTCCGCAAAGAGGAGGGTAAAACCGTATGAAATCAGTAATTCTGCAAACCGCAACCCGGTTGCTCTTTCCTCTGCTGCTCATATTTTCGGTATTTCTGTTCTTCCGTGGCCATAATGAGCCTGGTGGAGGATTTATTGGAGGATTGGTTGGCGCTGCCGCATTTGTTCTCTTTGCCGTTGCTTTCGGCACGGAGATAACCCGCAAACTGCTACGCATGGATCCCCGTGTGATGGTAGGCTGGGGCCTGTTCTTTGCCCTGTTGAGCGGAATCATGTCGATGATGGCAGGTGATTCATTTTTTACAGGTCAGTGGGTATTTCCGATTCTGTTCGGAAGTGAACTGCACGTAGGCACTCCGCTAATATTCGATATTGGAGTTTACCTGGTGGTAGTTGGCTTTACGCTGGCCGTTATCTTTGCACTTGAAGAAGAAGACAACTGAACATGGAACCATTATTAGCTATAGTTATCGGAATACTGGTTGCCCTGAGCATCTACCTGATACTTCGTAAAAATCTGGTTCGGATCGTAATCGGCATCGTAATATTAAGTAACGCCGTGAACCTCCTCATTTTTACGCTGGGTCGTCTGGACCGCGGTATGCCACCGCTTATTCCGGCCGGCGAGTCCGTGCCGGTAGAGGCATTTGCAAACCCGCTTCCTCAGGCATTGGTGCTTACAGCCATCGTAATTGGCTTTGGACTTTTTGCTTTCGCACTGGTATTAACCTACCGAGCCTACACAGAACTCGGCTCTGTAAACGTAGACGATATGAGAGTAGCCGAACCGGCTTACAAAGGAGAAGAACTGCCGGAAACGGCTATAACGCAGGAGGAAGATAAGTCGTGAACGATCTCTTAATCTATCCGCTGCTGATTCCGGTAATGACCGCAGCCCTGGCTCTGATTTTTTTCAAAAACAGAGATTTCCAGCGCTGGATTAACGTAATTGGCTCTGCTGCGCTTGTGGGCGCATCGGCTCTGCTTCTCTATTCGGTAAACAACGACGGCATTCAGGTGCTGCAGCCGGGTAACTGGGAAGCTCCGTTTGGTATTTCGCTGGTAGCTGACCTTTTCAGCGCGCTGATGGTAATGATTACCGGTATCAAAGCGCTGGCGGTGAGCATCTATTCGCTCGGAGATATGGACGAAAGGCGCGAGTCATTTGGATTCCACTCGCTTTTTCAGATTCTGATCTTCGGTGTGAACGGTGCATTCCTTACCGGTGACCTTTTTAACCTTTATGTATGGTTTGAGGTGATGCTCATCACCTCATTTGTTCTCCTCTCTTTGGGTAACGACAAGTCCCAGCTCGACGGAGCCGTGAAGTACGTGGTCATCAACCTGTTTTCTTCACTTGTATTCCTGTCGGGCGTCGGGATTATGTACGGTATCACGGGTACGCTGAACCTTGCCGCTATGGCAGATGCGCTGCAGGATACCGAGCACACCGGTCTGGTTATTACCGCTTCGATGATGTTCCTCGTTTCCTTTGGTATTAAGTCTGCCGTGTTCCCGCTGTTCTTCTGGCTTCCGGCTTCGTACCATACGCCTCCGATTACGGTAACGGCCATATTCGGTGCCCTGCTGACCAAGGTGGGCGTATACTCTCTGGTGCGGATGTTTACGCTCGTGTTTACCCAGGATATTGGCTACACGCATACCATTCTGCTCTGGATTTCTGTTCCTACTATGGTTGTCGGGGTACTTGGTGCTGCGTCTCAGTATGATGTACGTAAGATTCTGAGCTTCCATATTGTGAGCCAGATTGGGTATATGATTATGGGACTTGCATTCTTTACCAAGATTGCGCTTGCCGGTGTTATCTACTACATACTTCACAATATTCTGGCGAAGACGAACCTCTTCCTGGTTGCCGGAATTGCGCGGAAATATGTTGGATCGTATCATCTGTCGAAGCTTGGCGGGATATACAAAGCCTATCCGCTGCTCAGCGCTATGTTTGCCATCTCAGCCATTTCGCTGGCCGGTCTCCCACCGCTTACGGGATTCTGGGCGAAGTACACTGTAATCTATGCCGGCCTTGAAATTGGCGAATGGGTAGTTATCGGTTTTGCGCTTGCCGTAGGGCTTATGACACTTTTCTCTATGACAAAAATCTGGATGGGTGCCTACTGGAGCCCGCTGCCTGACGAAGCGCCGGTTGTGGCCGATAAGAACTATAAGGAGCCTACCGAGGGCCAGAAGTTCGCTTTGTTTTTCCCGGTAATACTGATTGCAGGTTTGATTGTAATCCTTGGTATTTTCGGTGAGCCGTTCTTCTCTATGCTCTTCGATGCTGCCGATCAGCTGCTCGATCCGTCTATGTACATAAACGCCGTATTGAACCCATGAAACAATTAATAACCAACATTGTACTAGCCGTAATCTGGGCTGCCGTTACCGGGACGATCAGTCTCGGTAATCTTGTGATTGGCTTCATTCTGGGCTACATCGTAATGCTTATTGCAGCCCCGGCTATTGACACCGAACAATACACCCGCCGAATCAGGTTGGGAGTTGTATTTGTGTTTTACTTCATCAAGGAGCTGGTAGTTTCCAGTCTTCGGGTGGCTAAAGACGTAATTAAACCAGGGTTCAGCATGCAGTCTGGTATCGTCGCCATTCCAATGGACTGTGAGTCAGACCTGGAAAAAACGCTGTTGGCGAACTTCATTTCGCTTACACCGGGCACGCTTAGCGTAGATATTCCGGATGGTGGAAATACACTCTATATCCACGCAATGTATATTGATAATGGTGATATCGATGCCGTTGTGAAGGAGATCAAAAATGGAATGGAACGACACATTCTCGAAATAACCCGCCCCGACTACAAGGTTAAGTATTAGCCTGTTCTGAAGTCGAGCGTAGATGTAACTAAAGCTGCTGAGTTTTCTCAGCAGCTTTTTTTATGCCTGTAATGCTGTTATCAGCCGGGGCCTGCCGTCATGGCTGCTTTTTATACTCCTGGTCAATCTAAAATTTATAAATCTTCATGGATCATAGTTAGCGGGGAAATGCACAGATAATGCCATTCAGTGGAGGTAGTGGTTGATTTGTGTATAGTAAGAAAAAAGTTGAATGGCATGAACGAATATTGGATGGTATTGATTTATGCTTTACCTTTGGTCACTAAATGACCCTGAGTCAGTAAGTCATCTTATGAGTACATCCGAAAGAAAAAAACGAGAGCGCCTGGAGCGCAAAAATTCTATACTCGACGCAGCTGAAAAGCTGATGATCGAACAAGATTTCGATACCGTAAGAATGGACGAAATCGCCGCTGCTTCCGAAGTGAGTAAAGGCACGCTCTATCTTTATTTCAACAATAAGACAGAGATCGTGCTTGCACTTCTCAATCGCGGTGTTAGGGATATCCATGAGGATCTGGCGCGGGAGATTACGTCGCCCGGTACCGGGCTCGACATCATACAGCGTATGAACCGGGTTTTCTTCACCTTTGCAGAACGTCAGCCGCAGTTTTTCAAGTCTATGATGTACACCGAATCCATTGGGCTTAAGGCAATTAAAGACCTGAAAGATACCGAAACGGTGAAGGAGATTGAGGCCATGAAAGCCAGCTTGTTTAACTTCGTGCAGCGTGCTGTACAGATTGGAATTCAGGATGGCTCAATTGATGGTTCCTTCAAACCGGATTTTGTAACCATTCAGATTCTATCGGCCACCAGAGGCCTGATGCAGCAGATCATCTATCGTGAGCAGGGAATGTTCATGGGGCCGGGTCCGGAAATGGAAAGCATCACCCTTGAACAGCTTCTGAATGACTACATGAATATGCTGGTAAGAGCACTCAGGCCACAACACTGACCCGGATTCAGAAAACGTGAAACAATGAACGTCTGATGCCGTATCAGACAATTGCTGAATGGACTAATTATTAACTCATATTAAGTAGATAACACGCAATGGCTAAGGCCGCAATAGTACTATTAACCCTTTGCATGATGCCGGGATTCGGACTTTTTCAGCTTCATGCGCAATCAAACGCTCCGGACCCATCGACTCTGAACAGTGAAATCCGTGATGATATTACCATCACCCTCGACGATGCTATTCAAATTGCGATGATAAACAACTATATGCTTCGACGCGGTCTGCTTGATATTGATCTGGCAGATGCGCAGATAAGAGAGGCATGGGGAGCCGTTTATCCTCAGATCAGCGCATCGGGGCAATATACCCGGAATATTCAAGTGCCAAACCCTTTTGCCGGATCCGATGCCGGAAGCTTCTTTCAGTCGTTCGGGGCAATCGAATGGCTGGCCTTCAACGAGGATCGCCGCACTGACGGTAATCCCGCTACCGAGCCGATTACGTTCGAGGAGTTTCTCGAGCGGCAGGCGCAGGGATATGAGGCAGCTGGACTAACGCCTCCCGGTTTTGATGACGACAATCCGTTTGCAATCGAGAACGAGTTTCAGTTTGGCGTAAACGTAACCCAAACGCTCTACAACGGTTCTGCTTTTGCGGCAATTCGCGGGGCACGTCAGCTGCGCCAAATTAATCTGGATCAGGTTGAGCGCGACCGTCAGGTTATTACAAACGAAATTACACAGGCGTTTTACGGTGCACTGCTGGCTAAAGAACAGCTGGATGTGCTTCAGGTCTCGGTCGACCGTCTGAAGGCAACTGTTGAAGAAACCCGCAAAGCTGTGGAAGCCGGCGTTGCAAATCGCGTCGACCGTCTCAGTGCAGAGGTTGAACTGGTTAACCTGGAAACCGACCTGATAGAGCTTGAAAATCAGGTGCAGCTTGCAACCAAGTCGCTTAATCTAATTCTTGGTATTCCGGTACAGACCAACCTCAATCTAAGCGGTAGTCTGGCATTCGACGAAAGCATGTCAGAAATCATTCCTGATGTTGATGAATCGTACGTTTTAGCGCTTCAAAAAAGACCGGATGTAAACCAAATAGACAACGTAGTTGAGCTATTGGACGTACAGCGCAACATCACCCGTTCGCAGTATTTCCCGGTTGTGAATGCGTTCGCCAATTACGCATACATTGGTCAGGTGCCGGATAACCGGCAGGTTGTAAACCGTGTGCCGGGAACAGATTTTCAGTTTGAAGGCAGCAGCCGTTCGTTTTTTGATGATGCCTACTGGAATCCTGCGTTCAGCGTTGGGGTGAGCCTCAACTGGACGATTTTTAACGGTTTTCAGACGCGTTCCCGGGTACAGCAAAACCAGATCGAAAAGCGTCAGGCTGAAATCGACCGTGAGCAGCTTAGAAATGCCATCTACCTTGAAATTGATCAGGCGGTGAGAAATCTGGAAAACTCATTCAGAAGAATAATGAGCCAGAAACGAAACATCGATCAGGCGCAGCTGAACTATGATATTGCTTCCCAGCGCCTGCGTGAGGGACTTGGAACGTCGTTAGAAGAGCGTCAGGCTTCATCCCTGCTGGACCAGAGTAAGCTTAACTATCTGGCTGCAGTATATGATTTCAAAGTTGCGATGAGCACCTACAAAACAGCTATCGGCGAGTCTCCGTCGTGGGAAGCTGAGGAAAGCAGATAAACCCCAACAGAATATTAAACAGCAAGAATCGAAAACATTTCCATGAAACGATATTTCACTTTAACAACCGTAATTCTGGCCGCAGGGCTGTTTTTGTCTGCCTGTGAAAATGGCGATGAAAATAACAATGAGGAGCGCGTTCGCGAGATTCCGGTTGAAACCATTACCATCACTCCGGATCAGTTTGATGACTTCATTCGCGTTTCGGGATCGGTTGAAGCCATCAATGATGCCGTCATTTCATCTGAAGCCTCGGGTCAGGTGCGGTTCATCGCCGAGCGGGGTCAGCGCGTAAACAGAGGCGATGTCGTAGCAAGGCTGGATGATCGCGTTCTTCGTGCCAATGCAGATGCAGCCCGTGCCAGCTTCGAGTTTGCTCAGGAGACGTTCGACCGCCTTGAGCCGCTATTCGCTGACTCTATTGTCTCAACGCAGGATTTTCGTGGTGCGCGTACAGAGCGTGATGCCGCAAGAGCTCAGCTCGATCAGGCTGAAAAAGCACTGGAAGATGCCGAAATCCGCGCTCCGTTCAACGGTCGTATCGAGGAGCGGATGATTCGCACCGGAGAGCTCATTAGCCCGGGAATGCCTGTAGTTCGAATAACCAATACAGACAGAATCCGCGTGCGAGCCGGTGTGCCGGAGCGATTCAGCGCCGAAATTCGTGAAGGCAGCGACGTTGTAGTGAGCCTCCGCTCCTACGGCGGGTCCGAGTACGAAAGCAGCGTGAGCTTTGCGGGTAGCGTGATTGATCCCGACCGTCGCACCTTCCCGATTGAAGTGGAAATGCAAAATCCTGAAGGCCTCATTAAACCGGAAATGGTTGTGAACCTCAGAGTAAAACGACGCGCGATTCGTGATGCCGTCATTGTGCCAAGAACGGCTATTGTACGTGATGAAGGCTCCGTCAATCTGTTCGTTGCCCGTGAGGAAAACGGATATAAAGTCTCTGAGCTGATTGAAGTCCGCACCGGAACCGCAACGGGCCCGGTAGTTGAAATTTTAGAAGGGCTGCAGGAAGGTGATGAAGTGGTCGTGGCAGGAATGAGCAACTTAAGCATTGGCGACCGCCTGAATATCATCCGAAACGAAAGCAGCACTGAGCGTGCAGCACGGCTTCAGCAAAGCGACAGACCCGTTGTCACTTTCGACTAGTGAAAATAAGGCAATCCTATAAATACGTATTAAAAGCCCCGCAAACCGGGCTAAAAGCAGGCCTTTATTATTTATGATACTTAACGACATCACATTAAAAAACCGGACGGTAATCCTCGTGCTTACCGTTATTCTGATTGCCGCCGGTGCGTTCAGCTATAGCTCGATCCCAAAAGAGTCGAATCCCTCGATTGAAATCCCGATTTTCATTGTAAATACGATTTACCCGGGAATCAGCCCATCGGATATGGAGTCGCTGGTAACGCAGCCTATTGAGCGTGAGCTTCAGGGAATAAACGGGGTGAAGGATATTCGCTCGACAACTTTGGAGAGCGTGAGCAGCGTGGTTGTGGAGTTCGAGCTCGACGTTCCATTGGTTGAAGCCAGCCAGAGAGTTCGAGAAAGGGTGGATATCGCCCGTGCTGACCTTCCGGCCGATATCGAAGAGCCGGTCATCATTGAGATTGATCTGGATGACTTCCCGATTATGACGGTGAACCTGGCGGCAGACTATCCGTTGTCGCGCCTCACAGAGGTTGCTGAGCGTATGGAAGATATGCTGGAAACCGTGCAGGGCGTTCGCGAAATCGATATGGTTGGTCAGGTTGAACGCGAAGTTCAGGTGAATGTCGACCTCGATGCCCTGAACGGCTACGGCATTCCGCTAACTGCTTTGGTTCAGGCGATTCAGGGGCAGAATCTAACTATACCCGGCGGTACGATTGATGTAGACCGGTTCAGCTATCTCATTCGCGTAAGCGGTGAGTTTCAGGATCCCGAAGAGATTTTAGATCTGGTTATACCAATGCCGGCAGGGGGGGAAGGACCGCCACCCGAGGGGCTGGTTTACATGCGTGATGTAGCAAACGTAATATTCGGCTTCAAAGACCGGGAAAGCTTTGCCCGCCTTCGCTCTTACAAAGTTGATGATAATGGTAAGCTGGTCGAAGTTCCTGCTGAAGAAATCCAGGATCGTGAAGTTATCTCCCTGAACATCAAAAAGCGTCCGGCTGCCAACATTCTGGAAACCGTGGAAGCGGTGATGGCGGCTGTTGAAGACTTCCCTTTGCCAGGCGGTACGCAGGTCGTCATTTCCGGTGATCAAAGTGAGCAGGTTCGCACGCTAATCAGCGATCTTGAGAACAGTATCATCAGCGGGATGTTGTTTGTGGTTCTGGTGCTGGTATTCTTTCTTGGTATTCGAAACGCGCTGCTTGTGGGTACAGCGGTGCCCTTATCAATTTTGGTTGGCTTCATCGTGCTTTTTGCGCTGGGATATACGGCCAACTTTGTAATTCTGTTTTCGCTCATTATTGCCCTTGGACTGCTGGTAGATAATTCCATCGTTGTGGTTGAGAACATCTACCGATACCGGGAGATGGGCTACGAAAAGTTTGAAGCGGCCAAAAAAGGAGCCGATGAGGTTAGCTATGCCCTGATTGCAGCAACGTCTACGCTGCTGGCGGCTTTTATCCCGATGACCTTCTGGCCTGGTATTATCGGTCAGTTTATGGGTTACCTGCCTTTCACCCTTATCGTGGTACTCTTGTGCTCGCTGTTTGTAGCGCTTGTGCTGTATCCTGTTCTGACGGCCTATCTGGTGAAAAAGGAGGGTGAAACGTCTCGTCCGATATCAAAAGGATACAAATTCCTTCTTTACGGACTTGGTGTATTTGCGCTCATTTCTATTGGGGTTGCGAATCCAGTTACGCTGATGGTAACCGTGCTTGTAGCCGTATTTTTTGTGGCAACCTACCGGTTTATCATTAAGCCACTATCGGCCAAATTTAACGAAACGACCATGCCGGCCATTCTTCAGTGGTACAGAGGGTTTCTGGAATGGATGCTCCGTCGTAACTATAAGGCGCGCGCGGCTATGTTTAGAAATACCTTTGCCCTGGGTATGCTCACCGTCGGAGTTTTGATTCTGATTTTCGGAGGGCTTGTGATGCTGTTTTCTCAGGCCGGATTTGCGCTGGTGGTACTTGGCGGAATATTCGCTGTAATCGGGATAATTGTAATTATGATTCACTTCTTTGAGATCATGATCCGAGGTAACAAATACTCTGTTTACGGCGGACTCGTGCTTGGCGTCATTATAGCTGTAATACTGAGTCTGGTTAGTATTGGCACACCCGTAGCTCTGGGCACATGGATTCTGCTTATGGGACTGCCCGTTGCACTGATAGTATTCGGAGCTCTGGGCGTGCTTCTCAACATGAAAACAGATAAACCACTGCTGGTAACCGATAACCGCTCACTGCTCCTGAATTCCGTTTTAGGGCTTATGATAAGCATTTTTGCGCTGTTCAGCTTTGCGCCAACGGGGGTTGAGTTTTTTCCGGAAACGGATCCCAGCCGTATTGTTATCGAGCTTGAAGGTCCTATCGGTATGAACGTCCACGCCAGTAACGAGGTCGCCCGTGAGGTGCAGTCGCGTATCTATAATCTCATTGATGAAGACCCGCTGGTAAAAGCGAACATCGAAAATATTCAGATTAACGTTGGTGTGGCAGGCGATCCGTTTTTCGGAGGGGGCAACCAGAGTCCGGAGCTTTCCCGACTCACCGTGAATCTGGTCGATTACGGCGACAGACCGGAGCCGTCTGCCCGCACCATGGAGAAAATTCGCGGCGTGGTTCGTGATCTGCCGGATATCGTTGTAAACATCGAAGGTGAACAGCAAGGACCACCGACCGGGGCTCCGGTAAATATTGAAGTATCCGGTGAAGACTTCGATGAGGTAATTCGCATAACCCGGGAGATTACCGAGAAGCTTGTTGAAGCATCGTCAACCCGTGAGATTCCGGGCCTTGTGGATATTCGAAATAATGTGAGCGGAGGCTCGCCCGAATACCGTATTCTGGTTGATTACGAGCGTGCAAACCGCTTCGGACTTACACTTAGCGATATTGCGCAGACCATCCGGATTGCCAACAACGGCCTCGATGCCAGCAAGTGGCGTGATGGTGAAGACGAGTACGACATCACCGTTCGACTGCGTGAAGAGGATCGTCAAAGTCTGGAAAGCCTCCGTGAGCTCAACATCGGCTCGCCTAACGGGCCTATCCCGCTGGTGGCCGTAGCCGACTTCGAAGAGGGAACAGGCTTGGGTACCATCACCCGTCTGAATCTGCAGCGTACTGCAACCGTTGAAGGTCAGGCCGCGAGCGGTTTCTCCGGTCCGGAAGTGCTTGGTGAAGTTCAGGGTCTGCTGGCCGACTACATCGATGATTTGCCTCCGGGCTACACGGTTCGATACACCGGTGAAAGCGAAGATCAGGAGGAGGCGTTCGGCTTCCTTACGACTGCGCTGCTGGTTGGATTCGCTCTCATTTTCCTGGTGATGCTTGCTAAATTCAACAATATCAAATCGCCGCTTATTATTATGACGGCCGTAGGGCTTAGCCTCATTGGGGTACTGCTTGGACTCGTGCTTACGCGTACACCGTTTGGCCTCATGACCTTTATCGGAATCATTTCGCTTGCGGGCATTGTGTGCGTGAATAACATTGTACTGCTCGATTATGTGAAGCAGCTCACCGATGGCGGCATGAAAAAAATGGAAGCCATCATCGAAGCGGGGACCATACGTTTTCGCCCCGTAATCCTTACTGCGCTTACAACCATTCTGGGTCTGGTTCCGCTTACTTTTGGAATAAATATTGACTTTGTGGGGCTGTTTGCCTCATTTGATCCAAACTTCCAGTTTGGGTCTGAAAGCACGGCATTCTGGGGTCCTATGGGGATTGCGATTATTAGCGGACTCACCTTTGCCACATTCCTTACGCTGGTTGTGGTTCCGGTTCTCTACTCCGCTTTCGATTCCGTTGCAGCCCGTTTATCGAAGAACTTATATGCCGAAGAGGAAGTCAGTGTAGATGAAATCTAATGGCATACTGAAGCCCGGGATGTAATCAAAATGCCGGGCTAACCAACAGAAATTGTACGGATGCAATCTGTACAATAATCCCACTATCAAAGCTAAGAGGCATCCGGGGAACCGGATGCCTCTTTTTTTACAGGGAGTAAACAAGGCTCATTAAAGCTGCGAATGAGAACGTCATTATCACGTTTTATCCGTTTTTGTAATTATACCTATCTTGGTTTACCGGAAACAACAAACAAATTCAACGAAGACGGAAATCATCATCATGAACAAAATCGAGCATATCGGGATAGCCGTAAAAAATCTGGATGAAGCGATCAAAAACTGGGAGACGCTGTTGGGTGCTCCGTGCTATAAAAAGGAGAGCGTGGCCTCAGAAAAGGTCGACACCGCTTTTTTTCGTACCGGTGAGAGCAAAATTGAACTGCTTGGCGCCAGAGCGCCCGACTCGGTAATCGCGGGCTTTATTGAAAAGCGGGGCGAAGGTATGCATCACGTTGCGTTTGAAGTCGATGATATACGGGCCGAAATGAAGCGCCTGAGCGAGGCCGGCTACCGCCTGCTGCAGGAGGAGCCCAAGCGTGGTGCCGACAACAAGCTGGTCGCGTTTCTTCACCCTAAAAACGCAAACGGCGTGCTGGTAGAGCTGTGTCAGTCTATCGAAGGTGAATGAATTTGCTCTGGTTCATGAAAAAGCTTCGTGAAACTTCGGGACCTCGTATCCACATGGCATTCCTGAGGTGGATAAATTTTCACCGCGGAGGCACAAAGAAAGACGAAGTGTACGAATGAATCGAACCGTTTAGTGGGTGATGGCATCAGGGCGAAAACCAGTGTGTTACTATCAGGGCTTTATTATCTGCTGATTTCGCTTATTTTATCACCAGCTTTTGATATATCAATCACAGCCCTCAGGGTAAAATAACTTTACGACTCATACTATGCTGCACCGCATTCTCGCATCCGGAACCTTCCGTAAACAGCTTTCACGTATTGCTGTCTTTATGCTGGCGCTGGCTTTCTCGGCCGGTGCTGTAACCACAGGGCAGGCTCAGGAATCCGAGCCGGGGCCGCTTCTGCCGCCCGGACTCGACGCTTATATCGAAAACGGAATGGACGACTGGGGCATACCCGGAATGGCGGTTTCCATAGTGAAGGATGATTCCCTGATTTACTCGCGGGGCTTTGGATTCAAGAAACTGGGCGAGCTTCAGCCGGTGGATGACAAGACGCTTTTTGGGGTAGCTTCCACTACCAAAGCGTTCACGGCTACCGCGCTGGCCATGCTGGTTGAGGAGGGTAAACTCGACTGGGATGATCCCATTACAAAATACCTGCCGGATTTCAGGCTGTATGATCCTTACGTAACGGAGAGCATCACGATTCGTGATGCTCTGTCGCACCGCAGCGGACTCGGCCGAATGACCGGAAACCGTATACAGTATATGCCGTTTCGTGACCGCGAGGAGCTGCTTTACCGCATGCGCTACATGGAACCGGAAGCCCCGTTCAGGGATCGCTATGTGTACAGCAATATGATGTACATGGTTGCCGGTGAGGTCGTTCGTGCGGTCAGCGGCATGAGCTGGGATGAGTTTATCGCTGAGCGCATATTTGAGCCTTTGGGCATGTCAGCCAGCAACACCAGCATCACGCAATTTGCTGAAAACAGCAACGCCGCATGGCCGCATCAGGAGATTGAGGGCGAAATCGTGCCTATTCCGCGCCGCAACTTCGATAACGTAGGTGCCTCGGCTTCGATAAACACCAGCGCCTATGAAATGGCACAGTGGATGCGCCTGCATCTCGGCACGGCCGGGGAGTACAACGGAAATCAGATTATCGGGACAAACGTCCTTAACGAGATTTACCGACCTGTTACCGCAACTCCGGGCGGGAATCGTGAAAATCCAATTAGCGCGTACGGTCTGGGCTGGACAATTTCGAGCTGGGAGGGAAGAACCATCTACCGTCATGGCGGGGCCACCGACGGCATGAACACCAACCTGATTCTGATTCCCGAAGAAAACGTGGGCATATTCATCACCACCAATACCTTCAACAGCTTTATGAGCGCGCTGGGTCGCCATCTCAAAGATTTCTACACAGATGTTCCCGAGCGCGACTGGCACAACACCTACCTGAACTCATTCAACAACCGCTTGGCTGCGGTGCTCCAGCTGAGGCAGGAAATCCACGATGCACGCGTTTCGGGCACGTCTCCCTCACACTCCCTTTTTGCCTACACGGGCGAATACCACGATCCCCTTTACGATAATGTTGAGGTAAAGCAGGGTGATAACGGACTTGAGCTCCATTTCTGGAACGACGAGACCCAAATCGCAGACCTCGAACACTGGCATTATGATACCTTCCGTGCCGTATGGCGAAACCCTGCCCAGCGCGAGAAGTTCGTTTGGTTTCAGATGGGTGAAGATGGTCAGCCGGAGGTGCTGCACGTGCGATTTACCCTCAGACCCATGCTGCTTCAGGCCGGAATTTACCCAACGAATTACTATCGGGTGGTAGAATTCCGCAGGTGATGAAAGACGAAAGCAGGTTTTATCCCTTCGGGAATTAGTAACCCGACAGATTACCGCACTTCAACTTTGAAAAACAGCAATCATAAATCAGCTATCAAAAATCTTCACCGCCGGGACTTTATATAAGCTGAAAGACGCATCTAATCCCGTATCTTTCCGCGCATGAGTTTCTATGCGTTTTTTAAGGATAATGCGCGCCTGCTGCTGTTTGGTGTGCTGCTGACGTTCTTCTCCGGATTCGGGCAGACGTTTCTGTTCTCGCTGTTTTTGCCGGCTTTTCAGGAAGAGTTTTCTCTGTCGAGCGGTGGCTTTGGCACATTTTATTCCGCTGCCACGCTAACATCAGCACTGCTTCTCCCGTGGATTGGCGCATTAATCGACCGGTATAACCTCAGGCGATATACGCTGGCGGCAATTCTGGTTATGGCGGTGTCTGCGGCCACTATATCGTTTTCCTACGGGCTGGTAATGCTATTTGCGGGCATCCTTGGTGTCCGCCATACGGGTCAGGCGCTGATGGGACATATCTCACAGACCACAATGGCTCGTTATTTCGACCATGTTCGGGGTAAGGCACTTAGCATCGCATCGTTGGGACATCCCTTGGGTGAAGCCATCCTGCCCGTGAGCGTAGCTTTGATTATCGGCTATATTGGATGGAGACACACCTACCTGCTGATAGCTGCATTCGTCTTAGTAGCTGGTTTTCTGCTCATACCCTACCTGCTTAAAAATCAGGAAGAGCGCTATGGAGAACAGGTTGCCGCGCGGGAAGAAGAGGAGAAAAAAACAGCAGAAGAAAAAGGCTTGACTTCAAAGCGCTCATGGACACGCGCTGAAATGCTGCGTGATTCCCGGTTTTATTTCATCATTCCGAACGGGCTTGCTGCACCGATTATGCTGACCGGCTTCTTCTTATATCAGGTCCCTTTAGCTGAGTATAAAGGGTGGACCGTGGAATGGCTGGCAACCTGCTTTGTCGGATTCGCGGCAGCAAGGGTTGTTTTCTCACTTGTGTCCGGACCGCTCATTGATAAGATTACAGCACGCAGAGTCTATCCGTTTATGCTCATACCAATGGCTGTCGGTTTTGTGTTACTTCTGTATGGAGCGCACCCTGCGTTTGCAATGGCGTATATGATGCTTTTGGGTGTTACCGAAGGCATAGGCGCAAATGCTAAAACGGCTATGTTTGCTGAAGTCTATGGCGTGCTTCATCTTGGTGCGATCCGATCTACTTTGGTTTCAATAATGGTATTTTCCACGGCTGCGGCACCCATTGTGATGGGTAATATGCTTGATGCCGGAATCGAGTTCTCCGCTATTATCATCGGAGCTTTGATTTTTATTGCGGTTTCAATGCTTTTTGCCCTGCGCATACTGCCTGTTTTCGATTCAAAAACAGAGGATTAAGTAGCTGTGTTGTATATACGTATAATTCCCTAAGGAAAGGGGATCTCGGGTTATTCAAATTGCCAATATTCTTGTATATTAAATTTTAAATAATTGTAAAGTGGGTCGTTACAACTACAGAAAAAGCTTTGGTTATGGCTATGGACAATAATGGAGAACACCGCGGCGAGATCACGCGGCAGCTTATCAGTATAAAAGACGGAGACAAAGTAGCGTATGAAAAGCTCTACGGGCTTGTTTACGACCACCTTCGTAATATTGCTATTCGCGAACTGAATCGGGAAAGCGGAATGCACACGCTTGGTAAGACCGATCTGGTACATGAGTCATTTCTGAAGCTTATTGATCAGTCTACCATCGACTGGCAGGATCGGCGTCACTTTTTTGGAATTTCAGCACGTGCTATGCGTCAGATACTGATTGACTATGCCCGCAAGAAAATGGCCAAAAAGCGCGGGGGTGATGTTTCGCACATGACTCTCAATGAGGATATCATGAAAAGCAGCATGCAGGCCGAAGAGTTGATTGAAATCAACGACGGCCTTGAGGAGCTTCGTAAAGTTGATGAGCGCCTGGCAGAAGTGGTTGACCTTCGCTTTTTCGCAGGTCTGCCTATCGAGGAAATCGCGGAGCTTATGGATTCATCAAGAAGCACCATTCACCGCGACTGGATTAAAGCACGCGCCTGGCTCTATACCTATCTGAAGGAGCAGCAGAAGTAGGCTAAGGCTTCGGGATTGATTACCCTGCACGCTGCTTTTACTTGTAGAGCTCAGCCTGAAGCTTGTAATGCCTGTTCCGCTCGCATTGTTGTATCTCCCGAATGACTATCAGACTCGCTACGAGTACAACAAAGAATGCGATTACGAACTGGTTGAGCACCATCAAAAAGCTGATGAGATAGCAGAAGAGAATAATCACGAAAGAGCTGATACCTGAGGTGTTGTTCCGGAAGGTCGTCATCTGATTAATGGCAATCAGGGCATTAACCTTTCTTGGAAAACGCAGGCTCGACCAGTAGCTCATGAACATAATAGGTGGAATGAGCAGCAGGTAAATCCACGCATGAAACATCGCAAACTGACCGCTGTACACCAGAGCCGCAAATGAGCTGGTAGCATCAAGAAGCAGGGGCATCCAGACCGCTCCGAGAAATACCTTCCATTTGATTTTGTTGCCCGCCGGACTGAGGCGAACGGCCAGCCATGTCTCGCGGAAAAAACCCCAGAAATTGTTGTGCACGTAGGTGAAAGGCAGGAGGGGGAAGGCGAGCATTAGTGAGAAAACAAACGACATGGTTTCTTCGGCCAGGAAGTAGATGTACAAACCAATGATCAGGTTAAAGGCCGGAATGAGGAGATACATCGGCTTGGTCGAGTGCTTGCGCGAGTAGGCAAGACGGGTAGCCGCGCTCACAGTGTTGATGGACTTCGATCCCACAGAATCATTCGAAAAAATGCTGGTTGTGCTGGCCGTTTCAGTAAGCTCGACGGTGTAGGTATAGTAGATTACGCAGCTAATAGTAAACAACAGCAGGTAGAGCGTGTACACGTACGGATCTGTAAGCATGGTGAAAAAGTACATCACAAAGTAGGTGCCCAAACCGACAGAGTTTACAATTCCTGCTGCGATTAAAAGCTTGAGCCCGCGAATACCCCTCGTTTGTGCGGATAACACCGTTTGTTTCACGGCAAAATCCAGGGCAGAAGTTGCAATAATGAGCAGGATGCCGTCGAACAGAAGCCATGGCCCAAGCGAGTAGGTAAGGCTCGATGTAACGCTCAGAAAAATGAGACCGTAAAGCGTGCCGGGGCGAAAAAGATTGTAGACCAGATTCAAGATCCCGACCTGTTTTCCAGGAATGGGCGCATAGCCCGGAACCACGCTTGATGGTAGTTTCAAAACGGGAAATATGCCGCTACTGATTATAATGGCCGGAATACTCGACAAAATCAGGACATAGTAGAATGAGCGGTCGGCATCATCGGAAACGAGCAGAATGGCCGCTGCGGCAAATGCGTAGAATATGAGGCCGATGACGAGGAAAATGCGCCCAATGTTCAGTGCGGTGTTTTCGGTTCCGGATACAATGAGCCTGAGCCGTGTCCGGAGGATGAAAACGATGAGCTTCGCCAGCGAGGGCTTATTTCTGACTATCGGCTCCATGAGATCAGGCCAGCACGCGCTTCAGTTCATTAGTGTCTTTCTCGTTCGGCATGATAAGCTCAAACAGCGAGTTCTCCAGCTGATTCTGCCCATCGGCGGTGAAGTCGTCGTGGGTGCCTGAAAAAGGAAAGGTGCCTTCATGCAGAACCGCAATATGCGTTGATATCTGCTGCACGTAGCTAAGGTTGTGCGATGAAATAAGAATGGATCGGTCTTCCCGCTTATAGGATTTCAGAAAGTTGATGACCAGTCTGGCTGATGCCGGATCAAGGCCCGAAAACGGCTCGTCCAGCAGCGCCACGGTTGGCTTGTGCAGAAACGCCAGAATGAGGCCAAGTTTCTTCCGCATGCCGGTGGAGTAGGTGCCGCAACGACGCGATAAAAGGCTGAGGTCATCGAAAAAGTAGTTGAGCATGGTGTCGAGCTGCTCCCCGATATCTGAAGGCTTAATACCGTACAGAAGTGCCGCAAACTCAAGCTGCTCTTTACCGCTCAGGTCGGTGTTGAGGAGTCCGGTTTCGGGCAGAACGCCCATTTTGCTGCGAATCTCCAGCGAGTTGTTTTCAAAGGTTTCCCCGTTGATGATAATCTCCCCGCTGTCCGGCCGGATTAGGTCGCACATAATGTTGATGAGGGTCGATTTACCCGCACCGTTGTTGCCTAAAAGGCCCAGAATGCATCCGGAAGGGAAGTCGAACGACAGATTGTCCAGAACCTGTAGCCTTCCGAAAGTTTTGTTGATATTTCTTGCTGAAAGACTCATCAGCTACGGGTTTACAATTGAATTGGTGTTGGAACCAGCCTGAAACGAGCGCTGGAGACGAATAGCTTCATGGAGCATTTTTTTATACTTCTTTGCCGGAACTTCGATGCAACCGAAAGTGGAAAGATGATCAGTTTGGAATTGTACATCCCAAAGCTCGAATTCCCGTTCCTTTAGGTGCTTATGACAAAAATAGAGCGCAGCCTTATGGGCCTCATCGTGATACTGGAAAACCGACTCGGCGAAAAATGCTCCGCCTAAGGCCAAACCATACAATCCGCCAACCAGTTCACCCTCCTTCAAAACTTCTACCGAATGCGCAATCCCAAGCTGATGCAAATACAAAAAAGTATCCCTGATGACGGGGTTTATCCAGGTGGACTCCCGGTCAGCACAGCCTTCAATAACTTCTTCGAAATGCTGATCCAGCGCCATTTCAAAACCATATTTCCGGAAGTAGCGCCTCGACCGTTTTGAGATATGGAACCCGTCCATCGGGATGACGCCCCGCATGGGTGCTGTATAAAAAAATATGTCCGAGTCGGCACGGCTGCTCTCAGCCATCGGAAAATATCCGTCGCTGTAGGCTTTCAGAATATCGGAAGGGGGAATGATTTCACGCCTCTCTTCAAACTGATCGTCGCTATGCTTGCTCCGCTCGTTCACCCTAATGCTTCCCGTTGTTTCGAGCTTCATAGATGGTCATGGGCGGGATGTTGCGAATTTCGAACCCGGTCTGCACATCAGTAAAAAAACGGGCAAGCGGTTCTTTCAGATGTCCGGAAGTCTGATAGGCAAGAAAGTAGCCATCATCCTTTAAAAGACTGCTTGAAGCCGAAAGAATGCTGTCTTTGGTTGAATCATCGAGGAAGCTGAAAGGAATGCCCGACAAAAAGTAATCGACCTCGCTGAAGCCGTGCTGTTTTACGATATCAGCAACCTGCTCGGCCGAGGCCTCGTGAACATGAGCGCGCGGATCGTCGATTTGCCTGAGCTTCTTCACAAAGTCGGGATTAAGCTCAATCATGATGAGCGTGGAGCCCGGGCTCATTTTCCCAAGCAGGTAATCGGCAAAAACGCCGGTGCCCGGTCCGAACTCCACAATAACAATATCCCTGCTGAAATCAATTTTCTGCGTTGCTTTTTTTACGGTGAAAGAGGAGCTCGGCGTGACCGATGCCACGTTTTTGTCTTTTACTAATGATTTCAGATAGGAGATGGTGCTCATAAACGCAGGTCGTTTGATATAGTTTGATTCAGGATTCGCCGCCGGGGTTTGGTTGTACTGCTAATCTACATTTCTTTTTTGAGTTGTTCAATCTGGTCGCGTATGCGTGCGGCCTCTTCAAACTCAAGATTACGGGCGGCCGTTTTCATCTCTTCCATCAGGTGATCGAGAAACTTGTCCTTATCATCGAAAACGACCTCCTTCATGGCTGGATTCGGTCGGTAGTGAATACCGTCGTCGGCTACTTTGATTAGCTGGACCTCGTCGTCGGCTTCGTAGGCCTGCTCAAGATCGATGGATTTATTTGAAATGAGCGAAGGATCAACCAACGGCTTGAGCTCTTTGACAATGGTGGTCGGATCAATGCCGTGTTTTTCGTTGTACTCGGCCTGTATTTTACGGCGGCGATCCATTTCATCCATCACCTTCTTCATGCTTTTTGTAACCTTGTCGGCGTACATGATTACGCGACCCTGAACGTTTCGGGCAGCGCGTCCGGCAATCTGGAAGAGCGAGGTATCTGAACGAAGGAAGCCCTCTTTGTCCGCGTCAAGAATGGCAACCAAGCTGAGCTCCGGAATATCAATTCCCTCCCGAAGCAGGTTAATGCCCACCAAAACGCTGAAATCGCCGCGGCGGAAGCGGTAGAGAACCTCTATACGCTCCAGCGCATCGAGTTCGCTGTGCATGTAAGCCGCTCTGATGCCCATATTTTTGAGATATTCACTGAGCTCCTCACTCATGCGCTTGGTCAGCGTTAGCACCAGCACGCGCTCACCCTTGGCAATTACGGTTCTGATTTCATCAATCAGATCATCAATCTGGTTTTTGAGCGGACGCATCTCCACTTTGGGCTCCATCAGTCCCGTCGGGCGGATAATCTGTTCCACGAATGCCCCGCCTGACTGTTCCAGCTCGTAATTGGCCGGGGTGGCGCTTACAAAAATGCACTGGTTCACCATGCTTTCCCACTCCTGGAAGGTGAGGGGACGGTTGTCAAGAGCCGATGGCAGGCGAAATCCGTGATCGACCAGGCTCATTTTACGGGAGCGGTCACCGCCGTACATGGCGTCAATCTGCGGTACAGACTGATGGCTTTCGTCCATCACGATAAGGTAATCGTCCGGGAAGTAATCCATCAGGCAGAAGGGGCGCTCGCCCGGCTTTCGTCCGGCCAGATAGCGGGAGTAGTTCTCAATTCCGGGACAGTAGCCGATTTCTTTTATCATCTCTACATCAAAAACCGTTCGCTGTTCGAGTCTTTGGGCTTCGAGGTACTTTTCTTCCTCGCGAAGCACATCAAGGCGCCAGTTCAGCTCATCCTGAATCTGCCGGATGGTTTCCTCCTGTCGCCCTTTACTTGTTACATAGTGCGAAGCCGGATAGATGGTGAACTCATCAACCTCCTCCAGGATTTTCCCGGTTTCGGGATCGAAGATGGAGAGCTTCTCAATTTCATCGGCCCAGAACTCGATGCGCAGCGCGTGCTCGGAATAGGCGGGAATAATATCAACCACATCACCGCGAACGCGAAACGTGGATCGCTTGAAATCGTAATCGTTGCGGGAGTAGTGAAGCTCAACAAAATCATACAAAAGCTTATTGCGCGGGGTGATGTCGCCCACTTTCAGCGGGATAATCAATTTGGCGTATTCCGAAGGCGAGCCGATACCATAGATACAGCTGACGGATGCCACAATGATGACATCACGGCGGCCCGAAAGCAATGAGCTGGTGGCACGAAGCCGGAGCCGCTGGATTTCGTCGTTGATGGAAAGGTCTTTTTCGATGTATTTATCGCTGGAAACGATATATGCTTCCGGCTGATAATAGTCGTAGTAGCTAATGAAAAACTCCACGCAGTTGTCCGGAAAAAAATCGCTGAACTCGCGATATAACTGAGCGGCAAGCGTCTTGTTGTGGCTCATCACCAGCGTTGGCTTGTTAACCTGCTCAATAACGGAGGCAATGGTGCGCGTTTTCCCGGAGCCTGTAATCCCCAAAAGCGTTTGAAACTTCTCTCCGTGATTAAGACCATCCGTCAGTGATTTGATGGCCGTAGGCTGATCGCCCGCAGGCTTGAAATTAGACTTTAGCTGAAATTGTGATGATGCCATTCGGATAGTTACTGCTCCGCTGCTTGTTTAAGATTTTGTGCCTTCCCTGAGTGAACCAAAGATAACGCATTACACGCTAAAATGGTTTGGAGACTAAATTCAGGATCGATACGGTTTTACTGCCTTTTGCAGAGCGAAGTCCGTATATTGAAAAAGTGCTTATGATTACGTCTTAAAAGACAAATGCTATGAGAAAGAATTGGATAATTGGAACCCTTCTTCTCGCTCTAATTGCGGCTGTTCCGGCCGTAAGCCAGAACAACATCCGGTTGAGCGGGGAGAAAATTGCGCAGCTTGAAGCGCATGTTTTTAAGGACTGGCACGGAAATGAGGTGCCAGTATCATCATTTCATGGAAAAGTCGTCATTATCGACTTCTGGGAAACCTGGTGTTCTCCCTGTGTAAACGCATTTCCTGCATTCCAAAACGTTCTGGAAAACTACGATGATGAAGTCGTTATTCTTGCTGCAACCTGCGGGTGGCACAACAACCGGAACGACGTAATGCGGTTTAAAAGGGGAAATGAGTACAATTTTATTTACGTGGACGGCAGCGAGATGGTGGATCTGCTCGACATCAAAACCATCCCTATGAAAATTATTCTCGACCGGGAGGGGCGCTTCCACAGTATTCAGCGCGGATTTTACGGTGAAGAGGATGAGTACGAAAAGCTTAGCAGGGTAATCGAACAGACAAGACCGTAGCCGTGTTAACTGTTTGGTGCGGAATGGATGATGGGTGAAATCCCGTTGTGATGGGTAAGAAATTTATTCCTGTTCACAAAAATCAAACTCCATCTGTCATCTCATGAGATACCCACTCATATTTACCGTGCTGGCTTTGTCTGCACTTCTTCTTGTATCCTGCGGGAATGAAACACCGTCAGTAGATAGAACTGTGACTGCCTATACCGGCGCAACCATGATAAACGGGCTGGATCAGCCTGCAATCGAAAACAGCGTCCTCGTAGTCGAAAACGGAATGATTACCGAAGCCGGTGCGCGCGGTCAGGTTGATATTCCTCAAATTGCCGATATCGTGGATATTACCGGAAAGTACATCATGCCGGGCCTGATTAACGCGCACGGGCATGTCGGAATGGCTGACGGGCTCGAAACAGGCAGCGATGTCTTCACCCGTGATAACGTTCGTTCTCAGCTTCTTACATACGCTCAGTATGGCGTAACCACGGTTGTAAGTCTGGGAGACGGGCGGGTTGAAGGTGCCCGTTTTCGGGATGAAATGCTGTTTGATCAGCACATCAATCTGGCGCGCTATTATCTGGCGGGTCCGGTAATCAGTGTGGATACTCCAGAGGAGGGGCGTGAAGAGGTGCGCAGATTGCATGAAGCCGGCATGGACTGGATTAAAATCAGAATAGATTCCGGCCTTGGTACACGTGAAAAAATGCAGCCGGATGTCTATCAGGCAATTGCTGATGAAGCAAACAGACTGGGCCTGCCATCAGCAGCTCATATCGTGGAGCTGGAAGATGCCATTGGCGCAATTGAGGCGGGATACTCACTCATCGCGCACAGCATCAGAGATACGGAAGTGAATGATGAGCTCATCTCACTAATGGTTGAAAATGGAATACCCATCACCCCAACGCTCACGCGGGAAGTCTCTACCTATATTTACCGCGAGCGTCCGGATTTCTTCGATGATCCGTTTTTCCTGCGAACAGCCGACCCGGAGGTAATCGCACAGCTCGAAAGCCCCGAAAGACAGCAACAGTTTGCGGACAGTGAGGCCGGTGCATATTTCGAGCAGCAGCTTCCGCTGGCAATGGAAAATATGATGAAGTTGTATGAGGCGGGCGTAATCGTGGCGATGGGAACCGACAGCGGTCCGCCGGCCCGGTTTCAGGGATATTTTGAGCACATGGAGATGGAAATGATGCAGGATGCGGGAATGAGTCCGCATGCCATCATTATGTCCGCTACATCGCTTGCGGCAACGGCAGTAGGATTGGATAACCTCACCGGATCGCTTCAGGAGGGACTGGCTGCCGATTTCATCATTTTGGGCGATAATCCGATGGATGATATTCAAAATCTGCGGTCTCTTGAAGCTGTATACGTGATGGGAAATGAAGTTCCTATGCCGCTTCAGGATGAGGCGAATTAATAATCTGAGTTCTTTTTATGAGCAGTAATATCAGCGTAGCAGCGCTCCAGTTGAACAGTCAGCCGGACATCGACCGGAGTTTAAAAGAGTGTGAACAGTGGATTCGCCGGGCGTGTGATGCCGGTGCGCAGCTGGCGGCACTGCCAGAAAACTTCGCTTTTCTTGGAAACGAGCGCCTGATGCGGGAGCAGTCTCAGGAAGTAGCCGATGCCGTTGCAGAAGTGATGCCGTCATGGAGCGCGCGGTTCAAAATGAGCATTCTCGCCGGCGGTTTTCCGGTTCCGGCTGGTGACGGGAAAGTGTATAACCGGTCAATTCTTACGGGGAAGGACGGGAACATACTGGCGCAGTATGATAAAATCCATCTGTTTGATGTCGAGCTTTCTGCCGACGAACACTATCGAGAGTCCGACTACGTGATGCCCGGAAAAGCTGAAATCTCAGCAGTTAGTATTTCGTATGGTCAGTCGGGTGAAAGCATTCGGGCAGGGCTTTCCATTTGTTACGATATCCGGTTCCCGGAGCTTTACCGTAAGCTGGCCGCTGATGGCGCGGAGCTGCTTTTTGTTCCGGCAGCCTTCACCCGAACCACCGGCAAAATGCACTGGGAAATTCTGCTTCGAGCCCGCGCTATTGAAAATACGAGCTGGGTTGTGGCTCCTGCACAAACCGGCGTTCACGGAAAAAAACGAGAAACGTTCGGCCATGCCATGATTATCCATCCGGACGGCAGGGTGCTCAAAGATGCCGGAACCGAGACCGGATTCATCATGCATGAGCTTAATCGCGAAGAGCTGGCGGATATCAGAAAGAAATTGCCTTCGCTCAAGCACCGAAAGCTGTAGCTATAAAAAAAGCCGGATCAGAAGCTGATCCGGCTTTTTAATTTTAGAAGCGGGATTTTATTCTATCGCTCTATAGACGCACCGCTAATGGTGCTGCCGAAGAACAGGCTGTTGGCAAACAGCTTGTTTGTGCCGAACCAGAAGGCCCGGAAATTGGGATTGTCAGCAAACATGATAACACGGCCTGAGCCACGTCCAGAAACCAGTACGGAAGCCGTGCCCGGCAGCATGTCTAGATTCTGCGAAGAGATGTAGCCGCTGATGAGCGGGTTATCGGTATAGCGAATCGGCGCCGCATACTGATTATTCGGCGGATCCATAAAAATGGTGCTGTTGCGGAATACGCTCAGATGCTCGTTGCGGTAGCCGTACGTAAGCGGATGGGTGAGATCCATTCTGGTTTCGAAAATGCTTCCTCCAATCACTTGTGCGCCGCGATTGTTGGAAAGGTCGGCATAGGGCAGAGGTGAATCATCCTCATCCGAGTCACGGCTTGCAAACGACGCTGATGCCATTCCATTTTGAACCAGCCAGCTTGCCGCACCTTTATAGGCAATGACAAGCCCGCCGCCCGAAATCCAGTCGGATAGACGCTCGCGTGCATTCTGGCTGATTCGGTTGTAGTTGCCGTTTGGCATTACAATAGTATTGTAGCGACTCAAGTCCAGGCTGTTAAACCGATCGGTTTCCACCATGGTTACCGGCACGTTGTAGCGCTGATCGAGCTGGAACCATGTTTCACCGGCTTCGCTCACGTTCACGCCGTCTCCGGTAATGAGCAGAACTTCCGGGCGCTGCAGGGTCGTAATATTCGGTGAACCAAGATCGATGCCGCCACGCGCCAGGCCTGTATCAACGGCATAAACGCTGATCGCATTCTCCCGGGCCGTTTCGCGAATCATCGCAAAAAGCTCTTCAGGGCTGCACGCATCCTGAATGGCAACCGGAACAATGATGGAACCCACGGCAAACTCGCGCTCACCTTCAGTGGTTGGCAGAGCAAAACTACGGTTAGATACCATGGTACGCACATCGTTGTACTGCAAATCGTGAAGCGCGCGCGGTGCGTAATAGCCATCCCATTCGAAAATGTAGGCTACTCTGGCCTGTCCGCCGATTATCTCACCTTCAGGGAAGCTGAGGTTTTCGAAATCAACTGCTTCACCGAGCAGATTTGTGCTGAATGCACGACGTCCCAGCTCTGCATGATCCAGGTTGAAAGCATGCGGAAGTGACCAGGTCGACACATCATAAAACAGACTGTCGGTAAATTCGGTGCGCGTTTCAAACAGGCTGCGCACCAAACGGTACTGAGGCTGCTCAGCCGGAATGATAAAGTCACGTCCTGCTTCGAAATCAGTATCGTTCGCGCTCAGATTGCGGTTGAGCTGGTAGACGTTAATTTGATGTCTGCCCAGAATGTCGAGCAGATGGTAGATTCTCGCCGGATCGTGAGGCGCACTGAATACGTAGCCGCGTACATCGTCGTTGCGGGCGTCTTCAATAGCGCGCAGAAAATGCGTACGGGTGAAGTCGAGAAGTTCGGTGCGGAGGGCATGCGAACCACTAACGGTCGAGAGTGAAGTCTGAAACTGATTTCTGATGGTTTCAGGGAAGGGAACAAGCCCGTGCTGACTCTCCTGCACGTGACCTCTCGAGCTCGCCTGCTCAAACAGAATACCAATACTGCCGTTCAGATCCGGATAGGTTGAGCCCTTTCCAACATAAAAATCATCGAATGATTCCTTGGTGTAATAAAGCTGCCCGAAGCGGTCCAGATACTCGGCATGATATTCCGCAAGCTTGGCCGTAAGCTCGTAATTGCGCTCAAGCGTAAGCGGGTTGTTACGTGAAGGAATTCCGGGCTGGAAGAAATAGGTGGCGTTTGTACCCATCTCATGGTGATCAGTAAGCACGTTTGGCTTCCAGTGGTGGAACATCTCGAGTCTGCCGCGGCTTTCGGGGTGCTGAAGAGGCATCCAGTCACGGTTGAGGTCGAACCAGTAGTGGTTGGTTCTGGAGCGCGGCCAGGGTTCGTTGTACTCGCGGTCACGCGGATCTGCGGTGAGGCGGTTCAGATTACGATGAGAATTTACCCAGCTTACAAAGCGATCCTGTCCGTCGGGGTTGAAGCTTGGATCAAGCAGAATTACGGTCTCGCGAAGCAGATCGTCTATGCCCTGAGCCGCGGCGTAGTAGTAAGCCGCAAGAAGCGCTGCATTCGCACCGCTGTGCTCATTCCCGTGAACGCTGTAGCCAAGCCAGACAACGGCCGGCATGTCGCTGATATCGGCATTCCGGGAAACCTGCGGATCGGCCAGCGATACGTGGCGCTCGCGAATTTCCTCAATATTCTGCTGGTTATCGGGATGGGTGATGGTGAGCAGAATCAGCGGGCGCAGCCCGTGGGTACGGCCGTATTGATGCAGGGTAACGCGATCGGATGCCTCAGCGATGGCTTCAAGGTAGCGAACGCCAAGATCATGGCGCAGGTGCCATTCACCAATGTTAAATCCGAGCACCTCCTGTGGAGTCGGGATCGATTCATCGTAGGCAACATCACCGGGAAGAAAGTAGCTTAAGGGCACGCTGGCATCATTCTTGAATTGCTCAGCGAAAGTCTGGGCTTGTGCGATGGCAGGCATCAACAGAAACAAAACAGCCGCAAAAACAGGCAGTAGCTTCAGCTTCATAAGAGTAGTTGTTTGGTAAGAGTTAGTTGATTTTGATCTCGCCGGAGCTGGTTTTGACACGGCGAACTGCCTTATGGTACGGCATCAAAATGAAAAACTCTTTAAAAAGCTGAGCTATCTTCCGTTGTCTGTAGCTCTTTCGCACCAACTTCGACGGGAATGCGGCACACAAACTCTGCACCCTCTTTGTAGTCCTGATTCACAAAGATTTCACCGTTCATCCTTAAGACAGATGTTTTAACAGAGTAGAGTCCGACCCCGGTTGAGGTCTCATCACCGGTGGGTGTGGCTGAAAGCCGGGAAAACGGTTTGAAAATATTCTCTAAATCATCGGCCGAAAATCCCGGTCCCTGATCACGGATGATGATTTCCCAGTTGTTTTCCATCACTCTTGAAATAACGGATACCATGCTGTTGGAAGGAGAATATTTGATGGCGTTTGAGATAAGATTCGAAAGAATACCAATCAATGAGTCTTTGTGCGCTGTAAGGTTTTGATCGTCCAGCTCGGTACGTATGGTTATGTGTTTCTGAATCGCCAGCGGCTTGAATTCCGCTACAACTTTTTCAACCAATTCCCTGGTGTTCAGATTAGTTAGTTCCGTTTCTATGCTCTTGTTATCCTTTTCGAAAATATTCAAAAGGCTGCCTATAAGCAGGTTCATCCGTTTAGAAGCACTGGCGATGATATCCGTAAGCTCGCGCAATTCATTGGGCGTGTCTTTGTTTTCATTCAGCTGTAGAATCTGAGAAGCTCCGTCGATAGTCGAAAGCGGATTTCGTAAATCGTGGATAATGACATGAAGAAAGGCGTTTCTTTGCTGACTAAGCTGCTCCAGCTTTTCATTTTTCCTGGCTATATGACTATTCTGAACGTCGAGAACTCCGTAGGCCGTTTGAAGCTCCCGCTTGACTTTAAAAAAGTAATAAGCAAAACCAACGGTAATTATAAAAAGCAGGCTCAGCATCACGATGAATAAGTTCTTCTGCCTGTTTGCCTGCTCCTCGAGAATTAGCTGATTGGCCAAAAACTCATTTTCCGCTCTTGTCGTCTCTACACGGTGCTGAACCATTAACTCGTCCAGAGCTTGATTTCTGGCAAATTCTTTATACTCATCGTCCAGCTCTTTGAAGCGCTCATGATATACAAGTGCTGTTTCGAAGTTGCCGGTTGCTTTTTCAATAGCGTAACGTGTGCGGTAGCTATGTGATAAAATAGGCCGGTTATTGATTTGCTGCGCCAGCTCTTCTGAACGGATGACCATTGCCCTGGCTTTTTCGAAATTTTCCAATGCTGTGTAGGTACTGGCAAGACCATAGGTGTGGTGCAGCAGGCCGGGTTTGAAATCAATCTCTTCGCTAAGAGTCAATCCATTCAAAAAATATTCTTTGGCAAGTTCCGGCTGCCCAAGGTTCAGGTAGCCGGTTCCGATATTGTAATCAATTCTGAGGATACTACTGTTGTTTGAAATTTCTTGGGCAAGCGGTCTTGCGCGCAGCAAATACTGTTGTGCTGTTTCATATTCACCTTTTCGGTCGTAAGCAACGTTGAGGTTGTTCAGGTGCCGGACAATCTGGGACGTGTCATTAATCTCTGTGCTGATTTCAAGAGCTTTGTACAGCCAGGTGATGGCTTCATCGGTAATTTCCACATTGGCCATTTCAAGGGCAAGCGAGCCATATGCGTTAGCCAGTCGTATTTGTGTTATCATAGACCGATCAGCTTCGTACTGCTGCTCAAGGTCTTCAATCAAACTGAAGAAAAGCTCAAAAGAGTCAGCCAGATCACCCTGGTTACTCAGCAAATAGGCACGCGTTATTTTATTATGATAAACAAGATTATGATCCTCAGGGTAGGCAGATGAGATCTTTTCAGCCTTGTCCAAATAATAGGCGGCTTCATCAATTCGCCTTCCGAGGAGAAGCGATTGTGCTTTTCGAACACAAACCAGACCTAAAAACCGGGTAAAACTGGTTTGTTCGGACATGTCGATTAGCTCCTCAAGAATAGCTGTTGATTCAGCATAGCGTTCATTTACTCCGTGAGCTTCGGCTTCCAGAAGTTGAAGATGTAACCCGGCATAGGATAGTGGGTTTCCGTTGCTGAGTTTTTCCAGTCGGTCGTAGGTGGCTTCAACCTGCCCGGTGTTGTTGTTTCTGTAATGAAACTGAAAAAAAGTGCTGAGTAAATCAACCTCTTCGATTACATGTCCAGGCTCGTGCTGGGCCTGAGAAGAAAAAGAGAATGCTGAATCCGGGCCGGCGAAAAAGCTCGAAATAGCTAAAAGAAGGAATAATTGTTTATGCCCGGACAACGATTTAGCACTTATGTTAATGGTTAATCACTCTGAATATAATTTTTTTTAATAAATCATCCTATCTTTTGCAAAAATCAACGGCTTCCAAAAATGGCGCTTCCTACCCGAACCATGGTTGCACCTTCCTCAATGGCTACTTCGAGATCGTTCGTCATTCCCATTGAAAGATGATCGAGTGAGGCTCTTTTATATCCTTTGGCCTTTTCCTGCTGGAGCAACTCGCGGAGCTTGCGAAACTGCGGCCGGACCTTTTCAAGATCTTCCTCCAGCGATGCTATGCCCATAAGTCCGCGTATTCTTACAAAAGGCATGTTTTCTCCGGCTTCGATGAGGGCAGGTAAGTCTTCCGGTTCACAGCCGAATTTTTGATCTTCATCGCTGATGTTAACCTGAATGAGCACGTTTATCTCCCGGCCGGACTGCTCCGCCCGCTTGTTAATCTCTTTGAGGGCTTTGAGTTTAGGCACGGAATCGATCCAGTCCACTTCGTCGGTGAGGTATTTTATTTTATTTGACTGAAGGCCGCCTATCATATGCCAGATAATTTTATCGTCGCCGCTGAAGTGCTCCATTTTGGGCACAAGCTCCTGCACTTTGTTCTCCCCGAAGTGAATATGCCCTAGCTTGCGAACGGCCTCTATGGCTTCATTAGGCTTGGTTTTGCTAACGGCAACAAGGGTGATTTCCTCCGGCGATCTGTCGCAGGCCCGGCAGGCATTTTCAATGCGTGCTGCCACTTCGCTGAGGTTGGATTTAAGGTCGACGTTACTCATCACAAATATAGATTATCGGGATTACAGATTTAAGAATGCGGTTAATTAGTGCTCCACCTGATAACGCCTTAACGTGTAGTATCGTTGTTGAGCAAGTCCGGGATAATTCTAAGGATTGTCAGTAACATAAAAAAGCCGTATTTTAATAAATCTGTACAAGAATTAAACGTTTTATAGTTAATGCTGAAATCCTTGCGGCTTTCAAGCGATCAGATTTATAAGCGAACGAGACGACCGGAAAAGTTCATAAAAATCGGAAAATCTTAGTTCATGACAGTTCTGACGCGACATATCTCCGACTTTCTCGAGCATTTGGCCCCAAATGCTACAAAAATGGACTACGATAATACGGGTCTCTTAGTTGGAAACTATGATCAGCAGATAGAAAATGTGTTAACCTGCCTCGATGTCACTCCTGCCGTAATCGACGAGGCCATTCAAAAAAATGTACAGCTCATCGTCGCGCATCACCCGCTCATCTTTCCGAAATTAAAGCGCGTAATTTCAACCGATCCGGTCGGAGGAATGGTTCAGAAGCTGATTCGCAACAACATCAGCCTGATTGCCTCCCACACCAATCTCGACGCTGCCAGAAGTGGGGTGTCCAAAGTGCTTTGCGACACACTTGGTCTCACAAACTGCAGCTTTCTGGACGACTCCTACAAAACCATGCGACGCGTTATTCTGCGAATTCCGTCATCCGTACGTGACTCTGCGGAATCTGTAGTTAACGAATTTACGCTGGACGGAAGCTGGACAGTGGATGAGGATAACTCCTCGATGGTCTGCTTCAATATTGATTATCATCATACGGCAGCCTTCAAAAAGAAGCTTGCAGCGGCTCTTGAAGGTGCTCCGTACAGTTTGGATGAGGTGTCGCTGGAAGGCAGCTCCCCTCTGTTTGGATTTGGAATGGTTGGCTATCTCGAAAAGCCAATGCCTACAGAAGCATTCCTGGATCACGTAAAAAGCCAGTTGGGTGCAGAAGCGCTTAGGTGGTCGGGCTCAGCCAAAGAAATTAAAAAAGTAGCCGTTTGCGGCGGTTCCGGCTCATCCCTTATACGAAAAGCACTGGGCTGCGGAGCCGATGCTTTTGTAACCGCCGATATCAAGTACCACGATTTTTTTGTGCCGGATAATTTTCTCCTTATTGATGCCGGACATTACGAAACTGAAGTGCCGATTGTGCACGCCCTGCAAAAACGTATAAAGGAAGCGTTCCCGGACACAGGCGTTTTTGCTACCGAAATTAATACCAACCCTATGCGGGGGTTGGATTCACCCGTTTAATTGAACAACCAATCATCCACAAGAAAGAAAAACCATGCGCGAAGTAATACAAAATCTAGTAAATCTGCAGTTCATTGATACCAAGCTCGACGAGCTGAAGAAAATGCGGGGCGACCTGCCGGAAGACATTGCAGATTACGAGACCGATGTTGTCCGGATCGAATCCCGCATCAAAAAGAACACGGCCCAGGCTAAAGACCTGAAGCTGGAGAAGGCCAAGCTTGAGCTTGAAATTCAGGATGCCACTGAGCTGATCGAAAAATACGAAGCCCAGCAGATGTCCGTTCGCAACAACCGCGAATACGACGCTCTCACCAAAGAGCTTGAGTCACAGGCGCAGCTTATCGAGAACTCAAAGTCCCGTCTTGAGGAAATCGCAATCCTCGAGCAGGAAATCGAGAAAGATCTCGAAGAGCAAAAAGAAGTCCTTAAAGAGAAGCAGGCCGAGCTCGATGAGATGAAGAAAAACCTCGAAAACGTGGTTCAGCGCACCAAAGAGGAAGAAGCCGAGCTTCTCGAACGTCGCGAAGAGGCTGAAAGCACGGTAGGTCAGCGCTATCTGCAGGGGTACAATCGTCTTCGTAATGGTCTGACAAACGGAATGGCCGTCTGCCCGATGGTTAACGGTGCCTGCATGGGAATGATGATGCCACCGCAGGTTCAGATGGAAGTTCGCCGCATGAACAAAATCGTAATCGATGAAAACAGCGGTCGTATCGTAGTTGATCCTGAATTCTTCGAAAAAGCTCAGAAAGTTTACGGATAACTGTACGTCAGCCGGAAAAAGCAGCGATTAAGTGAAAACCGAATAGCTGTTTTTTTAACAGGAAATGTATGGTTTAAGACACTGTCCATACCGCAGGGCGAAACTGCGTACAGGCAGCTGATGAATGATTGGAAAAAAGAAGCCCGAACCGGCATTTAAGCTGGTTCGGGCTTTTTGTTTTACAGGGTGATGAGTTTCCGAACTAATCTTTAATCCATCATCTTTTTAAACAGCTTCTGGTTTCTGGCTTTGTTCTTCATAATTAGAAGCGGAATGCCAAACGGATAAGAAGCCATTCGGTCGGGTAGCTTGTCCTTCATGAGCGCCATCATTGTGCTTCTGGCCTTAGA
The DNA here is from genome assembly GCA_022565795.1 of Balneolia bacterium. GTDB lineage: Bacteria > Bacteroidota > Rhodothermia > Balneolales > Cyclonatronaceae > Cyclonatronum. The sequence goes on from JAIUMA010000007.1 coordinate 65,835, forward strand.
GAAAACCACAATCATGTCAGTCTGGTTAGTGATACAAAGATCATATATGTCATCAGACATTTTTCCGTCCTGGTGAAGAGTAAGGTGGGTATCTAAATCCGTGTCGCCGGGAGTCTTAATCTTATCGGAGAAGGCCTTCTTTTTGGCCTGAAGCTCTTCATCCATCTTTTTAATGGTTTTCTTATCCGGCATATACGGGAAGAATTGCTTCGGGTACTCGTACAGATGCTGAGCTATTACGTTGCCGCCAGCCGGCTTCACCAGCTGTAGCGCAAAGCGGGTTGCTTCCTCACTTTGCTCCGAGAAGTCGATGGGCACGGTGATGTTCTCCATATTGTAGCGAGCGGTTTCCGGCACGAACAGAATAGAGCATGGAACGTACTTAACGATTCTCCTCGCCAGAACGCCTTCACCCTTATAACCGGCCTTTTTGCCAAGAACAAGCAGGTCAGGATTTTCTTTATCCATCAGTCGGATTATCTGATCCGTTGCGCTTCCTTTCCGAAAACTGATGCTGGTTTTGACGTCTGTATGTGTGAATTTGGCGTCAATCTGCTCCTGAATCTGCTTAGTGAGCAGCTCGTTGAGATCCTCTTCAGTTTCAAGCTCCGGAAACTCCTCGATAATGTCATGAAACATATCATAAGACTCCACGACATGAAGGAACTGAATGGATTCAGGTTTAGCGATTTCAGCGAAATAGTTGACGTAACCAATTACGGCTTCGTCCATTTTTGTGAGGTCGAGACAAACGACCCATTTTTTTAAAGATTCCATAGTGATAGGATACGCTTTGGGTTAATTATTTCTTCTCACGCTGCTCTTTTAGCAGTCGGGCTACAATAGTGCGGTAGTCTTCACGCTCTTTATCCGCCTCTTTGCTTTCCATCATCTTGTATTCACGGTTTAATCCGCGCTGCAGACTGTAGCACATAATCAGCAGAATGATGACAAAAGGCAGGCCTGTGGAAATTGAGGCTGCCTGTAGCGCTCCAAGTCCTCCACCGATGAGAAGCACGGCTGCGACTACTCCTTCAGTCGTTGCCCAGAATACGCGCTGAGTGGCAGGAGAATCAATTTTGCCACCACTGGTGAGGCCGTCGATTACGAGCGAGCCGGAGTCAGAAGATGTTACAAAAAAGCTCAGAACCAAGATAATGGCCAGGAATGAGGTGATCATTGCCAGCGGAAACTGATCGAGCAGTACGAACAACGATGTGGTTTGATCGGCTTCAACCGCTGCGGCAATTTCTGCAATCCCGGTAGTTTCAAGGAACAATGCCGTTCCGCCAAAACTACTCATCCAGAAAAAAGTTACCATTGTTGGTACAATGAGTACCCCAAGCACGAACTCTCTGACTGTTCGGCCCCTTGAGATACGCGCGATAAACATCCCGACGTAAGGTGACCATGAAATCCACCATGCCCAGTAGAATACGGTCCATGTGCTCATAAATCCGCCATCTTCGTCGAACACTTCGACCCATGTTGCGTATTCGGCAAACGTTTGAAGATAGTAACCTGTGCTTTGAACAAAAGTACCGAGTATAAAAAACGTTGGTCCGAGTATCAGAATGAAAAGCAGGAATAAACCGGCTAATCTGATATTGAATTCACTGAGTACTTTAACACCTTTCTGAACGCCTAAGAGTACGGAAACAACGGCTACGGCTGTTACAACGGCAATGATTATCACCTGTAGCGTTGTAGTATTTTCAAGTCCGAATACGTGCTCCATTCCCGCTCCGGCCTGTGAAGCACCCAGCCCAAGAGAGGTTGCAAGGCCAAACATGGTAGCCAGTACGGCCAAAATATCAATTACGTCTCCCATCCAGCCGTTAATTCGGTCGCCCAAAAGCGGATAGAAAACCGATCTGAAAGAAAGGGGCAGCTTACGATTAAACGCAAAAAATGCGAGTGATAAACCTACTACTGCATATACAGCCCATGCGTGGAGACCCCAATGCAGAAAGGTGACGCCCATTGAGTCACGAATCGACTGAATGGAGTCTACCTCGGCATGCGGCGGATAGAGCAGATGCCACATTGGCTCTGCTACAGCGAAAAACATGAGTCCGATTCCCATGCCGGCACTGAAAAGCATAGCAAACCAGCCCATCGTGCTAAAGTCCGTTTTAGCGTTTTCACCGCCCAGGCGGATTTTGCCATACTTGGAAAAAGCAAAGTATAATGAGAAGCCGATAAAGATATTGACGCCTACTACGAACAGCCAGCTACCGGTATCGGTGATAGCTTGCTGTGTGGCGCTAAACCAGCTTTCTGCATCTTCGCCTAAAATCAGTGTTCCCGCTATCAGAATAAAAATAAGTATTGAAGCTGGCCAGAATACCGGGCCATGTATATCGAAGTACTTTTTACTTTTCCTGAGCGGCGTCTTTTTTTGTTTTTGGTCGCCAGTTTCACTCATAAATTAAGTCCTTGATTTTTTGAGTTATGAAGGATTACCTACTGTTTGATTAATATGAAAAAATCAATGCCGCCGGCTGAAATATTGCCGGCGGCATTGTTAAGGTGCTTAGAAGTAGAATCCGATATTAATGTTGAAGCGGATGTTATAGTCTGGATCTCTGAGTCCCAAATCTTCATGTCCGGGGCCCACTCCAACGCCGAAGTCATCGGTTAGCCACGGTTGATTAAGACCCTGCGCGATATCGAAATAGGTAAATACAGGCCCGGCCGTTACCAGAAAACCGGTGATATTCTGTATAGTTTCCTGGAAGTTATTGTCCAGGGTTAGCTGATCGCCGCTGGCCAGTGTTGTTGTGCCTTCACCTATAAGGTTCTCCATATAGCTGAAGTCATTGTAGAACAGGATGTTGGAAATTGGTCCCCAGTCTACGTCGTACGAGTAGGAAAGTCCAAGAGTAGCAATCCATGCCTCGGTAGAAACTTCGTAGGGGATTCCGTAGGCGCCCATAAATACAGTGCTGATGTCTTCTCCGGCATCATTTTGGGCATCCATGCTATAGTAGGCAAATTGAGGCTTAACATTGAAATTGCCGAAATCAAAGGAACCGTGGGCTGCCAGCGCATAGCGTCCGGAAAACTCATCGGTTGCAGAATTATATAATTGACCATACTGAACCGATGCACCGAATTCACCAGAGTCGAACAAATAAGCACCGCGGAGGTTAAACTGATTGCGCTCAGTAAGTGATGCTTCGTCACCAGGGATAACATCGTACGAGTAACGTCCTGAGCCTCCTGTACCGAACGAACCGTTGCCCCCAACCGGCCCTTCAGGCTCTGGCTGAAAGAAATAGGCCGCATCGAGCTGGAAGTTGTCCCAGGTTCGCGTGAGCTTGATACCCATATCATGGTCATCTTCCAGACCTACATAGTACGGTAAGCTGAACCACCAGTTGTTAGAGTTGTACTGGAGATTACCAAAGGGTACCTGGGTTACACCAAGCTGAACCTGCGTTTGAGGGTTGAAGTTATATTCCAGCCAGCCCTGCTTAATGAAGTGCGTACCAAATGTCGGATAAAAACGGTACTCAAAATTAAGGCCTATTCCCCCGGGATTGTCGTAAATAACATTAATACGCCACATATCCATGGTGAAGCTTCCCTTAGTCGGATCCATGTCACTTTCGAAGTTTTCCAGAATCAGATTGTAGCGAAGTGCACCGCCCACATGTAACGATGGTTCATCTGAATCCTGAGCCTGCGCAATGGTTGATGCTGATGCAGGGAGTATAGTGTCGGATGGCTGAGTCCATGCAGCCAGAGTGAGCATTAACAAAAGAATAATTGAACGGTAGAGTGTATTCATAGTATAGATTTCATTATTTAATGTTGAGTTTAAATTTACCCCTCGGAATAAATGATGTTTTTTTCATAAGTGCTTTTTAATTAAACAATTTAACGGGCTATAGTAAAGTATCGTTTCAATTATTATAAAGGGAGCACAAATGGCATGAAATCACCCTTTAAAACTTTTAAGAAGTTATATCAGACAATAATCCGTAGTTTTAGGGAGTATTAAGTAGGACAGAAATGTAAAAGAGACTGCCGGGTAATCGCCTTTTCGCTTGCGAAGGGGAGGAAAGTCCGAACACCAACCGGTACCGTGCTTCCTAACGGGAAGGGTTCGCCTTTGGCGGATACAGAAAGTGCCACAGAAAATATACCGCCCCGGCTTGCCGGGGTAAGGGTGAAAAGGCGGGGTAAGAGCCCACCGCCCTGTTGGTGACATCAGGGGCAGGGAAAACCTCACGGGGTGCAAGGCCAAGCAGATAGTATGTACTACCGGTTACGATGCTATCGGGTAGGCTGCTCGAGGTGCCGGGCGACCGGCATCCCAGATAAATGATTACCAATCCGCTCTGCGGATTACAGAATTCGGCTTACAGGCAGTCTCTTTTTATTTTTTATCAACGGCTGATGACTTAGCCTGCAAGCTCAAATGTCCTGTCTGTTCTTAAGTGTGCGCGCAATCTCTCTTTTTGCGTCTTTTTCGGCTATAGACGCTCTCTTATCATACTGCTTCTTACCTTTGGCCAACCCTATTTCTACTTTAGCCAGCCCGCGGGTGAAGAATATCTTGAGTGGAATAAGCGTGTAACCCTGCTGCTGCAGACCGGTTTGTATCTTGTTGATCTCGTCTTTGTGAAGAAGAAGCTTACGCACTCTGCGCGTGTCGTGGTTGTTATACGACCCTTGGTCAAACTCCTTGATATACAGATCCTTGAGTAATACTTCCCCTTTATGGACATAGGCAAAGGAATCCGTGAAGCTCGCATGTCCAGCGCGGAGCGATTTTACCTCGGTGCCTTGAAGCGCAATTCCGGCCGTGAATGTCTTTTCGATGTTATATTCGAAATACGCTTTTTTGTTTTTCAGTAAGGGGGGAGCTTTTTTGGTTTCGGCCATGGTGGTATGCTGCATTTTAAAAGAGAGTTTGTATAGGGTGATGGGCTCATCACCCTATACAAAAATACGGGTTTTTCTATTCGGCTATGCCGTCTGGTATTTCGCGACCCAGAGATTCGTAGATTTCTTCGATCTGCTGGATATTGGCCTGTGCCTGCCGATTATTCGGGTCTAGCTGGAGCACGCGGCGAAAATGGGCGAGAGCCATCGGCATGCGTTCGGTCATGTGGATGGTTTCCGCTTGGTACATCAGCCAGTTGCCGTAATGGAGGTGGGTGTCGCGAACGATAATCTGGATTTCAGGCTCCTCCATATCTTCATTGCGAAGCTTGGCCAAAGCCTCTTCGTAGCGATCGCGATCCACTAAAAACTGAACCTGTTCGGTAATGGTGCCATCAGGAACCGGGGCACTCGCACGGGCTTCGGCGCTGTTTTCATTTTGTGTATTCGGGCTTCCGGCTTCATCGGAGCAGGCCTGAAATGCGGTAAAAGATAGAAATGAAATTAAAAGAATACTGAAGAGTGTCTTGCTGATTTTCATAATGACTGAAAATAATAGATAGTAGTGTATGTGTAGTAGTTTAGCGGTAGAGTTCACCGCAGGGTGCTAAGCTGCGGATGCATTCACTGAACGTAAATCGGCGTCGGACTGATGCACAGAATAAAGATGAACATGGTAGCCCATCCCAGAATCTTACGGCGCCGGTCGAGCTTTTTTTCGAAATATACGGGTGGATGCTCGATTTTTACGAAATACAAAATAAATAGCGTGAACATAATCCAAACGCCGTAACCGGAGCCAAAGTTGCTTCCTGCCGTAAGCAGAAATACGAGGGTGACGACTACAAGCGATGATAGCCAAACGGCCAAAGTCCATACCTGATGCCCGTAAAATGCCTTCCTGAACAGGCTGAATGAAATCATTGCCCAAAGCAGCCAGCCCAGCGATAAACCGTCGGGCATAAAGCGGTCGCTTAGTGACTGAAGCAGCGGTACGGCGGCAAATCCCGCCAGGGTAACCACCAGCCCGAAAAACAATCGTGCAACAAACTGATGTCGTTTAAAACCGATGAGCGAATATAAGATATGGCCGCCGTCGAGCTGACCAACCGGCATCAGGTTAAGCGCGGTAAAAAACAGTCCCAGCCACCCGGCAAGCAGGAACGGATAGTGATACATTTCCCACATGGGCGGGGCGTTGTCAAAAAATGAGGCGAGGAAGGTGTAAAGCAGCGTTTCGCCGAACATAATCACTTCAGCTCCGTCGGGTACGAGCGCTTCATCGGGGAAGCTTCCGTGCTCCTGAACGTATGCCACTACTTCATCATGCTGATCGAAATTTGCGAGGAAGTCTGGTTCGGGCAATGTGGCAAAGCCGAAGATAAGTACACCAAGCGCTACCACAAAGCCCGCTAACGGACCAGAAATCCCGATATCATACAGCTTGATGGTATCGGTTATCTGCTCCTTAATTTTGATGACCGCCCCAATCGTGCCAATCGGCGAAATAAACGGAAGCGGTATGAAATAGGGCAGTGAGGTGTTCACATTGTGATAGACCGCCGCGAAGTAGTGACCGAATTCGTGTACAGCAAGAAACCCGAGCAGCAAAGCAGCAAACAGAATGCCTTCCCAGAAAATGAGGTCGGCAAGGCTCTCTGCCTCGGCTGTGTGCCCCACAAAAAAGATTCCGCCCATGCTCGCCACGGAAATAAACGTGATGACGAAGTAGAGCAGATGCCGGATTATGGTAACCTTGTCCGGCCGGTTTTTTTGGGGTATATCACCCGTAATGTCAACGTGGATGATTTCGGGTTCTTCAGTATTACTCAAAAAATATCTTCCTGTGCTAAAATGTAGTTGATGGCCCGGGCTTCACATCATAAGTCGAGACGCGAGAAAGGCTGCGTCATACAGCGCGCGCCGCCTCTTCCCCTGCAGAGCTCATGCCCCTCGAATGTAATGACGAGCTTTCCGCAGGTATCAATATTGAATGAGCCATCTTTGTACGTGTTAATAAACTCTTTTCCGGTCATGATGGAGTAACCGTGTTTTTGCATCTCCCGGAACGTGTGAACGTTTCGCTCATAGCCAATAATCACACCGGGGGCGAGAGCAAACGTATTGGCGCCATCCGACCACTGCTCCCGCTGCTGTGCGGTAAGATCATCGCCACCGCATTTGATGAACGTGAATTCGTAGCCTAATGATTCCTCCAGCGCTTTTTTCAAAGAAGGTTTCAGTTCGGTGATGATGCTCCCGTTGTTTTTGCGCAAAGAGACAACGTTGTCGGTCCGCTCGGTTATTGCCGGCGGATATACCACGCATTCGTTGGTGTTCGAAAAGGTGAAAATTGTGTCGAGGTGCATAGACGAACGCTTCTTTGGAATGTCGATGATAAGCACCTGCTTCACCCCTTTGTCCATCATCTGACTGGCGGCATGCATCAGACCGCTGAACGAGGTGCGCTCACTCATGCCAATCAGTACTAAATCTTTCGATACGACCAGAATGTCGCCACCTTCAATGCTGTCTTCACCCTGTATGAAAATGGCGTTTTCGCGTACGCTTTCGTACAGCGGATGGAAACGTACGGCGGCATCCATCAATAGCGATTCCCTGAGGCGCGCCTGCTTGGCGGCTCTCGAAACCACCACCGAATTGCCGACTACAGCTGCAAGGTCTCGGGTGAAGAGCAGGTTTGGGGTTGGAAGCAGCTCCACTGATGGAATAGCTTTGGTTCGCCCGTGGATAGCAAAACGGGTAAGCTCACCCGGGCTCAGCGCAAGCAGCTCTTTCTTAACCGGCGCAAGGTTTTTGGCTTTCTGATTCTCAATAAGGGAGTTTACAAAAAAAGTGCGTGCTTCTTCACTGTCGAAGGTTTGCGTGAACAAGTCCTGAATTTCGAGCACGCTTACATCGGGCAGAGCAGTTTTGATGATATCGAGCATTTCGAGATGCTCAATACGTGCGTCTTCCTCAAAAATAATATCGTCGAAAAGCAGCTGATCCTTTGTCTCGGGTGAAACCAACGATACTTCGGGTCCCGGTGTGTGTGTTAAGACTCCTCTGAGCTTGCCTACTTCGGATGTGAGCTGAATTTTCATAGTCTAATCAAATAATAACTTATGGATTGAGGTCGCACAGACCTGAACTGGTTTTGTCTCAAAATGTGATGGAATACAGGTGCTTCTGCACCGCTGAAATAGTGGTGTAAATATAAGAGTGTCATGTGCTTTTAAAAACCGATATAAACCAGTCCTGTTAAACTTAAAAGCATTCAGATCAGAATGGTGGGTACAAAAAACGATATTTCGAACGTTTTTACGGTCTGAATTCGGTAAATTAGGCCTCACCTTACTCAGGCACAGATACTTACTATAAGGTCCACGAAATTTCTTTCATGAGACACCTAACTCTACGTCCGCTTTTCAAGCTTGTACTTTTTAAATCTCTGGCAGTCCTTCTCTTTGCAGTTGCGGCCCTGAACCCAAGCCAGTCGGCACGTGCTCAGGAGTCCTTTGCCGGACTCGATACGCTTCAGCTCAGAACAATTTTTGCCGAGCCCTTCTTGCCGGGCGTCCGGCCGTCGGTTATAAATTTCAGTCCGATTGGCAATCATGTGCATTTTAGCTGGAACGACTCCAGCTATGCCGAAACAGGACAATACCGCGTAAACCTGAATGGCGAGCTGCTGGAAAAAGTAGAGGATGATGATGCTTCCACTGTGCGTTCAGCCGTATCTCCGAATAGATCTTCGATTGCCTATACCCGAAGTAATACGGTGTTTGTTGCCAATATGGACGGCACCGGAGCGCGGCAGGTTTTTTCTGCAAGCGGCGTTTCCGGTAATCCGCACTGGTCCTCGGATAGCCGTCAGCTTGCGTTTGTGGTAGATGGCGACGTCTGGACCCTTCACCTTGAGAATGCAGAAGTGCGGCAGGTTACCCGTCGGGATAGTGATGAGCCTCGCTTTTTTATTCGTGGCTGGGCGCTCAACGATTCAAAGCTGATTCTTCAGCAGACCGATACGTCTCACTATGCCGAGATTTTCTTCCCGGATTATGTGCCGGAGTTCGTACGTCCCGGCGGTTCGCGACGCGGTCAGCCGCACATCACCCTGCTTGTTGCAGATATCGATGAAGGTGAAACCGAAGTGCTTTTTGAAGGCGACAACTACCATCTGAACAGCGATATAAGCGCCGATGGCCGGTATTTTCTGCTCGATGTTACAAACCACGATATGAAGGAGCGGGAGATTTTTTCATATGATCTGAGTACAGGCGATGTAATAACGCTCTTTAGCGAAACAACAGACGGATGGATTTATTCTCCTCTGATGAGGGCGAAATTCGCGCCGGACGGCATCACTATGTTCTATACCTCAGAGCAGAGTGGATTCAGCCATATCTATACGGTTCGCGCCGATGGATCAAGACAAACCCGTGTAACAAGCGGCGACTTTGAGATCGACTGGGTAGAATGGGCCGGTGCGAATACGCTTGTGTATTCTTCCACGGAACGTGATCCCGGGCTGAGAGATCTGTATACGATAAACATCAATACAAGAAGCCGCAGCAGGCTCACTCAGGATGAGGCGTTTCGGTATGATTTCCGCCTCAGCCCGGATATGCGTTACATCGCCTATATGAAGACGACCTGGAATGAGCCTGGTGAATTACACCTGCTCGATATTCGCCGCCCTGACCGTGAGGTTCGTCTCACTAACAGCATCCCGGATCGCTTCAGAGAGATTGAGTGGCAGCAGCCCGACTACTACCGTTTCACTGGTCGGGACTCTACCGTAATATCGATGGACGTTCTGAAACCTCACGGATTTGTTGAGGGCGAACAGTATCCGGTTGTGGTTTTTGTGCACGGTGCGGGTTCGCTCCAGAATGTATTTCAGGGATGGTCAATCAGCTATCCGAGGGAATATATGTTTCATCAGATTCTGAACAGGGAAGGATATGTGGTTGTTGAGGTCGATTTTCGCCACAGTACCGGTTATGGACGCGCGTTTCGTGAAGATGTGACCAACTGGATGGGCCGGTATGAGCTAAACGATATTGTTGACGGGCTCAACTTTCTGGATGAAACCTACGGCTATCTCGACATGGAAAGCATTGGTATTTACGGCGGCAGTTATGGTGGGTTCATGTCTCTTTACGCTTTGAGCCACGAGCCTGAAATTTTCAGCGCTGGCGCAGCGCTTCGGGCTGTTACGGACTGGTTCAACTACTACCACGCGAATCCGGGATACACGCGTCCAAGGCTTGGAACGCCGGAAGATAATCCTGAACATTTTGAGCGCAGTTCACCAATCACATTTGCTGACAGTTTGTCGAGACCGGTCATCATCCTGCATGGATTAATAGATGATAATGTTGGATTTCAGGATGCGGCTCAATACATCAACGTGCTGATTGAAAGTGGCAATACTGATTTTGACATGATGATGTATCCGTCGGAGCGTCATGCGTATCAAAACCCGAATGCCTGGCATGATCAATATCTGAGGATTTTTAACTTTTTCGAAAGACACCTCAGAGATTGATGTACGTTTTTCAAGGTTTTTTATTGATGTAACGGGCGAAAGTCCCCATCCCATCATAGTCGGTATTGATGTTAATGCGTTTTTTATTAATCTCTTCGTTTCCATCTTTAAGCGCAATTCTGTAAAGGAATGCAATACCAATGATGGCGATGGTTAACGAAGCGATAATGGAGATAAGAGCTATCATGGAGGTTGACCTCGAAGGCTGGTTGTTTTGTTTTTAGTTGTTTAGGTCTAATCGTAATGTTTGTTAAGCTCTCAACGTTCATCATCACGAAAAAAATGAGCAGGATAAAGAAGCAGGTGTTTAACATTGGCCCGTTTTTTTGGTACTTTACAGTCGGTCTGTTCCAGCCATAGAAAGCTCTTAAACTGCTAAAAATCAATCATGTCTGATCAATACAAAGCGCTCACAAGAAAATATCGTCCGGTACATTTTGAAGATATTGTTTCGCAGCAGCATGTGAGCAGTACGCTGAAAAACGCCATTGAGGGAAACAGACTCTCGCACGCCTACCTGTTTTGCGGCCCGCGGGGCGTCGGGAAAACGACTATGGCTCGTGTTCTGGCCCGGACCATAAACGAAGTGGGTGCCGATGTTGATGGCGAGGCCCTCAGCCAGACGCTCAATATTCTTGAGGTCGATGCAGCATCAAACAATAAAGTTGAAGACGCGCACCGGATTCGCGATGCCGTTCGGGTTCCTCCCCAAACCGGCCGCTACAAGATTTTTATTATAGATGAGGTTCACATGCTGTCGAAAGCTGCGTTCAACGCGCTGCTGAAAACGCTTGAAGAGCCGCCATCATACGCTATTTTTATTTTTGCAACTACTGAGCCTCACAAGGTGCTTCCTACGATTCTGTCGCGCGTGCAGCGGTTTGATTTCAAGCCGATTTCGGTTCCGGAAATAGTTGAGCGCCTGCGAAACATTTGTACAGAGGAAAACATTGAAATAGACGATGATTCCCTGCACATGATTTCACGCAAGGCTGAAGGAGCGCTCCGTGATGCGCTTGGCCTGCTGGATCAGGTGATTGCGCTCTGTGGAACCACCATCCGCTACGAAGAGCTGATGAAGGCCTTTAATGCGGTGAGCATGGATCGGCTGTTCACCCTTACCACGCACATCGAGAAGCATGACACGGTGGCTGGTGTTCGTCTGGTTTCCGATTTGCTGCAGGAAGGCCACGACATACAGGAATTTTTGATGGCGCTCACAGAGCACTTCCGGAATATGCTTCTGGCCAGAGATGAGCGCAACATGTACGCGATTGAAACCAGTAAAGAGGTTAAAAAGCAGCTTCATGATGTAAGCCAGCAGTTTTCGGAAGATGACATCATGCGGATGCTTCATATTGTTCATGAGGCGCAGTTCAAAATCCGCGATGCGCATCAGCCCAGAATCCTGCTTGAAATGACGATTCTGAAGCTCATCAAAATGGAAAGAAGCTCAGGACTGGGGCAGCTTTTTGAGGAGATAAAAGAACTGAAGGCCGCGCTTGCTTCAGGCAACGGCGTTGGAACAGGCAGAATCGCAAAATCCGGTACGGTACAGGCTCAATCCGGCACCGTTTCGAAGCCTGCGCAGTCGGGTGCTTCGGCTACTATGTCTGCGGATGAGGATTCCCCGTATGGCAACAAAGCCGATGACCGCAAGGCGGAAACTTCTCCGGCATCCGGAACAGATAACGGAAAACCTTCTCAGGGTTCTTCTGAGCCGACTCCGAAACCTGTGTTTACACCTCAAAATGGTTCAGGCTTAAAGCGTAAGCCCGGCATGAGGAACAAAATGGCGGCGGTTTCATCAGAAAGCGTCACAACCAAAGCTGCATTAACCACTGAGGCACAACCGCCAGCAAAACCAGAGTCTGCTGCAGATACTGAGAGGACATCTGCAAAGCCCGCGGTTGATACTACGGCAAGCCTTCCACCGGAAAACGCCATTTTCGAAAAAGCTTCTGCAACCACCGCCAACAGTAAAGCGGTATATTTGCACAGCGTGAAATCCGTTTGGGACGATTACATCAAAGGGTTGAAGGAGCCGATTCCGTCGATGGTTCGCCTGTCGATGGAAAGCGTTCAGCCTAGCGACTTGAACGGTAAAGTTCTGACGCTCAGCAGCCATGATCATTTCATTGCGCAAATGGTTGAAGAGCATCAGGCCGCGTTGAGTAGCTCGCTTGAGGCTTACGTGGGGCATAAACTGCGAATCCGGTGCGTGGTGAAGCAGACAGGAAATGAGAAAAAAGAGGAGGATCCGTACACCCGGTTCAAAAAACTTCAGGAGAAAGATCCCCGAATTAAAACAATTGTAGACGTATTTGGCGCTGAGCTGGAATGGTAGCTAAGAGCGAGCGTAAGGAAATGGAAAACGTCGGCGGTTTGTTTTAAAGCCACGAGACACATCACCCTAAAAGAAATACCAAGGTAGATATTATGGATAACAACATGGCCGACCTGTTCGGAAAAATGAATGAGTTTCAGCAGAAAATGCAGGAGGCAAAAGACAGCCTCGGACAGCTGGAGATTACGGCTGAAGCGGGTGGCGGCATGGTGAAAGTAACCGCAAACGGAAACCGCCAGATTGTGAGCATTAAGCTGGAGAAAGACATAATCGATCCGGATGATACCGATATGCTCGAAGACCTCATCATTGCCGGAGTGAACAAGGCGCTGGTTGAAGCCGAGCGTGCCGGAGCAGAAAAAATGCAGGAAGTAACCCGTAATATGCTGCCGGGCGGCGGAATCCCGGGAATGGACTTAAGTAAATTCGGACTGTAGAAATTCGTCCGCACAAATAATTTGAATGCAAATTACATCTGAAACGCTTGAGCGAGCTGTTGAGCAGCTCGCAAAACTTCCCGGTGTTGGCCGGAAATCGGCTCAAAGACTGGCCATGCATCTGGTAAAGCAGGAAAAAGAAGACGTTTTCATGCTCGCCCAGGCGCTGCATGATTTAAAGGAAAAAATCCGCTATTGTTCGACCTGCTTCACGATTACGGACGAAGATCCATGCCCAATTTGCCGGTCCGAAAAGCGCCAGCGTAACGTAATTTGCGTGGTGGAAGACACTCGCGACGTGTACGTGATTGAGAAAACAAATGAGTTTCGCGGTACATACCATGTACTGGGCGGCGTGATTTCTCCGCTCGAGGATATCGGTCCGGATGATATTCGGATCAAGGAGCTCATCACCAGAGTAAACAGCACGGAAACACCGGTTGAGGAGCTCATACTCGCTCTGAACCCCGATGCCGAAGGAGAGGCTACTTCCTACTACATTAACAAGATGATGGCGCCTTTCGAAGTGAAAATCACGCGGATAGCCCACGGCATTCCGATGGGAACAGAGCTTGAGTTCATCGATGAGGCCACGCTGAGCAAGGCATTTCTTGGCCGGAATATCTTTTGATGTTTTTCGCTAAAGTTTCTGAAGGCATTAAGGCCGGGTCCGACCGATGATTTATATTTTTTTTGCCCTGCTTTTTTGGATTTTTTATCTGCTTACTTCAAAAGGAAGTTTATTCAGCAGGGACGAAAAACGACGCCGTAAGCTTCAGCTTGTTGAATACGCCGGAGCGGCCGCCATATTCGCCATTATGCTGGAGTCCGTTCTTTCTGGCAGAGCCGAATCAATTTGGTATCCTTTACTGGTGATGGCAGTCGTGGCCGTACTCTATACCCGGAGAATTTTTCGGTATCTAACCCGAAAGGAGGAGTAAACAGAGCGACGCAAATTCCATTTGCAAAAGGGTTCAATTCTTGGCAATATCCAAGCAGGAAAAATTCCTGAATGTAGCGTGCTTTGTAAACTTCTGATAAAACAGAACCGGAAAATGGAATTGAAAAATGAGGGAACTCAAGAGCCGTCGTATAAGCTCGTACGAATAATCTTTCTATCAGTAATCGCCGCGCTGGGCGGTTTCTTATTTGGATTCGACAGCGGCGTAATTAACGGAACAGTAGACGCGCTTCAGCATTCTTTCGACTCGGATGCCGTTGGTACTGGCTTTAACGTGGCGTCGATGCTCTTAGGATGTGCCGTGGGTGCGTTCTTCGCCGGAAACCTGGCCGACAAGTTTGGCCGAAAGCCCGTAATGATGGTTACCGCAGCGGTCTTCATCGTAAGCGCATACGGTTCAGGTATGTCGGGCTCATCGGCAGAATTTGTGTTCTACCGCGTGCTGGGCGGACTTGCCGTAGGAGCGGCGAGCGTGCTCACCCCGGCGTATATCAGTGAGATTGCGCCCGCATCGATTCGTGGCCGCCTTGCTACCCTTCAGCAGATGATGATCGTTCTTGGTCTGTTTATCGCATTTCTGAGCAACTACCTCATTGCGAATGCCGCAGGAGGCACCGCAATTAATGAACTCTGGTTAGGCTACAGCGCGTGGAGATGGATGTTCTGGATGGAAATCATCCCGGCTTCACTGTTTTTCGCCGGACTGATCTTTATCCCGGAATCACCACGTTATCTGGTAGCTGCCGGCCGTGAGACGCAGGCAAACAGCGTGCTCTCTTCGATGGCTCATAACTTTGACTTCTCGGATAAAGTTGCGGAGATAAAAAAGACACTTCGTCTGGATAGTAAGCCGGGGCTAAGAGACCTGGTGTCTAATGCTACGGGTAAGCTTCACCCAATCGTTTGGGTAGGTATCGGCCTGGCGGTTCTTCAGCAATTTACAGGAATAAACGTGGTTTTCTACTATGGCGCCACGCTTTGGCAGGCAGCCGGATTTACCGAAGCTGATGCCCTTTTAGTGAACGTGATTAGCGGGACAGTAAACGTCGGCTTTACGGTTGTAGCCATCATGCTTATTGACAAAATTGGTCGTAAGCCGCTGCTGCTTGTTGGCTCTCTGGGGCAGGCTGTAATGCTCGGTATTATGGCGGTTCTTTTTGCCACCGCGCCAATAGGCGAATCAGGTAATCTGCAGTCTGCCGGAAACAACGGTATCTATGCACTCATCGCTGCTAACGCCTACATCGCGTTCTTTGCTGTTTCGTGGGGACCGGTGATGTGGGTAATGCTCGGTGAAATGTTCCCAAATCAGATTCGCGGTGCTGCGCTGGCCGTCTGCGGACTGATGCAGTGGGGAGCAAACTTTATGATTACCATGAGCTTCCCGGTGCTGCTTGCCTCTATTGGTCTTGGGCTGTCTTACGGAATCTATGCCGCGTTCGGACTCATTGCCTACCTCTTTGTGAAGAAGCTGGTAAATGAGACCCGTGGGCGCTCACTCGAAGAAATGACAAACGAATAGAATAAAAAAAGAGCCATGCGGCAGGACCGCATGGCTCTTTAACGTTTGCTTCAACAGCTTTGAATGGCTGCTGCTACTTAGATTTGGATGCGGTGGACTTAGAAGCAGCTGCTTTCTTTTCGCCCTGGTCCACTTTCTTGGAAAGCTGATCTACTTTATCAATCAGCTTCTCGACCTGGGTAGTGAGCTCCTTAATTTCATCCTGTGTAGGAACGCCCATTTTGTGGATTAGCTCCTGAAGGTTTTCATCAATTTCGTCTTCGGCTTTGTTGAAGGTAGATTTCAGCTTCTTCTCAAGCTTCTTATAGGAATCAGACAGGTCTTCGTAGGCTTCGTCAATTTGTTTTTTGCCCCGTTCTTCGAATGCTGTTCCCTTATCGACCAGCTTGTTGAATACTTTGTTTCCTTCTTCTTCAACGCTCGCAAGTGCACCAAGTCCGGCAAGCCATACTTCACGCGCTTTGCCGCTTAATGCCTCAACGGCGGATTCTCTTTTTTCAGATTCTTTTTTCTTGGTACTCATGGTGTGCTCCGTTTTAGGTTAAAATGTAGTATCTGCCTTCTTTATGATAATTCCGATCTGTTTTGCTGCTCATCAACCTTCTGCTGAAGGCTGTCGACGCGCTCTTCAAGCTCGCTGATTTTACCCAGCAGACTTCGAACGTCAGATACATTGGCGACGGGCAGCACTTTATGAAGTGACTTGCCAAAAATCGCCAGGCCTGATTCAAAGGTTTCGGTGCCCCAGCGGATGAGCGCATGCAGTGCATCAGGAGAAAGGGTTTCCTTGCCGCCCTGATCTACAATGGCCTTTGTGAGGACTTCTGAGGTAATTTCATAGCCGGTTTTGCTGTCATTAATGACAACCGTTTCACCGCTGCGGATGATTTCCTTCAGCTCTGTCATAGAGATGTACCGGCTCTCGGAAGAGTCGTACAGCTTTCGGTTCCCATATTTTTTTATAATTCGTGGCATAACACTTTAAATATAACGCAACGCGTCAGAGTAGTCAAGAAAAAGTTTGCGCGTTGCGTCATAAAGCAAGGGTTGGAGTCTCAGAGTAGCGTTATGGAGCTGTTATTCGCTATGCTGAGATTGTTATTCAGAGGTCTTTTCGCGGTTGGTAAGCGGAACTGGCAGAGGAGAGCGAACGTGCAGGTCGCGCTGCGGGAAAGGAATATCGATGTTGTTTTTTCTGAATTCACGCACGATTTCACAGCGCAGTTCCGACGCAATTACATACTGCTCTTTTGGATTGAAAATCCAGCAGCGCAGCCTCATTTCCCAGGCGCTGTCACCAAAATCACGAAACAGCACAATCGGCTCTGGCGACTTAATTACGCGTTCATGGTTCATAGCGACTTCTTTTATAACTTTCAAAACAAGATCGAGGTCGGAGCTGTAGGAAACGCCAACATCAACCGTGATGCGAATTCGGGTGTCGCCATGCGAGTAGTTTATTACGTTGCCGGAGATGAAATCACTGTTAGGCACAATAATGGAAACGTTATCAATGGAGTTAATGGTCGTTGATCGCATGTTGATTTCCTTAACGTCGCCCTCCAGTTCACCTACAATGATGCGATCACCAACGCTAATGGGGCGTTCAAAAAGCAGCATAATACCAGAGATAAAATTCGAAGTAAGATTCTGCAGTCCAAATCCAATGCCAACAGAAAGCAGTCCAAAAATTACGGTGAGTCCGCTAAGATCAATGCCGATAAACTGAAAAGAGAACAGCACACCGAGAATCAATATGGTGTAATGGGTGATTCGCTGAAGGGTGTAGCGAACGCTTTCATCCATTTTCACATTTTTAAGCACTCTGCTGTAGAGGAGTCTCGACAAAATCTTCGAGGCCGCAATAAAAAAGAAAATGAGGAAAGAAAAGATGATAATACTGCCAAGCGTAATCTCCGTACCTTTTACGTTAAATATACCGGTGCTTAAGAACGTCCAGATTTCATTAAAGAAGTCGGCTAGTTCATTTTCGACGACGTCAATTACCTCACTGGTCGTTGAGGTAGTATCATTTTCAGACTGTAGCAGGCTTAGCAGATTCATGCTGAAAGTTTAGATAAAAGCAGAATTGTGTTATTTTAAAATGCTGTGAAAAAAACTTATCCAACATTGCGTGTTGACGCTCAATTGAGAAGCTTTACACAGAATATAGAGATATAATTACTATGAATTAAGCGTCGGCTGCTGTATCAGGCCGGCCTCGCAATTATTTAAACAACCTTAAGAACCAGACTATGCGCATAATTTTATTTGGCCCTCCCGGTGCGGGAAAAGGCACACAGGCAAAACTGATAGAGAAAGATTTTAACATCCCCCAGCTTTCAACGGGCGATATGTTTCGGGCTGCAATTAAAAATCAGACGCCGCTTGGTAAAAAGGTGAAGTCGATTATGGATGAAGGCAAGCTTGTTCCGGATGAAACGGTCGTTGAACTGGTTGAAGAAGCTCTGGATGCACCGGAATACGCTAACGGGTATATACTAGACGGATTCCCGAGAACCGTTCCTCAGGCTAAGGCATTTGATCAAAGACTCAAAAACAAAGGCCGTAAGCTGAATGGCTTCATTTCACTTGAGGTACCGGATGAGGAGCTGATGAAGCGAATACTAAGCCGGGGCGAAGGCCGAAGCGACGATACTCCGGAAAAAGTAAAAGTAAGGCTGGAAGTATACAACGAAGAGACTGCACCTGTAATCAATTTCTACAAGCAGCAGGGCGTATACAAAGAAATTGATGGCATGGGATCTATCGAAGAAATTTATGCGCGGATCAAAGCAGAGCTTGAGTCCTACAAGTAGGCCAGGCAGCGTTTATTGAACATGAAAAAGGCCGTCTGAAATCTCAGGCGGCCTTTTCTTTTTGTATAATCAGCGGATGAGTACTTAGTTCATCTGTATCTTTTTGTCAGCTAAAATCTGACCAATTTCATCCTTTGTAATAAAGTAGCGCTCATTGCAATAGTGGCAAACCAACTCCTGACCCTTATCTGAGATTTCCTCAAGATCCTCCTGTCCAAGCATTTCAATAGCGCTGATGAAGCGGTCGCGTGTACATCTGCAGAAGAAATGTACGGGTCCCCGCGCAAGTTCTTTTACTGTGTAGGGTGATGTCACTTCCTTAAGAATATCATCGATATATTCACCTTTTTCGAATAATTCGGAGACCGGAGGCATATTCTTCAGATTGTTCTGAATAACGGTGATTTTCTCTTCCGGCGCATCCGGCAGTGCCTGAATAAGAACACCACCTGCAGACTTGATTTCGCCTGCATCATCCAGCGAGACATCAAGGTGAATTGCAGAGTGAATCTGCTCGGACTGTGCCAGATAGTAGGCTATGTCTTCGGAGATGGTTCCTTTGGCTATTTCAACGGAGCCGTTTATTTGATCAGCTTCATTGTAAAGTGATTTCGAAACGGTAAGCACCCCGAGTCCGATGCCTTCAGCTACAGAGTTGTGAACAGCCGGATCGAGCTCAGCGTGTGGATTCTGAACAAAACCGCGGATTTCGCCCACGCTGTTAGCTTCTGCCAGAATTACGCCCGTAGGCCCGTTGCCTTCCAGTCTGAGGCGAATGCGCTCTTCACCTTTTAGCGAAGACGCCAAAAGCATGGTTCCGGTGAGGGCGCGGCCGAGTAAAACCTTATTAAGCAACGATAAATCGTGTCGCCTGGCTGCGTTTTTAACGACCTCTGTGGTCTTAACAACGCTCACTTTAAAATGACCGTCGCTGGTAATACCCTTAATGATACGGTCTTTCTTTAAAAACTCTTCTTTTTTCATTATTACTCTCTGTTGTTACAAATTGAGGGGCAAAGATAAGGCTCTTTGCAATAAGATAATTCCATGCTGATAAACAAAATAAAACGCAAAGAAGTGCCTTGAGGTATAGTGCAGAAACCGGAAGTGACCGGTGGAGGGGAAGGGAAAAACAGCCTGAAACAAAGACGGCGCCTTAACAAGACGCCGTCCTTAGTGCTATGAGTGCAGATATGAGAATCTTGCTACTTGTTCTTATGAGAATCTATACATTCTAAAACCTCTTATTGAGCGCTCATCTATTAGAAAAGCGCTTCCATATAATACGCAGATTTTCGACTCCTAACAAGAATATTTGAAAATTGATAGACCTACGGATATGTCGAAATGAATCGTTACGTAACTCTAATATCGATGCTACTTACGGGGTTTTCGGGTGGAAGGCTTGCTGCCCGGACCAGAAGTTTTCTGAGTTGGTTTGAATTTTTTCCCCGGTTTCACCTCGGGTTTGTTGCTGAAAATGTCGAACTGCATGAACGTGTAATCGCGCTCATTGAAATGAAGCTTCGTCGTCTGTAAAGGCTTCATACCCATGATGGTATCGATATTAGCGATCGAACTGAACACGCCCATTTTGTAGCCGTTGGCGTACATCTTCGTTACCCGGGCGAAGTCGCCAAGGAGCTTGAGGTCGGTCTCCAGCGGAGGCGCTGTAAGAATATGTCCGGGCTTATTCGGGAAAAAGATAGTGTTTGGCTTGGCAACTCTCAGCTTGATGTTGTTATTCAGCCTCAAGAGACGGCTCAGATACTGTATTCGGGAGATGTTTTCATAGTTTGAATCGCTTCCTAAAATCCAGTCGACATCCTTTCGCATTTCGGCCACGATTTCTTCACGCTTTTTTTTCCAGAGCGCATGGCGGAACGTTCGCCATTTTTTCATTAGCAGATCATCGTCTTCAAACAGTGGTGTTCTGTGCTTGGCGAAGCGAGCGGCTTCAATCAGAAATGAGCCGTTATTGGCAAACGGATCTATAAATGATGAGGTGCCGTCCCATCCGCTTAGCGCAATCAGTCCGGCCGCCAAAGCGGGGCTGACTACTGCCGCGTTTGAATCGTGAAGTCTGCCGCGTTTATGAAGCACTTCGCCGCCGGCCTCAAGCATGAGCTGACAGCTGCCATTACTGCTGATCTGAATATTGATTACAAACTCCGGCTCTTCTTCTTCGCGGGCAGGCTTGGGTGCAGATTCAAACGTATGCTGAAATACGGAGCAAATAGATTTTTCAAGCTCGTTTGCCAGTCCTCTGAGAGCAGAACCGGTTGAGCCGTTATGAAATGCCTGCACTTTAAAGACAGAGTGAAGCGGAATCACTTCTGTCCAGTTTACCAGTTTGGTAAGTGCAGCCACATCGGCTGTTGAAGCATCCACTGGCTGAGACAGAATAAGCTCAAAGCTGGTACAGACGCGCGTACGCAGCAGGAAGGTGTATAGAATTTCATCGGGCGCCTGAAAACGGATGCTTCCTTCAGATTCAAAAAGATAGGAAGCTCCGGCGCTCTCCAGTTCTGACTTCAGAACCGGCTCGAGTCCGGGATGCGTTTTAGCTAAATAGGTTCCGTTTTCAATCATTTTGTGGTGCTTGGTAAAAGAAAAGCCAAATATAAGAAATGATGCGGGTTTTACCGAAAGTGGCCGCATCATAATAACTCATCCTTATGACTCCGTTAACGTAATAAGTTGCCAAAACATCAAAAATAATTTGATTAAAAGCCTGAACCGTTTAGATTAAATATGATGTGGCAGAACTGTTGTATTCTGTTATTTGTTTATATGAGGTGATGGCATTTAAGCCACACCAAGCAGACATTACCTGCATCACTGATGCATGCTGGCGACCGGCCTGACCGCCCGTTACCTATTCAATGAAAAGAAAAATAAATACAGGATTAACATGTCATTCCGTTGGATATTCGCCCAACCGGAAGATACCACCGCTGTATCTGCTTTACAGCAGTCGCTTGGGGTATCGCCGGTTATCGCGCATTTGCTTGCCCTCAGAGGAATAAAAACTTTCGATCAGGCCAAAACATTCTTCAGGCCGACCCAAGAGAATATTTACGATCCCTTTTTAATGAAGGATATGGACGTTGCCGCTTCCCGGCTGGCAGCAGCTATCCGTAACCAGGAGAAAGTGCTCGTTTACGGAGATTATGATGTTGATGGTACAACCTCGACATCCATCGTATATCTTTTTCTGAAGCAGTTCGGACTGAATGCAAGCTATTTTATTCCCCATCGCTTTAAAGATGGGTACGGCATCTCCATCGAAGGCATTGAAAAAGCGATAGAGTCTGATGCAAAGCTCATCGTTTCGGTAGACTGCGGAATTACAGCTGTCGAGGAGGCGAAATATGCGAAAGAAAAAGGCATCGACCTCATCATATGTGATCACCACAATGCGGGTGATGTTATTCCGGATGCCGTTGCCGTTCTTGATCCGAAACGCCCTGATTGCAACTACCCGTTTGACGGACTTTCCGGCGCCGGAGTTGCCTACAAGCTTGTTCAGGCTACGCTAACGTCTTTAGGTCTTGACGGAAGCAATGCGAGCCAGTTTCTGGACCTGGTAGCTATCTCAATTGCATCAGATATCGTACCGCTGGTTGATGAAAACCGCGTGCTGATGCGTCAGGGTCTCAAGCTCATAAATGAGACTCCGAGAACAGGAATAAAGGCGCTGGCTAACCTTATTAAGATGGAAATCGGCTCGATTTCTACATCACAAATTGTTTTTTCGCTAGGCCCGAGAATTAACGCGGCCGGTAGAATGGGCGATGCCGGAAAGGCTGTCGAGTTGCTAATCTCCGATACGGATGAAGCAGCAGCGCGGCAGGCTCGTGAGCTGGAGGCGATCAATAAAAAACGCCGCGATAAAGACTCCGAAACCATGAAAGGAGCCCTTGAAATTATTGAACAAGATGTGAATGTGGATAAAGCCTCGGTTGTGGTTCTTCATAGCGACGACTGGCACCTGGGCGTTATTGGCATTGTGGCCTCCCGCATTGTGGATCTCTATTGCCGCCCAACCGTAATGCTAAGCACCGTAGACGGGCAAATCAAAGGTTCGGCACGGAGTATCAAAGGCTTCAACATTTATAATGCACTGAAGCAGTGTGATGACCTCTTGCTGCAGTTCGGTGGTCATGAGTTTGCCGCCGGTCTCACAATGGAGGAGTGCAATCTGGAGGAGTTCAAAGCCCGCTTGCAGGAAGTGGTGAGCAGTGACCTGTGTGATGACGACTTCAAGCCGGAGCTGCTCGTGGATGCGGAACTTGACCTCAGTGAGGTAGATCTCAAGTTCTGGAAAGTACTCAACCAGTTTGAGCCTTACGGTCCGCTAAATATGAGGCCAACATTTGTAAGCCGCGGACTTCAGGTGGTGGGAACTCCTTCGGTAGTTGGCAACGGTCACCTCAAGATGAGGGTCGCTCAAAACGGATCCGAACCATTCGACGTAATTGGTTTTAATATGCATGAATATCTTCCGAAAGTGCGGGAAAGCAACGGCAAAGGAATTGACATTGCTTACGTGCTGGAGGAAAATAATTGGAACCGTAAAAAATCGATACAGATTCGCCTTAAGGACGTGGCGGTGCCGGAATAAACGTACTTAGACCGCATTTAAACTGGCAGATAACTAAACGCTTTTTCAAGGCGGTTTGTTGATGATGGTGAAGTTATTATTAACTCAAAATTTGAATCATTATGGCTGTTAAAAAAGCAACCTCAAAAAATAGTATTGAAATAGGTATTTCAGAAGAAAATCGTAAGGCTATTGCCGACGGGCTCAGCGCTACACTCGCTGATACCTATATGTTGTACCTTAAGACTCACAACTACCACTGGAACGTGACTGGTCCGCATTTCCACTCGCTGCACGAAATGTTTGAAGAGCAGTATACCGAGCTGGCCGGAGCGATTGATGAAATAGCGGAACGAATCCGCGCGCTGGGATTTTACGCCCCGGGTAGCTTTAAACAGTATTCGAAAATTACCAAGGTCGAAGAGGAAGACGAAATCCCGGACGCCATGACTATGGTAAAAAGACTGATGGAGGCCAATGAACAGGTGCTTCAAACAGCCCGTTCTGTGCTTCCTGCATGTGAAGAAGGCGACGATGAAGCCTCGTTGGACTTGTTAACCCAGCGTCTTCATGTACATTCCAAAGTAGCCTGGATGCTGCGCAGTACTGCAGAAGTGTAGCCTCAGGCTGAGTAAAGTAGCCGTATGTATTACATTAGTAGCCGCTTAAAAAGCGGCTACTTTGCTTTTAAATAAATGAAAGTGGATGTTATTCAGTCTTTAAAAAAGACAGGCTTTTCTTTATATTTGGAATCTGTAAAGAGTTCGGGATGTAGCGCAGCCCGGTAGCGCACACGCCTGGGGGGCGTGGGGTCGCAGGTTCAAATCCTGTCATCCCGAC
>JAIUMA010000008.1 GCA_022565795.1 Balneolia bacterium
CTATGGCAGCCGACCGAAAAGCAAAAGAACGATGCCAACCTTACCCGCTATATTAAATGGCTGGAGGCCAAAAAAGGACTTCAGTTCATGGATTACAACGCTTTATGGGAGTGGTCGGTAAAGGAAACCGAAGCGTTTTGGGAGTCTCTGTGGGAATATTTTGAAATCAAATCGACGCTGCCATATTCTGCAGTTCTTAAAAAAAGCAGAATGCCGGGAGCAGAGTGGTTTCCTGGAGCGCGGTTGAATTTTGCCGAGCACGTATTCAGAAACGAAACCACCGAAAGCCCTGCATTGATATTCAGGTCAGAGACGGTTTCCTATCAGGAAACTTCCTGGGAAGAGCTTCGGCAGCAGGTGAGCTCACTTGCACATTTTTTCCGGAAGTCAGGTGTAGAAAAAGGGGACCGGGTTGCGGCGTATTTGCCGAATACGCCACATGCGTTTGTCGGAATGCTGGCGGCATCGGCCGTTGGTGCGGTATGGTCGAGCTGCTCGCCCGATTTTGGCACGGACAGCGTAATTGAGCGATTCAGCCAGATTGAGCCGAAGGTGCTCATCACGGTAAACGGATATCGCTACAACGGCAAAGCACACGACCGGCGAGAGCGGGCTACAAAAATTATTAAGGCCATGCCGGGGCTTAAGCACGTCATTCATATTCCGTATCTCGATGACGCTCCGAAAGTTGATACGCCCGATGAAGCCATCACCCTTACAAGCTGGGAAAATGCTGCCGGAATTAAGGATATGCCGCTTCAGTTTGAAGCCGTCCCTTTCGACCATCCGCTTTGGGTTTTGTACTCTTCCGGCACGACGGGGCTGCCGAAGCCGATTGTTCATGGTCATGGCGGCATGCTGCTGGAGCATTTAAAGTACATGGAGTTCCACGCCGATGTTAGGAAGGGCGACCGGTTTTTCTGGTTCTCGACAACGGGCTGGATGATGTGGAACGTGGTGATGGCCGCCTTGCTGCGTGGAGCGACAGCCGTGGTGTACGACGGAAGCCCGGCATATCCGGACATGAATGCGCTCTGGGATTTTGCGGATGCATCAAAAATGACCACCTTTGGCACCAGTGCTACCTACATTGTTAACTGCATGAAGCAGGGCATAGAACCGGCAAATAACAACGATTTGAGCAGTCTGCGCTCGGTAGGCTCGACAGGCTCACCGCTTCCGCCGGAAGGCTTCAAATGGGTTTATGAACACGTTGGCAAGCACATACAGCTGAACTCGACCAGCGGGGGAACCGATATTTGCTCCAGCTTTGTGGGCGGAAATCCACTTCTGCCCGTACATGCCGGAGAAATACAGTGCCGGATTTTGGGCGCTTCGGTCTATGCATTTAACGAGCAGGGTGAAGCCGTGACGGGTGAAGTCGGTGAAATGGTCATTACCAAACCGATGCCGTGCATGCCGGTATATTTCTGGGGTGATGAGCAGATGAAGCGCTATAAAGAAAGTTATTTCGGTATGTTTCCGGGCGTTTGGCGACATGGCGACTGGCTGAAGGTTACCGGGCGCGGGAGCTGCGTAATTTATGGACGTTCGGACGCAACGCTCAACAAAATGGGCGTACGTATCGGAACGTCCGAAATTTATCGGGCTGTTGAGACCAACGACCGAATCAAAGACAGCCTGGTAGTAAGCATCGAGCGGCCCGACGGAAGCTGGTTCATGCCGCTGTTTGTCGTGCTGGGTGATGATAATCCGGTCGATGATCAGCTTCGGAAGCAGGTAGCTGCCGAAATTCGGGAGCGGATCGCACCCCGCTTCGTGCCCGATGAAATCATCAGTGTAAAAGAGATTCCCTATACGCTGAGCGGCAAGAAAATGGAAAAACCTGTGAAGCGCATTCTTGAAGGTATAGCGCCGGAAAAAGCCGCAAGCCGCGATTCCATGAAAAATTCGGCTTTGCTGGAATATTATGGCGAAATTGCCCGGACGCTGAAGCGAAAATTTTAAATGTTAAATTTTAAGTTTTATATCATTTATTCTCTGAGCCGATCCGTAACCTTCCGGATTGATATTTCACTTTTGAAGGACACAAATTTTCACGGATAGATTCACATTAAAACTCAACACTTAAAATTTGATATTACGAGCGGGACGAGCATAACCGAAGGAAAATAAAATGTCGAACAAAAACGATTCAGAAGATATAGAGCGGCAGGGTGCTATGAGGACACTCACCACCGATGAAGTGGTGAAAATCCTGACCGGCCTGAAGGCTGAGCTGAAGCAGCGTTTTGGCGTAACCCGGATTGGTTTTTTTGGCTCATTTGCCCGAAATGAGCCTGATCGTGACAGCGATGTGGATATTCTGGTTGAGCTTGAAGAACCGCTTGGCTGGGAGTTCTTCGAAATGCTCGAGCTGCTTGAGGAAAAGCTTGGAAAACCGGTTGACCTCACCACCAACACAGCGCTCAAAAAGCAGCTCCGTGATTCTATTCTGAAGGAGGTTCGCTATGTATAACAGCAGCAGTAGGTCCGTCGGATGAATATTCCCCGTACATCAAGAAAAAAGAGAAGCTACAGATATCTGCTCGAAGATATTTATGATGCCATGCTCCGGATTGAAAAGTATATAGAGCGCTCGAACGCTAAAACCTTTATGCGGGATGAGCTTGTTAGCGATGCTGCAATTCGCAATTTTGAGGTGATTGGCGAAGCTGCAAACAATCTGCCGAGGCGCATCAAAAATAAATACCCTGAAATTCCGTGGGACCGCATGTACAAGCTCCGGAATTTCCTCGCCCACGAATACTTCGGAGTTGATCTTCATCTCGTATGGCGTATCGCCAAAGACCACATACCCGGGCACATCAGGGATATGGAGCGGATTTTGGAAATGGAGGGGTGAGGGGATACCTTTCTAGTTTTTTATCAGCATGCAAAAGGAATAGTTTAGTGCATATTGTACTTGAAAGATATGCTTATATTTTATTCATATTTATCATTATTTTTGTTCGGGTTATTTAGTGGAAGTCATCTATAGTTACGTGATGGCTAATATTTAGGCATTTTGTCGGGAGACACTTTTTTGAAACTATTATTTACGTTAATGGCGGTTTTCTTTCTGCTCATATTTCATGCTGGCGTTTCAGCTGTGCATATCTCTGCCGGCAGTACAGAAACAGACGCTAATGCTCACCGGTTGATAGATCAAAGCAGAGATGCTCTTACATCAGGGAACTTGAGCTTAGCACTTGAACTTACCGTCCAGGCTGAACAAGTGTTTCGAGATTTTGGTGATGAAGAAGGTACACTTAAGGCTCTCCTTATAAAGAGCAGAGCAAACCAGCTTGGCGGTGATGCCTCTGCTGCGCTTTATATCCTGAATACAGCACTAGAAGAGTTTCCGGAATCTATCAATTTGTCAAAGCTCTATAATCAGCTTGGTACATTAAGTAGCGAAAGGGGGGATCTGATTAAGGCTATAGCATATCACAAAACTGCCTTGAACTATATTTACAGACTACCGGATAATGAACAGGTAAATTTAAGGGCACG
The DNA here is from genome assembly GCA_022565795.1 of Balneolia bacterium. Taxonomy (GTDB): domain Bacteria; phylum Bacteroidota; class Rhodothermia; order Balneolales; family Cyclonatronaceae; genus Cyclonatronum. Next base: position 3,517 of record JAIUMA010000008.1, read on the forward strand.
TAATCTTCATAATATTGCATTAGCATATTCGAGTACAGGAGAATTATCTCTTTCGCTGGAGTATTTTTTGGAGGCTTTAGAGTTAGCAAGGTTTACAGATGATCAAGAATTACTATCATACATTTATAATAATTTAGGCGCTGAATATGGTCGCCAAAAAGACTTTGAGCGAAGTCTGTTTTATTTGAATGAGTCTCTGAACATGGCAATGGAAAGAGATGCTAAACTCGAAATATACAGAGCCCAAATTAATCTTGGGAATGTCTATACAGATGCTGGAAAATATCAGGAAGCTCTTCTAAGTTACGACAGCGCTCTGGCAGCGCTGGCTGTATTGAGTCCTGGTGCGCCATCAGCTATTGTGGTACACAACCAGGGGCGTACACTTTCTCTGATGCAGCGTTACGAAGAAGCTGAAGAAAAGCTAATGAGTTCTCTGGCGATAAGCCGCCAGTCGGGTCAACTCACCGGGGAATACTATAACTTTTTTGAGTTAGGCAAGCTATATGCCAGCCAAAACCGTTTACCCGAGTCAATTTATAAGCTGGAGCTTGCCCATGAGCGCGCAAGAAATCTTGTAAATGCTGATTTCCGCAGGGATGTAGCTCTGGAACTTCACAATGCTTATGCAAAGGAACAACGTTTCGGTGAGGCTTATGAAATACTATTAGAATATTCAGCCCTGTCTGATAGCCTTAATGAAGCCAGATGGACAAGTGAACTGGCGCAGGCGGAAAATCGACTTGAATTGGAAAGGCAGAACCAGATTAACCGTTTATTAAATGAGAAGCAGCTTCAGAGTGAAAAACGGCTTCGTCTTCAATACACTGTAATTATTATCAGCGGGTTGTTCATTCTTCTTTTTTTTGTACTGCTAATCCAAATGAAAAAAAGTACCCGCGAAAAAGAGGTGATGCTTGAAAAACTACAAATTCAAAAAGAAAGTCTCCAGGAACTGAACAAATCGAAAGATAAGCTCTTTGCTATTGTCTCACATGATTTGCGTAATGCGCTAATGTCTATGCAGGGCCTTCTGAGTCTGCTTAAAAGTGGTTTAATTACGCAGGAGGAACTGCAGGAACTGGTTCCGCAGCTTGAAGTTTCTGTACAGGAAAACGCAAACGTCATGGTTGATCTATTGGCCTGGGCTACCGAGCAGCTAGCCGGTGTAGAGATCATCACAACTTCTGTGGATATCAGGGAACTGGTGAGTGAAGTTTACCAGTCTCAACAATTTGTTGCAGACACAAAGAAAATAACTTTGGTGAGCGGAAATCTCAATGTGCCAGCTGTAAAAGCTGATTACAACGCTATGCTTTTTGTTCTGTGAAACCTGATTACCAATGCTGTAAAATTCTCAGATTCCGGCGATTCAATAACCGTTTCTGCTGAAGAACACGAAAACGGAATATTACTATCTGTTAGTGATACCGGAATCGGAATACCCGATGACATGAAGTCTAAAGTATTTGGCAAAGAAAACTGGACGCGAAGGGGAACCAAAAATGAAAAAGGTACAGGCTTTGGCCTCACCTTAACCCGCGATTTTATTGTCCGGATGAATGGAGAAATCTGGTTTGAAAGTAAACATGAATTGGGAACTACTTTCTTTATCCTTCTGCCAAAATCTTGATTTAGCGAAACGCAGGATTACTACGAGGAAAAGGTCTAATGATCTGGCAGGACCTGTTCATCCTGATTATCCGCAAATCCTCAAAATCTTGTTCACCTTGCAAAAGAATGCCATCACTTTTGCTATTATCACCCTTTCATCAATGCCTCTATATCAGCTCGTTTTTTCGGTACGTCTGTGAGGTTTTCGTTTCCGGATTCGATGATGACCAGATTGTCTTCGATACGTATACCTCCAAAACCGAGAAGCTTACGCAGCTTGCTTTCGTTCAGGAAAGGTTTGTATTTCGGATCGCTGAATGCGGGTTCGAGCAGGGCGGGAATCATGTACAGTCCCGGCTCGATGGTTATAACCATGCCTTTTTCGAGGGTACGGCGTGCACGCAGGAAACGGAGCCCGGGGCGGTCGATGGGCTCAACCCCCTTGAGGTAGCCGCCTACGTCGTGGGTATCGAGTCCGAGGAAATGACCCAGCCCATGAGGGAAAAAGAGCGCAAACAGGTTCACCTGCATCATCTCTTCCACGTCTCCTTTAATGTAGCCGCAGTTTTTTAATCCTTCAACTATCACTCTTGCGGCATGCAGGTGTAGGTCCTCCATTTTAACGCCTGGTCTCGCTCCGCTGCTTGTTTCGGATAGGGCCTGCAGGGTGATGTCGTACAGCTCTGAGAGCGGATTTGAAAAGGTTCCGTTTACCGGAAAAGTACGGGTGATGTCCGCTGCGTAGCCTTTGTATTCGGCTCCGGCATCTATGAGGAAGTGGCCGTTTTTCTCAATGGCGCTGGTGTTTTTTACATAGTGCAGAATGGCACTGTTGCTTCCGGATGCAAATATGCCGCCATAAGGCTGGTGGAGCATCCCGTTTTTCTGGGTGACATGCTCAAAAGCGGCTTTTACTTCATATTCATATTCGGCCTGTCCAACCATCTTCATGGCGGTACGATGGGCTTCGCTTGCAACTTTATTGGCGCGGCGCATCAGCTTAAGCTCTTCTTCCGATTTTATACTCCGGCAGTACGCCATCGCTTCGGGAAGGGTATCGGTGTTGCACGCTAAGCCAAGCTCCCGAATAGCAGCAGCGCACTCTTCATTCAAACAAAAAATGGTTTCCGGCTCACGCTTTTTGAAGACCATCTCCATCTGATCATCATACAAAACGCTGTCGGGAGAAAAGCGCTCCTTGTAGTATTCCGGCGGATTCACATGACCCATCCAAACGGCGAATTTGGCATCACGTCTTGGCATCACCAGATGCCAGGTGCGGTCTTTGAGATCCAGAATGACGTGAAAATCGGGTTCGTTCACGCCCGTGAGATACAAGAAGTTGGACTCCTGACGAAAAGTGTACTCGAAATCGGTGTCGTAGCGATGCTTTACGGATCCTGCTTTCAGGTAAACGAGTGCATCGGTGTCAGGTTTAAAAACGTCGAAAAGCTTTTCCCGGTTGATTTTTTCCATATATGGGTGTGCAGTAATCTTAAGTCGAAGTCAAAGTCAAATTCAAATTTTATTGAAAGTAATAAAATCTGCGCAATTGTTTGGCATCCGGCCATGATATCCTTCAGGAAATCACGGAGTTTTGTTGCTGCAGATTTCGGTTAGCAGCCTTGACAGTTGTTCCGGGTCAAAACCGGGAGACATCAGCTGCTCAACAACCGAATCTGCTGCAGAGGAAGGCAGCATTTCTGGCCCACTTTTGCTGAAAACCACATCCGGAGATGTTGAGCCTGAATTTCCGTTGAGGCAGATCAGGAGCATCAGGTTGCCCGATTCGGGTGAAGCGTGAAGCCCGCACAGCCAGTTCAAGCCATCGGCATGTGCTAAAACGCCTGCACTCCAGTTTTTAAGCGTGATGTAGTAGTGATTTGCATGCGGATAGCCGTCCATTTTTGGGGCTCTGATGTAGCTGATTTTTGCTGACTCACCCGAGTAAAGCCGGTTAAGCATAGCTGAATGCGCGTCCCGATCTTCACTCTTCTGTCCTAAAAAACCGCGTTTCATCCAGTAGGACGCATCACGGGGAAAGTCTGCAGACTTCTGATCCTCAGAATGCAATGATGCCGGATTCAGGGCCTCGATGCCATCACCGTTTATACGGAAGCCAAGCTCTCCCAGTCCGTTACTGAGAACGATATAAGGAGCCTTAATCTGCTCATTGTACCGCGCTGCCTGCATCGCGGCGGCCTCGTTAAGCTTTACGTCCTCCGACTTACACTCAACCAGGATGAAGGGCTTCATGGAAGCATCGTAAGCCAGTATATCAGCGCGAAACTGATCACCAACGGCTTTTCGCCTCACCGGCAACTCGGTCGACATTCGGTTAAAGGGCACGCCGCAACCGTAGTACAGCCACTCCATACACCGAAGTCGCACCCGCTCCTCCGGACGGTCCCGTAGCAGCCTTTTTTGAGCTGGATTCCATAACCACTTTTCGCCCTCATGAAACCTCACCTCATGAAAATGACGCCCGCTGAGCTGCTTTGAAGCCGAATTTTGGGAACCGGAAGGAGTTTTGGGTATGCTCAAGCTAAATGAATTTGGTATGTTGGTGGTTTAAGGTGATGCGTTCCGTGCGTTCGAAAATCGCCTGAATCGACCAAAATGTACTGGTTTCTGAGGTGCATCCAAAGTTTAAACCCGTTAAATACCACAAAATAATGCCAAGCCGCAAAGAGAGCCTGATTGAGAAACTGAAGCTGAAGCCGCATCCCGAAGGTGGATTTTACAAAGAGACATACCGCAGCTCCATGATGATTCCTGTGCATCAGCAGAACGAAGCCTTCAGCGGGCCTCGTCCGGCATCAACGGGGATTTACTATCTGCTTGGCACGGGTGACTTTTCTGCCTTTCACAGAATTCAATCCGATGAAATGTGGCATTATTACGAAGGAGACGCTATCACTATACACATGATTCATAATGATGGTCTTTATCAAGCGGTCGAGCTGGGGCCGAATGTTGAAAAAGGAGATACTTTCCAGCTTGTGGTACCCGCAGGTGTTTGGTTTGCAGCCGAGCTGTCGCACAAAGCAAATGAAAATTCAGACTCTTTCTGTCTGGCGGGCTGCACGGTATCGCCCGGCTTTGATTTTGAAGAGTTCGAAATGGCCGATGGCTACATGCTAAAAAATGCGTTTCCCGAGCACAGAGAAATCATTGAGCGCTTTGTAAGATGAAATTCGGACTTATTTAACGTAAATTGGTTTCCGCAAAACCGACCGGAAATGACAACGCTGCAAGCACTGCTGATTATGAGACAACTATTATACGGACACCAAAGAGTCTACGCTTTTTCAATCCTGACCATTATACTTATGATTGCAGGAATAAATTCGAATGTTAGTGCTCAGGCTCCCGCTGAGCCGTTTTCGTTTACGGATGGGTTACAGGTGTGGAGCGAAGATTTTGCAGCCTATGCGGGCTCTTTTGGGACCGTCCCGGCCCATATGTTTGTAACCTGGGACGAAGAACGGACCGATAATCCGTTTACGGGTATAGGAGATTTTTTTACTTCAAATCCGGAGACCGGATATGGTGGATTTGCAGCTTACACCTCGGAAGAGGGCTCTCTTTCATTCGGAATCCGTGAGCGGGCACCAATCGATCTCCGCGATGCCAGGCTGTTTTTCAGCTTCACCAACAACACTTCGGAACCGGTAAGCACATTCGAAATTAGCTATGATGTTGAGGCCTGGTATATAGGCGACCGCCGAAACCGGATTCGCCTGAAATACGATACCGTTATCGATTCGGATGACCGTGCTACGTTTGAGGTAGACCTCATTTCTACCGATAACCCTTCAGAAACGATGACTCCGGACACCAAAGTGAACGGTGCGCTTGCCGAAAACCGCGTTCAGGTAAGTGAGGTGATAGATATTACGCTGATTGACGACGGAACCGGCACTAATTTCGAACCGGTTCAACCCGGTGAAACGGCCTATTTCCGCTGGCAGTTTTCAAATCTGGAGGCCGGTGAAAGCGGAGATCTCAGATCAGGGCTCGCCGTAAATAACATCACAATCGCAATTTCTGATGATGAGGTACCTGGCCCCGTTCAGGAGCGCTTCGCTTTTAATGCCGAGAACCAAATCTATACGGAGAGTTTCAACAGCTACCGCGGAACTGTGGAGACGCTGCCTGCCGTAATGTTCGTAACCTGGGATGAAACCCGGCTTTTCGACCCCTTTAACGGAGTCGGCGATTTTAACACCAGCAACCCGGATGAGGCCTACGGAAACTTCACCGCCTACACCTTTGATGGTGCTGACCACTCATTCGGAATCCGGGAGCGTGCTCCGGCCGACCTCCGTGATGCCCGCCTGTTTTTTGCCTTCACAAACGATACCGATCAGCCGCTCAGCGAGTTTGAAATCAGCTATGATGTGGAGGCCTGGTATATTGGCGACCGAAGAAACCGGATTCGCCTTAAGTACGATACAGAGATAGAGTCAGCGGAAAGAAGCGTTTTTGAAGACGACATATTCTCAACCGACAATCCATCATCGGTGCTCACTCCGGATACCAAAGTGCCGGGTGCGCTGGCTGAGCACCGTACAGAAGTGAGCGGAACAATCGACATTACATCTCTTCGGAAAAACCCGGAAACCAACGAGTTCTTCGAGCCGCTTCAGCCGGGAGAGACGGCCTATTTCCGCTGGCAGTTTTCTAACCTGGAGGAAGGAGAGTCGGGTACGCTCCGATCCGGTCTTGCTGTAAATAATGTGCGGATTGCGCTTCAGGGCGCCACTTCTGCCGGACCAGAACCTGATCTTCCGTATCAGCTTAAGCTCAGCCAGAACTACCCCAATCCGTTTAATCCGGTAACGCAGATCAGCTATCAGCTCCCGGAACGGGCTGAGGTTACCCTCGATGTTTATAATATACAGGGGCAGCGTGTGGCAACGCTGGTCAATGCCACGCAGGCGTCGGGCAATTATACCGTTAGCTTCGAGGCCAACAGCCTGTCGAGCGGCGTCTACATTTACAGGCTTCGGGCCGGAGACATGGCGCTCACCCGAAAGATGACGCTTATTAAATAGCCCGGTTCAATTAATTTGGGAACTTCTGGCTTTCACTATTGTGGTAGAGCCAGGGGACTACCTGATTTTCCATCAGGGCAAAGATGCGGTTGTTCAGGCCCCGGTCGCGCTGGTCAGGGTTTCCGGTGAACACCGCCACAGCGTTGAAATCGGGCAGAATGAAGACATACTGACCTCCGTAGCCCCATGCGAACCATGTGCTGTGCGGGCCGAAGGTGTTATGCCACCACAGGTAGCCGTAGTCGTGCCCGCGTCTGTTGTAGCTGCTTTGCTCAAAATGCGTAGTGAAACTCTCCTCAACCCACCCGGCTGAAAGCACCTGACGACCGTTAAGTGCGCCGCCGTTCAGGTAGAGCAGGCCGAGATTCAGCAGACCGTCAGGAGTTAAAGCCATGTTGTTTCCACCGAAATAAAATCCTCTTGGATCGGTATCCCAGCCGCCAACCCGGATTCCGGTTGGTTCGGTGAGGTAGTGGTTGGCAAAGGTGCGGAGGTTCATGCCGGTTGCGCGGGTAAGCACTGCCGAAAGCAGATGCGTATCGCCGGTGCTGTAAACCATACGCGTGCCCGGCTCATGCTGCAGATCAGAGTTCAGCACAAAGGCAACCCAGTCGGGACTAACGACCCAGCGGCCATAATTGCCAAAGCTGGTCGATCTAAGGCCTGTTGACATTGTGACGAGGTGGCGAACGGTGATTTTCCGCTTGCGCTCATCATCGATTTGTTCGAAGTAGTCAGAAAGCCAGGTTTCAATAGGCTGGTCCAGGCTTTCGATATAGCCGTTTTCAAGGGCTGCGTAAACCAGCACATTCATCAGGCTTTTGGAAGCGGACTTTACGTTGGTGAAGCGCTCACGAGCTGCATTGCCAACGTAATGCTCGGTTACAACGTCATCACCGGAGTACAGAATAAAAGAGGTGAGACCTGCCGTAGACTGAACCGCATCCTCAAGGGCGCCTATCTCGATTTCGGGATAGCTAAAGGTTGACTCAGCTGGACGTGCCTTATAGATGCTGCCATCCTCATCGGTCTGAGCAGGAGGCTCGCTGCATGCGGCAGTTGAAAACAGGAACAGATAAAGGAGGAAAATCTTCATGTGCTAAACAACGCCGAAATCGCACAGAATGTTCTGCAAAGCGATGTGTAGATTGTTAAACTTGTGCAGCTGCCTCTTCCTGTTCGCGCTGCTCCCGTTCGTAGAGTCGGGCCGTTTTAACCAGCTTCAGGTCACGACCGCTGAACTGGGCTACATAGGTTGTCCAACGGCTGTAAAAAAGAAGCTTGAAGGTCCGGAAACTGAGCACGATATCGAGCGTTGTATCAGCCGTACTGTCGTTTACGGTTATGATGTCCACAAACGGCACTTCATCATAAAAACGCTTTGGCGCCTCACCCTTTTCACGTTCCCAGGCGTCGATTACCTTTCCGCGTATGTCATCCATGTAGTCGAGATGATTTGTCTGAAAGTCCAGATACGCATACAGCTGAGCATCGGTAGGGCCTTCCTCTCCGGCTACAAAAAAAAGCTCAAAAACCTGACCTTCACCATACCAGAATTCATCACCCTCTTTGTCGTGATATTTCAGATAGTCCCGTAATTCGTCTCTGCTTTTTAAATACATGAAATAGGTTTGGCGTGAACAATTGGTGATTTTACTTCTTACTTAACGATATCGCCCGGTGCTTTCGGGGTGATGTAGCCGGTTTCGAGCGCTCTAAGCACATATTTACCAAGAACATCGAACTCAAGGTTTACCCTGTCTCCTGTTTTGCGCTCATTCAGATTGGTATGATCCCAGGTGTACGGAATGATAGCCAGTGTGAAGCGGTCGTTTTCCAGCCGGGCAACCGTAAGACTGATGCCATCAACCGAAATGCTTCCGCGGGGAACAATCAGATGGGCAAAGTCAGGGCTGTACGAAACCGTAACCAGCCAGTTGGCGCCCTCTTCCTCGATAGCAGCAATGGTGCCCGTCGTGTCAACATGGCCCTGGACGATGTGCCCGTCCAGCTTTTTCTGCATGGTGAGTGAGTCCTCGAGATTGACCTTGCTGCCTTCTTTGAGGTCGCCGATGGACGTCTTGCGCAGTGTTTCCTCAACCGACTGAACGGTGAAACTAGTGTCATCCCGGGAGACGACCGTATGGCAGGCGCCGTTTATACTCACGCTGTCGTCAATCTCCAGGGAAGCAGCCAAAGCTGATTCAATAGTAATCTGAAGACCGCCTTTTAAGGGCTCCAGTTTGGAAACCCGTCCTGTTTGTTCAATTATTCCCGTAAACATAGTGGAAAGAAAAAGCTAAAATGATGGAATAGTGTGTGAAGGGTGATGGCTTTACGGCTCAGTTCTAAAAATACGCTGAAACCAGTAAATCATCACCAACTTGAGTGGTCGTGATATTCTTTAGCTGTAACGCTTCATTCAGGCTGTCAATTCCGAGGCCTACAAACGAGCGCGTGCCGCCGCCGAGAAGCTTGGGCGCGATGAAAAGCTCCAGCTTGTCAACAAGTCCGCGTCTAAGAAGCGCACGGGCAAGGTCACTGCCAGGTTCAACCAGAACAGAGGCGACGTCCAGCCTGGCCAGCTCTGAAAAAGCTTGTCTCAGGTCGCTGTGCCCCTCAAACTTATTCACCAGCAGTGTCTGACCGCGGAAGCCGTCCGGATCCAGAATATTGAGCATCGGATCGGCTGACTGCCGGTATTTAGTTTCGTTATGCGTAATTACGATCGTGCGATCCTCATACTGGTCGGTGAAGACGTTCATCGTGCGCGGCAGGCTCAGAGGGCCGTCAACAATGATTCGCTTGGGCTGTCGTCCCTCCACATGGCGTACGGTAAGGCGGGGATTATCATTCAGGACGGTATTTCTGCCCACCATCACCGAGTCGTATCGTGCCCGCCATTCGTGGACCAGACTTCTGGCCATTTTGCCCGTAATCCACTGGGAGCTGCCGTCCGGAGCGGCAATGTAACCGTCGAGCGTCTGCGCCATTTTCATCACCACAAAAGGGCGTCCGGTTTTAGTATAGTGCAGAAAACTTTCATTTTGCGAGGTGGCTTCATCGCTCAATAGTCCGGTTTCAACTTCAATTCCAGCTTTCTGGAGAATTTCAATGCCCTTCCCGTTTACCTTAGGATTTGGATCCTCAAGGGCAACCACAACCCGCTTAACGGGCAGCTTTGACAGCGTGACGGCGCAGGAGGGCGTTTTCCCGACATGCGCACAGGGTTCAAGGGTAACGTAAACCGTAGCTCCTTCAAGTCCGGATTTGTCTTTTACACTCGTGAGCGCATTAACCTCCGCATGGGCCTTTCCATAGCGTTCGTGATAGCCCTGACCAATTTTGGTACCTTCAGCATTGATGATTACGCAGCCGACCAGCGGATTCGGGCTCACATGTCCCCGACCCAGCTCAGCGAGACGGAGTGCTTTTTTCATCCATTTGGTGTCATCCTTTGTGAAGCGGCTTGCTGGCATGTAGCGTATAATGGGCTGATGTGTTGAGTTGATGGCGTAAAATAAAAAAGGCGGGAATCATATTTGATTCCCGCCTTCTAAAGTACAAAAGTTGAAGGCTTGATGCCTTCAGGAAAAAAAGGTTTGCGCTTAACGCTGCTGCATAGCGGTTACCTGACGATTGTCGCGCACGCGAACCTGATCCTGCAGACGCTGTACAAGCTGCTCTGTGAAGGTACGGTTCTTTTGCTGGGTGAGGCGTGTGCGAATACGATCGCGCTCACTGCTGCTTAGCTCAGCCAGGTCTGCATCCATGCGCTCATTAACAACTACGAAGAATACAGCACTCTCGCCTTTGAACGGGCCTTTGAGCGTTTCAACTTCGGAACCAAAGATTTTGCCAACTACACCAGGCTCACGTCCGGCACCGGAAATGTTGGTGCTGTTCATGCGAACGCTGGATGCGGTCTGGATTGAACGCTCGGAGCGCTCAGCAATTTCTTCAAGCGAACTCAGGGAAGCATACTGCTCGCGAACGCGCTCAAGCATGATGTCACGACGCTTCTCAGCACGTACAGCGTTTTCAACCTGCTGGCGAACTTCATCCAGTGGACGCACGCCTTGATCGATAACACGGTTTACTTTGATAACGATGAACTGGTTGTCCAGCTCTATTACCGGAGAAATGCTGTTGCGGCGGAGGTTTTCCAGCTCGCGAAGCGTTACGCGGCTTTCACCGATTCCAGAAATGAAAGGAGCGCCTCTGGTTGCAGTGGCGTTTGTTACAGTGAGACCTTCGCGCTCAGCTTCAGTCTCGAAGCCGTCAAGGCGGGCAAACTCACGGAAATCTTCTGCGTTCGACTGCTGGATGGTGATGGTGCGGTCCGCGGCAATTACGCGCGAAACCACGGCAAAGCGAACTTCGTCATCACGCTCGTCGGTTTTCTTTACGATTACGATCTGGTTTTCATCAACAAGCGGCTCACTTACTTCGCCAACTTCCATGTCGAAAACGATATCGAACGGAGGGCGAACTTCATCGCGGCTTCTGAAGCTGCCATCGTAGGCTGTTGAAGAGAAGTTTATCTGAACAAACAGGGAATCGTCCTGCGCATCAGCGAATTGAGCACGGAGGCCGGCAAGCTCTTCTTTTGAACGAAGCGTATCAGCAGATGTAGGATCCTTGCTGAAGCTTACGAAGCTGAATTCCCATGTTTTCTCACGCTCGAACTGCTTGCTGTTTTCGCGGTGGTAGCGCTGAAGATCGGAGTCAGAAATCTCGATTTCGCTGTCTGAGATATCAGAAAACGGAAAACGGATAAAAGAAATATTGGCCGTGGTGTTGGTACGGATGAAATCCTGCTCGATTTCACGACTGGTAACCATTACAGCAGACTGAAGGAACTGGTTGATCTTCTGCTGACGACGATTCTCGCGAATCTGGTCTTCAATCAGGATCCAGTCGGCCTGGGTATCAGGCTGATCGATAAGCGCACGTAGAGTCGCGCGGTCGATGCTGCCGTCAGGCCGGCCGAAGAACTGGCGGATAATCGGGTCGGGGTTGTCACCCAAAATAGCGTCGATAATCTCTCGGTCGGTTACCTCGATACCAAGCTTTTCCATTTCACTCTGAAGGGCGAGCTCAACGACCAGCTGATCCCAAACCAACTCTTCGAAACGGGCACGCTCTTCAATAGAAGGAGGGTTGCCTGTCTCGCGGGTATACTGCTCGGTGTAGGCGTTGATGCGCTGATTGTAGTCGTTTTGTGTGATCGGACGGCCGTCGACATCACCTAAGTGGCGCGGCCCTGCTTGTAGTGAGGAGAATACGTCTGTATCCTGAAGCATAAACAAGATGCCAAAAGCAAAAACCAGTACCCAAAGTACGGGCCCGGTGGCACCTCTCATCTTTTCCATGAATCCCATTGCGAAACTATAAACGTGTTTAAGTTAATATCGGTGGCTCAACTTTGGCCTGGAACGGTTGTTTATTGCAAAAGTTGATATAGCTTTCAAAAATAAGGGGTTTCCTTGGCATTTCAAAGAAGGGGTTTCGCTATCTGAGAAGGCCCTGCCACGACAGTTTAAAATACTTTCCCTAAAAGATATCGATGAGCCTCATGTGCTTGAGGAAATCTCTCGGATTTTCGTTGAAGTTCTTGATCAGCTCATTCAGGTTGTATGAAAGGCTGTCAAGATTGTTATATAACGAAGGATCATTGATTAGCTTGCCCATGCTGCCTTCGCCGCGATTAATTTTACGAATGACCTCATTCAGCTCTGTCGAGAGCTCGTCCATTTCGCCGGCGATGGAGTCAAACTGACGCGTAGTGGACTCCAGATTTGCAATTATGTTTTCAATCTGATCCTGCTGATCTGCGGTGATTCCGTCTATGGTTTGCAGCGTGTTGCGAAGGTGAACAATAGATTGTTCAATGTCCTGCCCGCGGGAATCAAGAATTTGCTCGATTCCGGCTATTGTGCTGTTCAGGCCGCTCAGCGTCTGCTGAATGTCATCCTGACCGCCTTCCTCAAGCATAAGGTCGATTCTTGAAAGCAGGCTGCTAAGCTTTTCGGTCGAGTCTTCTATGTTGCGACCGGCGCTTTCACCAATGTCCCGAACGGTACCCATAATGCCTTCATCATAGCGGCCGATAATTCTGCCACCGCTTTCCACCATTTCGGAGGATGAAGAGCGCTCTATTTCGATGGCCGTATCCAGAAGCTGTACAGTACGGATGTAGGCGATGGTGCCAACAGGCAGCATGCGATCCATGTTAAAGGTCATATCTACGCGAAGGCTGTCGTTGTCGGAAAACTCGACGCGGCGCACACTTCCCACCTTTACACCCTGCATAAATACAGACGTACCTGAAACCACGCCATCCACACGATCGAAATTGGCGTAGACCTCATAGGTCTGGCTGAATAGCGGAATCTCGGCCATGAACCGGTATCCCAGAATACCAACCACAATGGCTACAAGAATGGTTATGCCTACTTTATATTCGTTTTTCATCTGTTTGCTTAGCTAATTAATATCTGTCAGTCTGATTAAGCCGGAAGCCGTTGTCTTTAATTTTAAATTTGATACTCGCTTGCTTTGATGAAGCTGTTGAGACGTTTGTGGTCGGATTTAGTCATTTCTTCGATTGTGCCAAACCAGCTCAGCTTTTGTTCGTCCAGAAATGCCGCATAATCGGCAATTTCGAGCACGCTGTGCATATCGTGGGTAACCACAATAGATGTAATGTTCAGATTATCCGAGAAGTGTACAATCAGTTCGTTAATCTCGTTTGATGTTTCCGGATCCAGCCCGGAAGTTGGTTCATCATATAAGAGATAGGCCGGCTCCAAAACAATAGCGCGCGCAAGACCTACGCGTTTACGCATACCCCCGGAAAGTTCGGACGTGGACTTGTTGCCGATATCCCCAAGATTTACCATCTCGAGGCACTCCATCACCCTTTTACGAATTTCATCTTCTTTCTTATTGGTGAAGTAACGAAGCGGAAACGCCACGTTTTCGAACGCGCTGATGGAGTCAAAAAGTGCTGCACCCTGAAACAGAACGCCGAAGCGCTGTCTTTGAATGCGCAAATCAACATAAGATAGCTCAAAAATGTTTTGTCCGTCCAGTAGTACCACGCCTTCATCGGGAGTCAGAAGAGCGTTTAGATGTTTCATTAGCACGGACTTTCCGCAGCCGGATTTGCCGATAACAGCAAGCGTTTCTCCATTAGGAACGGTAAGGGATACGTTTTCCCAAACGAGATTGTTGCCAAAGCTTTTTGTTAGATTTTTTACTTCAATCATATCAGAGCAGGATTATTGCAAGGAGCAGGTCGGCCAGAAGAATAAAAATACAGCTTAGTACGGTTGCATTCGTGGTCGACTTGCCCACGCCTTCTGCCCCCCCGGATGCATAATAGCCTTTATAGCAGGAAATAGAGGTGATGATGAAACCGAACACGATCGACTTGGTCATGCCAAAAATGATGTCCCACGGGAGAAAGAACGAGCGCGCTCCGAGCATGAAGTCAGCTGCCGGAACCTGACCTGTAATTATACCGGCTAGTAATCCGCCGCCTACGCCTGTGGTCGCTGCAGCAATGTAGAGAACTGGAAACATAACAAAGCTGGCGAGTACGCGGGGTACAACGAGAAAGGAGACGCTGTTGAAGCCCATCGACTCGAGCGCATCAATTTGTTCACTTACCCTCATGGTGCCGAGCTCGGTGGCTATTCGCGCGCCAACCCGGCCGGCAAGTACCAGTCCGCTGATTACAGCCGCGAGCTCAATAATAATAGACTGCGTTACAATAGCTCCGATGGTAGACTTGGGAATAAGCGCCGAAACCAGCTGATAGGACGTCTGAATAGAAAGTACGGCTCCGGTGAACACACCGGCCAAAATGACGATTGGCAGGGAATCGTACCCTGTCTTAATCATTTCGGAAACAAAATTCCGATAATAAGACTTAAACTCCGAAGATGATCGTATAGCCTGGTACAGGAGCTGGCAATAGCGTCCGAAATCGTAAAATACCTGCATTGTCGATTGTTGGGTTCATACAAACCGTGGTAATATACACGGAATCATTGTAATTTCATGTATCATGTTTTCTTCCCATATTAGAGCAAATTCAAATCGGATAACCACCCACATGCACGTTTTTACCCCTGTAAAGCTGTTTTTTTCTCGCGCTGCCATTTTGCTTATGGCTATGACTCTTGCTCTGGGTAATGTAAATATCTCAGAGGCATCAAATAATGGCGACAGCGTGTATCGCTTTCTGGAGCTTACGGGATCTGCCCGTGCTGCAGCGCTTGGCGGCAACCATGTGGCGCTCAATAATCCCGATGCAACGCTTTTCTTTGCCAATCCGGCCTACCTGAATGCCGATGCCCACGGCAACTTCGGCCTTTCGTACCTCAACCACGTTACGGATGTTAACATGGGATTTGTGAGCGGTGCCTGGCATTTTAACGATATTGGCACATTTGCGGCCGGCGTGCGCTTCATCAATTATGGGGAAATGCGTCGCGCGGATGCTACCGGAACCGACCTCGGTTCTTTTTCGGCTAACGACCTGGCGCTTACCATCGGCTACGGTCGCGAGCTTGCCACAAATCTTCAGCTGGGCATTGCAGGCACAGCCGTTTATTCAAGTTATGATGAATTTACCTCCACCGGCCTTGCTGTTAATGCGGGGCTGTACTACTTTTGGGAAGAACTCAATATGGTCGTGGGTGGAGCGGTCACAAACATCGGCTACCAGGTTTCGAGATACGATAACCGCAATGAGCCTCTGCCGCTGGATATCAGGCTGGGTATAAGCCGACGTCTGGAGTATGTGCCGCTGAGGCTAAACGTTACGCTGCATTCGCTTGACCGCTGGGACATGGAAACGTTCCGCGATGAGGGTGAGTCCCCGTCATTTTCAACCAATTTATTCCGTCATCTTACCTTCGGCGGTGAAATCATGTTTTCGGAAAACGTACACGCCCGCGTAGGATACGATCACCTTACAAACAACGAGCTAAAAACAAACGAACGTCTTGATGCGGCAGGCTTTAGCTACGGAGTGGGAATCCGGTTTCGCGGCATCACCTTTGACTTTAGCAGAAATTCCTTTTCCGATCTTGGTGGCATCACCCGAATTGGAATTCAAACCTACCTGTAGCTGTTCTGAAATTCAGATATGAGAAACAGCACAATTACATCACACATTACATGATAAGATATTTAACGGCGGGCGAGTCACACGGCCCGCAGCTTACCGGCATCGTTGAGGGACTTCCAGCCGGACTTGAACTAACAGCAGAACACATTTCGCTTCATCTTGCCAGACGGCAGGAAGGATACGGCCGGGGCGGCCGAATGGCGTGGGAAAAAGACCTCGTTACGTTCAGTTCCGGGCTCAGGTTTGGCAAAACAATGGGAAGCCCGGTGAGCATGAGCCTGGCAAACCGCGCATGGGCAAAAGACAAGGCCAACTGGCCGGTAACCATGTCGCTCGACAAAATTGAGAACGAAGCTGAGATTGAGAAAATAACTCTTCCGCGCCCGGGACATGCCGACTTAGTTGGCGTGCAAAAATTCCGTTTTGATGATATCAGGCCGGTAATCGAACGTTCCAGTGCGCGGGAAACGGCTATGCGCGTTGCATGCACCGCAGCTGCCCGTGTCTTCCTGAAAGAACTGGGCGTTGAAATCGGTGGACACGTCGTGCAATTGGGTGAAAGCGGATACGAGAGTTGGGAGGAACTTCGCTCCAAGACAGATCATTTCTACGAAGAGGATGGCGCTGAAAACCTGTTCCGCAAAGCTGACGAATCGGAAGTGCGCTGCCTCGATGAAAAGCTGACCGAGTCCATGGTCGATGAGATCAAGCGACGCCGGAAAGAAGGTTCCTCGCTGGGCGGAATTTATGAAATTGTAGTGACCGGCCTCCCTCCGGGGCTTGGCAGTTATGTGCACTGGGACCGTAAGCTGGATGGACTTCTCGCCCAGGCGCTGATTAGCACGCAGGCGATGAAAGGCGTTCAGATTGGCCTTGGATTTGAGGCCGGGCGCCGCGATGGCAGGAACGTGCACGACGCCATCAAAAAAGATGTTAACGCGCCGGGCGGCATCGGAAGAGAGACAAACCGCGCTGGCGGAATAGAGGGCGGCATGACAACCGGGCAACCGGTGCTTATACAAGGGGTGATGAAACCCATCCCCACCATGCTCGACCCGCTCAATACGGTGGATATTGCTTCGGGTGAAGCCACCTCGACCCGCTACGAGCGCTCCGACGTTTGTGCGCTACCGAGAGCAGTGGTCGTTGCTGAGTGCGTTATAGCGCCTGTGCTGGCAAACGCCATACTCGAAAAGACCGGAGGCGACTCGATGGAAGAGATAAAAGAGCGTTTTAGTAAGTTGTTTGAATCAATTGTATGAGCGAAGCACGAATTGCGCAGTTGAAATCGTTTCTTGAAGCAGACCCAACCGATACCTTCACCAGTTTTGCACTTGCGCTTGAGTATCTTAAGCATGAGCGGGAGAGCGAAGCGATGGATATTTTCACCCGGATTATCCGAAATAATCCTGATTACTCCGGCGTGTACTATCATTTGGGCAAGCTGTACGAAAAGCAGGGAAAGCAGGATGATGCCGTGCGCATTTATTCCGAAGGAATCGTAATTTGCAGGCAGAAAAATGAACTGCATGCCCTGCAGGAGCTTCAGCAGGCTCTGAATGAGGCTTTGGATTCCGAATCGGACGATTAAAACGCCGGCAAACCCTGCGGTTATCAAAACTTAGGCTAAAATCACGCTCGTAATGTATCTGAAAAAAACAGCCCTGGCATTTTTATCACTTCTTCTTGTACCGGTCGCTCCGGATGCTTTCGCTACTGCTTATGGTGGCTCACCTGAGCTATCGGAGCAA
This sequence comes from Balneolia bacterium, assembly GCA_022565795.1. GTDB lineage: Bacteria > Bacteroidota > Rhodothermia > Balneolales > Cyclonatronaceae > Cyclonatronum. The sequence goes on from JAIUMA010000008.1 coordinate 21,087, forward strand.
TTACAGACTACTGACCGGAAGACACATGAAGTAGCCGTACGAGAAACGCTGTTTTCTATTTCCCGGCAGTATGGCGTTTCCGTTCAGGACTTAAGGGACTGGAACAACCTCACAAGTGATGCGCTTTCGCCGGGCACTGTGTTGTACGTAGAGCCTGAGCAGACGCCATCCAGGCCGGAGCGGGAACAGCCAGGAGAGCGGCCCAGGCCACAGCAGCCATCACCAGAACCACAACCTGAGCGGGAGCAGCAGCGACCATCCGAACAGCGCATGCATACGGTAGCGCAGGGTGAAACCATGTTCAGTATTGCAAGACAGTACAACATTACAGTTCAGGATCTAGCGGAGTGGAATGAGCTCGAAAGCTCGGCGCTCCGTATCGGGCAGAGACTAATTGTCGGGCGCGGTGGCCAGGCTGCTGCCGATCAGCCTGCCGAGCAGCCCATAACGGCCACAGCCCCGCAGGAAACGGAGCGCCTGAGCCTGCGCAGAGACGGTCCGGCCTACACGTACCACACGGTTCAGCGGGGAGAAACCCTGAGCGGCATTTCAAGAATTTACGGCATCACGGTATCGGATATTCGCTCCATGAATAATCTGCAGAGTGATGTGCTTTCCATCGGTCAGGAGCTGATCGTGGGCCGCGAAGCATCATCGTCGGGAGTGACCGGTCTTATGGTTGAGTCGACCGCACAGGGAAGATTCTACTCCTATGAGGTTCAGCGAAACGACAGAATTGCCACCATACTGGAAAACCACCAGATGGATGAGGCAGATTTCCGGGCGCTGAACCCCGGAATGCGTCCTTCGGATGTGCGTCCCGGTCAAAGCATAGTGCTACTTGCTCCGCCAACGGTAAGCCACCGGAATCCCTATCGCAGAGCTTCGGCCTCCCAGGCGACTGGTACCAATGATGCGATGAGCGTTACGGTTTACAGCAGCAACGAGCGCGGACAAACAACAACAAGCGGTGAGCTATACAATCCGAATCAGCTTACGGCTGCACATCCTTCTCTGGCGCTTGGCTCAGTGGTACACGTTCAAAACCCTGAAAACGGCCGGGGTATTTTTGTGCTGATTAATGACCGCACCACCGACAACCGACTCAAGCTCAGCGCAAAAGCGTTCAACGCGCTCCAGCTTGGAGAAAGCAGCTCGCCTCAGGTTGTTGTCGATTCCCGCCTCGACAGGTAAGCTAAAACGAAATCCCAGGCGTGAAATCCTACTTCAGACAGACCTCAACGCTAACCTACAGCTATCTGGCCTGTCTGCCGCTGTTCGTGGTTTATGAGGTGCTGATTCGCATTTCCCAGCCCGATGCAACGGCTGTAGTTCGGCTAAGTGCGGATATCTGGATTCAGAATCTGCTCCTGCTTTTTCATGAGAATACGCTGCTGCTTAGTTTTATTGTGATTGCTGTGCTGGGCGGCTTCATTTTCTACAGAGAGCGAAAGAAAACCTTTGTCTTCAGGCCAGGATATTTTGTCGGAATGGTGGGCGAATCGACGGTTTGGGCCGTGGTGCTGGCGGTTTTTGTTTCGGGCGTAACGGGTCTGTTATTTGCGCTTTCGGCTGTTGAAATTCCGGCAAATGCTTCCTTGCTGCTCGCTGAAGGCAGCGCGGGTATCACAAGGCTGCAGATGCTTGCCCTCTCTATCGGCGCCGGACTCTATGAGGAGCTGGTATTTCGGGTCGTGCTTGTCTACCTGCTCATTTATGCTTTTGGCTACTTCCTGGAACAAAAACACGCCATGATTCTGGCGGTGGTAATAGCTGCAGCCCTGTTCAGCGCCGTGCACTACACCGGTTCACTGGGCGACCCGTTTACGCTGTCATCATTTGTATTCAGAATGCTTTTCGGGCTGGCGCTCAATGCACTTCTTGTCGTACGGGGCTTCGGTATCACCGCATGGACCCACTCGATGTACGACGTGATTCTGGTTGTGTTCTTCTGGCCGGGTTAGCCTTAAGGGAAAATCTATTTTTTGTTGGAGCCTGAGCTAGCTTCGTTTGTGTCTGCCTCAGCCTCTGCTGCGTCCTGGCTAAGTCCGGATTCGTCCTCTTCGGTGGCAGATGGCGGTGGCCACGGATAGCGATAGGGATCCAGCTGACCAGCGATTTCGAAGAACTCTTCCATCTCCTTTTTATTCCCGTCCAGCTTGTGCATTTCTCCGGCAAGGTGATTCGCCTCGGCCATTGCAGGGTAGCTCGTCAGAATTGTATTCAGATGGTCTGCGGCAGATTCCATGTCTTTTTCACCCCATGCGATTCTCAGTTCGAACATCAGGTGGAGCGGGGTTCTTTCGCCTTTGATATTGTTGAGGTGCTTGCGGCAGCGGGAATAGATGTGGCGGTCGTAGTAGTACTGAACCAGCTCCATTCCGGTGATGTCGTCTACCGGGCCGGACAGCTGCTCTTCAAGAAAGCGCAGCATCGGGCGGTTGTCGATGGCCATCATTGCGCGTATGAAACAAATGAGGGTTTCATCATTCATGCCTTTATGCTGGCGCAGCTCCGTTTCGGTTTCGACCGTGAAGAGCTCTTTGATGCGGTCACGGTGCGCATCAAACGGATGAAGCGGATGCACAACCTGACCTAACAGAAATATTTCTTCCAGCGGATGAGCGTCTTCCTCAACATCGGGGAACATGGCGGTGATGTTCCATTTCTTATTGTATCTGCGCAGATTGGTGTGGAAGAGATTCGTCTCGCTGCCAAAGCCCATAGGGTCTGAAGTACCGCTGAGGTAGTGACGCAGAAAAACTCCGGTTGCAATCGCAACGCGCTTCTTTGCGCTTTGAACCTGAGCGCTCAAATCGTAGTCCTCAAACCAGGCAATGCCATACGACTCGTCGAAAGTGAACCCATCGGCTTTTCTCATGCAGAGACAGAAGCTGTCGAGCCACATGGTATCTTCCGTATAGGTGGCATCACCGGAGGGTTCCATCATCTGCGACTCGTTGAATGATTTGTCGGTAACAGGGCCGACCAGACCAATATCCGGATTGCTTTCAAGAATGGCGGAAAGCTGCGCCGGTACGTTGCTTTCCAGGGCGACGTCGCTGTGGATAATACACAAATATTCGCCCTGCGCTTTTGCAATGGCCTGATTGACAGCAGCGCCAAAGCCTTTGTTGTAGCTGTTCTTTATGATGCGGGCATGGAAGAAATGGTTCTCGGCCAACTGCTGCAGATACTGGTAGGTCTCGTCCATGCAGACGTTATCGACGATGATAAGCTCAGTATCATCCGGGTTACAGTTTTCATGCAGCGTTATCATACAGTTTTCGATAAACGGAAGCGTGATTCCGGCTACCGGAATGATGATGGTGTTTCTGAACGATTCAGGACGAACATAGGGCGCTTCTTCCTCTGCTTCAGGGTCTTCCTCATCATCTTCGGCCTCTTCTGCAATTTTCGGCTGAGCGGCTGATCCCGTAGCAGGCTCAGGCTCAGGTTCCACCGGGCGCGTTTCGTAGCCGTCACCCTTGGTTTTGGCCTCGTCTTCAGGCTCTGATTCCGGTTCAGGCTGCTCGGCGGTCGTCGCTTCGCTTTCATCATCTTCATTATCTTCTTCATCACCAAAAAGAGAAGGCTGGAGCTCAACGGGTTTGGGTGAAACTTTCTCTTTGGTTTCTTCCGGAACTTCTTCAGTCAACTCTTCCCCGGCTGTCTGCGCTTCAGCTTCAGTCGTTTCTTCTGAGGACAGCTCGGGAACAGTCCCTTCTTCATCAATTTGCGATGATTTCAGCTCGGAATCGGCATCAGGATCGGGAATTACATCACCCTGCTTTTGTCGCGCCTGACGATGCTTCAGCTCTGAGGCCTTCACAAACTGTTTTAGTCGCTGAAGCAGATTTATTTTAAGCGCAATGGTATCATCGTGTCGCGGGTGTTCTTTCAGTATGATGTCGCACTGCTGCAGCGCATCGGCAATACGGCCTTCCACGAGCAGCGAGTAGGCTTTTTCATAGAGAAGCTCAACGTCGCCGGTTTCGTCCAGCACAGAGCTGACTTCCTCGGCAAAGTGCTTGGTGTGAAATCTGATGACAGAGGCATCCTTGTCGGAAACCGGTGCGTAGGTGTCTTCGGCTTTTTCGAGCAGGAAAAAGGATGAAACTTCGCGTCCGTGGGCAGAGGCTCCTGCGCGCATGAGCAATTCAGCGCTGTGTCCGGTTTGAATAAACGGATTAAAAAACAGACGGTCGGGTCGTATACGATCCGTCCGAATCAGATAGTTGATGGAAGATGGAATGCGCTGCCGCTTCAGATGGCGGCTGAGGTCAGCCGGATTAAAAGCAGGATGCGTTTCCGGAATAGTGTAAGAGTCCTGCGAGCGTCCTAGATCCTTAATTACCTGGCGAAGGGCTTCGACCTCGATAGTGGCAGCGCTGTCGGCTACGAGAATAGTTTTGGCGCGCGCTTCACGAAGGGCTTCATTAAGGCACAGACCCGTGCCGCGACGAAGGTCATTTCGGAAATAAAAGGCGTTGTCGCTGTTATGATAATCCAGCAGCGAAGAGATGGCGTGATCCGTGCCATCGGTGGAACCGTCATCAAAAATAATGCACTCTGCCTTCAGCCCCTCGGCAGCCAGCCAGGGAGAAAGAATAGATTCTACGTGCTGTTGCTGATTGTGAAAAACAAACAGAATGCTGCACTCAGGTAAATCCTGATGTCCGGCTCTGGAATCGGAATCGGTATGGCTGTCAGGATTCATCTTAAAAAGGGACCGAAGTTTTTTTGAAATACTCAGCGGATTTATCCTCGGTGTATAGATTGGAAAATGTCGGGTTAGTTGTCTCGGATTGTCTGGCGTACTGCTTGCGGAAGTCCCGGTCGAAATAGGAAATGCGGGATGATTCAGGCGCTAAAGTCGCAACTTTTTTGTATTCTGATGATGTAAATCGAAGCATACTCTCCAAACACCCGATTAATCTGAATATGAACAAAACAATATATAAAATTAAATCTATAATTATTCTTAGCTGTGTTGTATTAATCTCGCTTCCTTATTCATCTTACGGTCAGGAAGATAAAAGCGAAATACAGCTCACAGACTGGCTGATTGCCGGTCCAGTTGTGCAGCATATGCCTGCATTTGCCGATGTTGAAAATATCCGGGGTGAAACATTCGGACTCCGCCAGTTTATGGACAGCGAATTCCTGAGTATCGCTGACCTTCGCCCGGCAGCCGGAGAGCGTCTGACTGCCCGGCAGGGTCTCTCTCTCCGCTGGCAGCAAACAAATCTTCCTGAAGACGGAAATCTATCCGGCTTCGAAAGTCCGTCGGCCGAAAATCGGATGCACACCTGGTATCTTGCAACGAATCTGGTTACCAATCGCTGGACGGAATCGACCATTACCGTGAAAACTCCGCATTCCGTTGCGCTGTACGTGAACGGACACAGAGCATCCGTTAAGCACAGCATGGAGTCGCAGGATGATGAACCCGGAAGCCTGACCCACAACCTGAAGCTGGAGCAGGGCTCGCACCGCATCATCCTTAAATACGTGATGGACTCCGAAACCGAAACGCCTGCTTCGCTCACGACCACGCTTTCTTTCGATGAGATGTACGACGGAGCATTCTCATCAGGTACGCAGCCATATGGGCCGCTTTCGCTCCGGCATATCACCGAGCTTCCCGAAACCAGAAGCGTAAGCATCTCGGCCGACGGAAACTATGTGGCCGTTATGCTGCGTGAAGCCCGCCCTGATAACAACAGCTGGGAAAGCTGGATTGAGCTCCGTGATTTTGAGTCGGGCAGCACCGTGCAGACATGGCGCGGCGGAATGAACATTACAGGTATGAACTGGTCGAAGAAAGATCACGTCTTCACCTACACTACACGTGAGGGTGGTAAAGGTACCATCTGGAAAGTAAATTTAAATGAGGGTTCACATACCGCAATTTTGAGGGATGTGGAAAATCTCGGAGGGCATCAGTGGGGCCCCGATAACGCCTTCATATTGTACACGATTACCGAACGCCCGGATGCCAACACCACAGGCGTTTCAAGGCTTGATGGTATGCACGACCGTTATCCGACCTGGCGCCACAGAAGCCAGATTTACCGGCTTGACCCGGCATCAGGAAGTTCGGAGCGTCTTACAGCAGGGCTTCTGAGTTCGCAGATTCACACTATCAGTCCGGACGGAAACACGCTTATTTTCAGCCGTACGCACGTGGATTATTCCGAGCGTCCGTTTACGAAAGTGGAGCTTCTCAGCATGGATTTGAACACCCTGGAAACAGAGCAGCTAATGAAGGCGCCGTGGATTGGTGGAGCATCCTACTCGCCCGATGGAAGCCGCCTTCTTATTACAGGAAGTCCGAATGCATTTGGTGATGCCGGGCGACAGATCGATGGTTTGGCCAACGATTACGATACACAGGCCTACCTTTTCGATCCATCAACAGGCGACGTGACCGGCTTCACCAGAGATTTCGATCCTTCTGTGAACAGCGCGGTATGGGGGTACGACGGCCGTTTTATCTACCTCACAACAACCGACCGAAGCTTTGTGAACGTCTATCGCTACGATACACGCAGCAACCGCTTCGAAAAGCTTGATACCGGCGTGGAGGTAACCGGAAGCTTTTCCGTTGCAGAAAACGCAAGAAGAGCCGCCTACATTGGTAACGGAATCAATGATCCGCACAAAGCCTATACCTTCGATTTACGACGCGACAGAAGCCGTTTGCTCCATTTCGCAGCTTCTGATGAATACGACCGAATTCGTTTCGGAACCTCCAGAGACTGGACGTTTACGACGGAAGCCGGATCAGAAATTGATGGCCATGTGTACTACCCGCCACAGTTCAATGCTGATGAAAGCTATCCGGTAATTGTTTACTACTATGGCGGAACGACTCCCGTGAACCGTAGCTTTTCGGGCCGCTATCCGATGGAGCTTTACGCCGCGCACGGGTACATCGTTTATGTGCTTCAGCCGAGCGGAGCAATTGGCTACGGGCAGGAGTTTTCAGAGCGTCATATCAACGATTGGGGAATTCGGGTATCCGGGGAAATCATTGAAGGCGTGGAGAAATTCCTGGAGGCTCACCCCTATGCCGACGGTGATCGCGTCGGTGCCATTGGTGCTTCATTTGGCGGCTTCATGACGCAATTGGTCATCACCGAGACCGATATGTTTGCCGCAGCTATTTCGCATGCCGGAATCAGTAATATCACCAGCTATTGGGGTGATGGCTTCTGGGGCTATCTCTACAGCTCGGTGGCATCGGCAAACTCATATCCGTGGGACAGCCCGGAAATCTATGTGGATCAGAGCCCGATATTTCGCGCCGATCAGATCAACACGCCGCTGTTGCTGCTGCACGGGATGAGCGACACCAACGTGCCGCCAGCCGAAAGCACGCAGCTCTATACCGCGCTTAAACTTCTTGGACGCGATGTGGAGTTTGTGCAAATCGATCAGCAGGATCACCACATTGTAGATTACAACAAATTCATTCTGTGGAAAAATACCATCATTTCCTATTTCGATCGCTATCTGAAAGATGAACCGCAGTGGTGGGAAGACAAATATCAGTGAACAGTATGCCAGGGCTGCAGTGCCAACAGTATAGTAGCTGAATTAACAATGATTTAATTAACAATAAACAAAAAAGGCGCTGTCTGGTTAATACCCGGACAGCGCCTTTTTATTTTTTGAATAAGGGCTAAGAGGGTGAATCACACTCTTAGCCCCATTCAAAATTCAACACTCAAAATTAAAAATTACTTTATTAGAGTCATCTTCTCGGTGCGAACCTGACCTGCAGCGGTGAGGCGGTACAGGTACACGCCTGATGCCAGACGGGATGCATCGAACGTGATGGTATGGAATCCGCTGTTCATGCGGGAGTTGTTCACCAGAGTTGCTACGCGCTGACCTGCCACGTTATAAACCTCGAGCGTTACATCAGCGGCCTGCGGCAGACCAAAGGTGATGTTGGTTGTCGGGTTGAACGGGTTTGGATAGTTCTGGCGCAGCTGAACCTGCTGCGGTACATCCAGTTCCTCATTGTCGATATTGACAGGAGTGTCGAGGTTGAATGTAGCCAGGAAGCGTGGTGACGTTTCCGAATCCAGAATAAAGCCGGGAAGATTAGTAAAGGCTTTAACCGGGTCTTCAGAAAGCTCCTCGCCATTCTCGGGCGCTTCGTAGCTAAAGGTGTAGGAATCTCCCAGACCTAAAGATACGGTTTCACCCGTAAGCTGGTCAGTAAACTCAAGGCTGCCAAAGTTATCGACAGGTCCTGTTAGCTGGCTCAGGGTAATGGTGAATTCTCCGTCGAAGGTTGCTTCCACATTCATGGGTATAGCCACGGAGGTGGCATCCTGATTAAGGGAACGCGACTCAACCACTCTGGCGCGCGTCGGGTTCGACGAAACAGAGTAGAAATAGGCGTAATCGTTCGACAGCGCGGTAAGCTGATCAGAATCGTAGGCATCAATACCGAGGGTTCCGGCATCGGAGAACATCACTACGTTGTAGGTCGTGAAATCGCCTGCGGTTAGCTCGAGCGTGTAATAGGCGGCCATGAGTCGCTCTTCCGGATCGGGAGTGAACTCATTATCCGTGAGGATATCCTCATCAAGAGTAATCGAAGCATTGTTGCTTAGAGCACGTGCCCAGAAGCCCTGGAAAGGCTGTATCTGACCCCGGAAGGCCTGATTGTTAGGTACGTTATCAGGGTAAACATCGTATCCCGGCCATGCGAGATAACCGCCGTTACCATTGTTGATACGGGGGTTCCAGACCTGGAATGTCCTGGAGGTGTTTACCATATCGTCGCTGCTGAGGTTGGCAAGGTTAATGTTCTGAGCAAAAGGATTACCTTTCAAATTCCAGCCGCTTTGTGAATTTCCTGCTGCTTCACCCTGACCAATAACCAGCTGGTTCGACAGCTCCATTTCGAATGGGGAACGGTTGGAAAATCCAAACGCGCGAATGTTTGCCGGCAAATCATCTGCAAAAAGATAGGAAAGGACTGCTTCACCGCCCTCAATCGCGAATTCGGCATCAGGTACGGCACGCAGGCCGGTAACGGACATGTAGTACACCGAAGGGTTGAGCTCTTCGCTGTCGTTATCCGCACCTTCAAAGCCCTGGGTGGTGAAATTCTGGAATACTCCGCTCACCGTTTCTTGTGTAACAGGGGCAGCTGAAATTCTCCATCCTTCGATAGATGTAATGATTTGTGAATTAAGCGCAGGGGTGCGGATATCCATCAGTACGATAATACTGACAGGATCCACGCCACTATCTGAGACCAGCGTCAGGCGGGCAGCATACAGGTCTTCATCAAGGCCGTCGGCATCTACCAAAAATTCGATTTCACGGCTGCTGTTACCCTGCATCGATCCCGAGCTGCTGGTGAAGCTGATACGGTCTGCCGGCATTTCCATTACGCCGTCCGGCAAGTCGGAGTTATCAGCGACTACGCCATAATTGTAGGTTATCGAATTTTCGACGGATATGGAAAAGCTGCCCGCTGTAGGCTCTTCGGTGCTTACTTCGAGATCAATTGGTCCTTCCTGAATGCTTACCAGCGGTACTTCCACATCGTTGCTGATTGAGAAGTTAGCCGGAGAAACGTTAAAGAAAACGTGCTCTTCAGCCTTTACTTTTACTCTTGCCTGCGATGTGGTAACGCCTGCAGGAAGTTCGACCAGGGCGAATCCGCTATTCGGCAGGCTCTCAGCAAGAACGACGTCAAAATCGTTGCCCGCATTTGTGGAAAGGTAAATCGTAACCGTTTCTGCACTTACCGGGGCAACGTTGGTGTTGGCAACGTCCCATGCAACAAGCACTTCATTGCCGCTGAGCCACTGCGTTCCGTTGCCAGGGCCGGGAACCAGAAACGGACCGGCGTTAGCGGTTACAGAGAACTGTACTTCGTCGAAGCCCACGCCTCCGTTAATTGGAACATTGTCCCGGGCGGTCAGGCGAAAGCGCATGTTCCGGGTGTAGTCCGGCAGGATCTCGCCAAGGGTTTGCGTACCGCCAAGAATATCGTTCCAGCGCGGGAATGTACGAACAGGCTCGTCAACAGAAGGGAAAGAGCGGAAAAGTGGAGCATTACCGGTTGGCTGGTTTGGCGGGCCCTGAGGGCCAAGGTCGTACTGCTCCCAGTTGAACACTAATTCATCACCATCTGGATCTGTAGCAGTCCCTTCCAGGGTGAACGGGGTGCTGACAGGAAGCGTGAGCCCTGTGAGACCACCGTCTACAACGGGAGGATTGTTGTCGGTTGGGGTGTCAACAGAGCAGGAGCCGCCGGTGTTGGCGTTGTTGATGAAGTTCACCATTTGATTCAGGCTTCCGATATGGAAGTAGTCATCAGATGCAAACTGAATGTTTTGCGGGGCACAAATCCCGGCATAAGCCATAATAGTTGAGCCACTACCAGGTTCAAAAGCGGACTGGCCGGTATAATTTCCACCACTGCAGTTTCCTGAAGAAGCGTTGAAGGTATGGGTAGCACCAAACTGATGACCAATTTCATGGGAGACGAAATCCACGTAAAAAGGATCACCTATAGGCTGTGGGAGACCTGTTACTCCTCTGGCCTTACCTGAGTTATTACATACCGAGCTCAGCTGCGCCACACCACCGCCTCCGGTTGAAAATACGTGGCCAATATCATAGTTAGCTGAGCCAATGAGATTATCTATACGGGCCTGATTCTGGTTAAGCATGGCAAAACCGCTATTGTTTGAGTAGTCCCCCGGGTTTTGTGAAATCAGGATATCATTATTATCAATCAGGTTCATAGTAACGGCTATATCGCGTTCATACAGGCCATTAACACGGTTCATTGCCACTACAATGGCCGCCATAGCACAGGCCACAGGATCCTCAGGTGTTGAGCAGCGGCTGGGCTGGCTGTGAAAACTGGTGTATTCGGCAGTTGTAGCCATAGCCAGACGGTACGAGCGATGGACGGTGCCGCTAAACTGCAGGTCTTCATTCATTAATGCGTCGATGGATTGTTGCTCGAGGGCTGGATCGGTCACCTCCGGCTCGTGCTGCTCGACCCCAACACGTCGCTGGAAGGTCTCCACAAACTGGTCGCGGTCATACACCATTGCATAGTCGGGCTGCTGTGCGTTAAATGAATCTATGTAAATGGTGGAGGCGCCTCTGCGTAGTATCATGGCGTTGAAGCCATTCGGTGTGATGCTGAAACGACCGTAAGCACCCGGATCGTCGATACCGGCAACCCGGAACGTTTTTATGTCCGGAAAGCTGGCTGAAAGGCCTTCCTGCATGATGGGAGCTTCAACTACGTTAAAACGCTGGAAGGTCCCATCAGGAAGAGGAAGGGTGATCTCGGGAGCTCCATCCAGACGGCCCGTAGCGCGAAGCGGAGCCTGGCTGAGCGTGGATTCGAGGGAGCTGAAGTCGATACGAACGGTTTTGTATTCAACTGGCTGGATGTCACGCTCTGCGGTGAGCATCGGTGTGGCTGTGAATTCGAAAGAGCTGCTTGTCTGAAGCTGTGCCTGCACTGCAGGAGTATTCAAGAACAGCATGAACACAACAGGCAACAACCAGCTGAAAAGTCTGGTAGTGGTATATGTCATAATTAGTGTTGTTAGTCGGTTTGTTTGGGGATAGGCCGGAAGGGGAGTGAGGCTGCTTCCGGTTAGTTAGTCATGTTATAAAATACATTAATCACCTCTTTGCACAAAATTACAGTTAAGCATCGGCTCTTTACAGCTGTTAGAAACAGAGTGGGATTATCGTCTGCAGATAACACCGTTTAATGAAAATTAAGACTGACTGACATTAAGCATGAGAGGATATTGATTTAGCACTATAGTACTGACGGTTAGGGGCCTGGCCTAAAGAATCTGCAATGGCAGTAGGAAAAAAACGAGGTTTGAAAACTTTCTTGGGAAAAACCGCGAGTTAATCCGCATTGTCGGGTGAAGAATTTGAGCGGTTAGAAAATTCCGCGATGAATCAAACTTTGTAATTCAATTAACCAACAACAATATGTGTACCTCAATCAAACAACTAACGTTAATTCTGATTGCATTATCCTTGCTGTGGGCGTGCAGCGACAGTAGTACCGGGCCATCAGCCGATGAGCCGCCGGAGCCGCCAAGCTTCGAGCGGATTGAAATGGACCTGGATATTTTCGACAACGCTTTCTTTAACAAGAGTGAATTCCCACAGGATATAGAAAAGCTCCGTTCAATGATGCAAAACGGGGAGGCAACGCCGATGAATCAGGATCAGTCTCCGTATGAAGCGGCCGCTTTCTTCGCATTCTATGCCGATCTGCTATTTCAGTCGATGAGTATATATCCAACGGTTTTCTTTGATATAAACGTGTGGGGTGATGCCAGAGTAGAGGGTGACACCTGGGTTTGGGAGTTTTCGCAGTCCTTCGAAGGTGAGAGTTTCACCATGAGGGTAACGGCAGAAACGACCTCCACAAACAGGATATGGGAGCTCCGCTACTCCTACAGCGGAAGTGAAGGGCCGGACGTAGAAAATGCACTGTTCATGAGAGCGGAAATAAGTCTGAATGGCAATATCGGAGAATGGGCCATATATGATCTGTTTGAAGGGCAGCAGTCCACGGCAATTGTCACTTTCGATTATGTTATCGAAGATGATATAACCACTATGCTCGAAATGAATATCCCTGATGGCGACGAACGCCTTCTCTATGAAGTAGACGGACAAATTGCCACGCTAACAGGATTCGAATCCGGAAGCGTCATCACAACCATACAATGGAACCGGGATACCGGCAGCGGATGGATACAGAGCGACGATTACAACAATGGCGCACAGACCTGCTGGGATGAAAACTTTCAAACAACCTCTTGCTGATATCCTTCAGCACCTTTAAACATCAACAAAACACAATAAACAACTACCTAATACACTGTGATTATGAAAAAAGTACTTAGTATTGCTGTCCTGTTTGCACTTGCAATGATGTTCAGCACTTCAGCGAATGCACAAAATGCCGAAGGCGACATCGTGGCTGGTGGTGGTCTCGGCTTCGGTTTCGATATCGAGGAAATCGGCCTTAACCTGAACGGTTATTATTCGATAACCGATGAAATTCGCGCTGGTGCAGATATCCTTTATTATTTTGTAGATGGTGATGGCGTCTCTTTCTGGGAGCTTAACCTTCTCGGTAATTACCTGTTCATCAACGATGAAGAGCTTCGCGTATATGCGCTTGCGGGTATTCACAGATTTAACGTAAGTGTAGATACTGGCTTTGGCAGCTTTGGCGGCTCGCAAACCGGCCTGATGATTGGCGGCGGTGTTGAATATGATCTCGGTGCCGTATCACTTTATGGCGAGCCTCGTATCTCCCTTGTTTCGGCATGGGGTCAGCTTTCACTTACCGCAGGTGTGCGCTATAAGTTCTAATTCGTTTCGCGTGCTTAACAAAGGTTTTTAGAACCTGAACCGAACGAAAAGAGCCGCCCGGATTACTCCGGACGGCTCTTTTTTTGAATTAAATCTGTGCTGGGATTACTGACACTTGTCGCTGGCCAGTGCTCCGTTTATGAAAACAGTACAAACCCGGTTGGTGTACTCAAACGGGTCGCCTTCCCATAGCACGATATCGGCATCTTTACCAGCCTCAAGCGAGCCGGTGCGATCATCGATCCCTAAAAAGCGCGCGGCGTCTATGGTTAATGCGCTCAGGCCATGATTAAATGAAAGGCCGTTTGCAACAGCAATGCCGGCTTCATAATGAACCACTCTGGTTTTTGGCACGTAGCCCTCATAACCACTCTGAAAGGTAAAAGGTATGCCCGCTTCAGCTAAGACAGATGCTGTCGTGAAGGCCGCGTTGGTCGTTTCGCCCCTGGTGCGAACCATGGTCGGATGCAGTATAATGTGCACGCCGGCTTCTTTAAGCTCATCCAGAACCAGGTAGGCTTCAGATGCGCCCTCAATGACCAGGTCAAATCCGAACTCACGCTGAAGCCTCAGCGCTGACATGATTTCAGTGACACGGTGGGCGCCTATCATCGCGCGGATTTCTCCGTTAAGAACCGAAACCATTGTCTCCATTTTGAGATCTCTTGAACCACCGTCGCGGTTCATGTACTCCTGAGCTTTGATGAATTCGGCGCGGAGCATGGCCATGGCTCTTGAGCGGGAGCCGGGGTTGTTGTTGAAATTCGAGCTTACCGATGGTCCAAGCGTAAACGCGACCATGGTTACTGAATCGATAACTGCTTCCTCGACGGTATTGCCGAACGTTTTAGCAATCATAGTTTGTCCGCTGGCGAGTGCCCCGGGACCGTGACCCGTATGGACCGTGGTAATTCCCAGATTACGAAGCCAGACAACAAGGTCCTCTCGTGCATTATAGGCATCAATCGCGCGTAAATCGGGCTGAAATGGATTCGAAGTTTCGAGTTGATCCTGATCGTGCGGTACGTTGAAAATACCAGAAAGTCCGACTACCGAACGGGTGTCAATGATGCCCGGCGTAACAACCGGCGCCTCAAAGACCTCATAGCCATCAGGTATGGAAATATCCGATGCGTTGCCCACACGCTCGATTTTGCCATCATTAATTAATACAACACCGTTAAAAATAGGCTCGCTGCTCATGGTATAAACAGTGTCTCCGAGGACGGCAAACTGCTGCGCGCGTGCTTCACTGACAAAAAGGAAGCATGCAGCTGTGATGAGTGCTGCGATTAGATTTAAAAGTCTCATTGTGCACCTCCTGTAGAATAGTGGTCAAAGAAATCACCGCGGTAAATTTCATGCCCGCCTGTAGCATAGGGCAGCTGATCCGGATTGTCGCGATCGAACACTTTTACCCCATCTATCCAGGTTTGCTGCACATGGGTGTACACGCTGAACGGGTCTCCGGTAAGCAGGATGAAGTCGGCATCCTTGCCGGGCTCAAGTGATCCGACACGGTCTTCAAGATCGAGCATTCTGGCGCCCGCCAGGGTTAAAGCTTCAAGAGCTTTTTCGCGGCTCATGCCGTCACGCACTGCAAAGGCAGCCATACGGAAGAAAAGCCGGGAGTCGGTTACGCCGTCGTCGGTATGGAAAGCAACGTCGGCACCTGCTTCTTCCAGATAATGTCCGGATTTATAGAGAAGGTTGATGGCTTCAAGTTTGCCGCCGGGCGTATCAAGTACGATAATTGAGCTGGGGATGCCTGCTTCAGCGATTTCATCGGCCACCAGCCATGCGTCGGTAACATGATGCAGCACTACACGAAATCCGAATTCACGCTGAAGGCGAATAACCGTCATGATATCATCGTGGCGGTGAGTGTGAAAGTGGATGATGCGCTTGCCTTCAAGTGCCTCCACCACAGACTCCAGGCGAAGGTTTCGGGTAGTGCCCGGGTCGTCGGCCATTCGCTGCTGATACTCCTGAGCTTGAATAAACAGTTCGCGCTGAAGTGCAGCAGAGCGTGCGCGGGTTCCTGGAAACGGGGCCTGACGTAAAGGATTCGTCCCGTTGGCCATTTTTATTCCGCCGGCAAAGCCATCATGCAGATTCTCATCTTCTATGAGCATGCCATAAATGGTATTTGCATCCCGTAGCTTCAGATAGGCTGTTTGCCCGCTGAGCAGGTGTCCGGAGCCGGGCATTACATTGGCAACGGTAACCCCGCCGGTGCGGGCTTTTTTGAAGGTGTCGGAGCGGACATCAATCGCGTCGGAGATGCGAACGTCCGGATGCAGGGGTGAAGTACGGTCTCCACCGTCGCCTCCGCCGATATGCGAATGCGTATCAACAAGTCCTGGCATAATGATGAAGCCCGAAGCGTCGCGTCTTTCGGCACCGGATGGAATAGAAACCTCGCCGGTTGTGCCAACGGCCAGAATCTTGCCTTCATGAACGACAAAAGTGCCGTTTTCTATTGGCTCGGATGAGATCGGATAGATGGTAGCGCCCTCAAAAGCTATCGGTCTCTCCTGAGCAAACAGTGCCGACGAATACCCGAAAAGTCCGAGCGCCAGCGCCAAGGTGAGTGCAGTTCGTAACATAGTACTAAAAGCTATTAGTTAATGAACCAGCACCGATGGTTTCCGGATAAACATTCATACAGTCGCTGACCGCATCGTTTTTCGGCAGACAAAAACCGGCAGGCTGGTTGTTAGTGTCGTGTTTGGTTTATCTATTTCGATTAAAACAGTCCTGCCAATATAGGTAAGTGAGGAGAAAACCCTAAGGGGAAATGGGCTTGGTGAAAAAATATCCTTAAAACAACAACAGCCGCACCATATATATCTGGCGCGGCTGTTTATTTCGATCAGTGATTATCCGTCTTCGGTGCGTGCAGAGTTTTGCTGCATACACGGGATTTCTCCCCCGGCTCACTGGTTTGCTTCGTTTACCGATAGAAAGGTTGTGTTCATTAATTCCGCACCATTGCGGTAAACATCACTCTCAGAAGGACGGGCTTCTGCGGTCTCGAGAAATGCAAAGTTGTCATTCTCAAAAAGGAACAAAGCAATGTGTGCTTTATGACGAATACGCGGCTGATCTTCAGCTGAAAGAAGTGCGTTCAGAGACTGAATGATTCGCGTAGTATCCACTTCCGGATTTTGCGAACGGAACATGATTGCATTGAAAATGGCCGTTTCACGCACGCCCTCATAAGGAGAGTTGATTGAGTTAACCAGGTTGGTTTCAATTACAATTGAGCGCTCAGGAAGGGTATCCCAGTTAGCAGCAGCTGAATCAGATTCGGCATTGTAAGCCGAAGCAGTAGTTCCGGCAGCAAGCGTCATCATTACAAGTAAACCTGCAAAGAGGTTTTTGGTGTATTTATGAGTGTTTTTCATGGTATGTGTATTTCGTTGATATGAATTATATAGTAGTGTTGTAGTTGGCATCGTCCCGCACGTTACGGTCTGATGCTCCTTTATAATTGCACAAACTGTACCCGAAATGTTATGAAAGCGCTATCTTATTGCCATATTTGCAGTTACCAAATCATTAAGCACAGAAATGCACTGTTTGTAAGCGTTTTTAGCTTCGAAAAAAGCCCTACCAAATCTAAGTGACAGGTGCGATTATAGACCACCGAATTTCTGACAAATTTGCCGTTTTATTCAGTTTTGGGGCAATTATGGGCCATTTTCGACAATGGGATTACCTGTTCTTACACTCCGAAACGGCATTTTTTGGCACGGTACCCATCAACATCATTTGGCATGCGAAAAAAAGTGTTGCGCAGTGTTGCTTTGTTTTATTATACTATAACCATAGTATTAACTAAATCGTAAAAAGCATGAAAAAACCACTTACGCCGCTTGGCGACTCAGAAATGGAAATTCTTCACATCGTGTGGGAGAAGGATGAAGCTACCGTTGCCGACGTTCATGAACATATTTTGGGCTATCGCAAAGTGGCCTACACTACGGTGATGACCATCATGAAAAAACTGGCCGACAAAGGCATTCTTACGTTTCGAAAAGATGGTGTTACCTATATCTACCGCGCGGCTCAGCCGCAGGAAAAGGTAAAACACGGTCTACTGCGTCAGACGCTGGCTAAGGTTTTCAAAGGATCACCGGCCGAGATGGTGCAAAGCCTTGTTGAGCATGAGGACCTGAGCGATGAAGAAAAGAAACAGCTTGCTCAAGTACTCAAAACCCTTAAAAAGTGAGGATGCCATGATTACGATAAATCCGGCTTCCATCCTTTTAGCCATTATGATCTGGACTGTTTTTGCAGCGGGAACGGTATTTTTTGTAAAGTTTGCCCGAAAAACAAATCCGCTGCTGCGCTATCATATTGCAACGGCTACGCTCATTGGTCTGCCTCTTGGGTTGATTATGAGCCTGTTTATGACCGCGCCGGCCTGGATGCTGTCAGGACCCGGCACTATTCAGCTTGTGCAGAATTCGATGCCTTCAGTAATGCTAAATGAGATTGTCATTGGCGGCGGAGCGGTAACTTCAGCAGCGCAAGAGTCCGTAGGAAGTAGTCTGTCGGCGGCTACGATTGCACTGTATGGCCTGTTTATTATGATGGCTCTTGGGCTGACCCGGCTGATCTTTTTGTATGCGAGCCTAAAAAATCAGCTCAGGCGCGCCAGCTTAGTTGAAAACGAACAGGTGAACGAGGCGTTTGACTCAATCAAGAGGAACCTTGCCCTTCCCGGTAAAGTGAAGCTGTTCCGCATGGATGAGGCCAATATCCCGTTTACGGCTGGTTTCAGGAACCCGGTAATTGTACTGCCTACCCGTGCGATTGAGGAATGCACGCCAGAGCAAACCCGATTGATTTTGATGCATGAGTCGGTACATATCAGCCGGCTCGATTATCTCTTTCACAGTTTTGAGCTGATGGTGCGGCATCTGTTCTGGATGCATCCATTGGTACATGTACTCTATCGTCAGGCAACCGTGATGCGCGAAATGGCCTGCGATCAGGAAGTGATGCGGGAAGATTCCGGAAATGTGGATGAATACGCTCAGATACTTTGCCAGTTTGCGCTGAAGCCAGGTTCAGCTCCCGTATTTAAAGCCGCGATGGCCCATGAACACCATCTGCTGACCCGTATTCGTCAGCTTTCAACTTTACAAACCCCAAACAAACAGAAGGTAACAACAATGAAATCAAGCATACTTATGGCAGCGGCAGCGCTGCTTTTGATAACAGGCGCAATGGCCTGCTCCGACCTCGCCCAAAATCCGGACACTGAAACGGTGGTGCTGGGAATGGATGATGAAATCGAGGTTCGCGGTCAAACCTATACCGTACAGCAATTTCGCGATTCCGTCGCTGCTACACGTGATGATTTGAACCGGGCACTCGAAGAAAATGCAAATTCGGAGCATGCTGAATCCATACGGGAAACCAGGGATTTATACGCGAATGTGCTGATGCTCATAGATAATGGTCAGGCCGGCCGTGCAGCACAGTTGTATGCAGAATCAATGCCATCTCCCGGAGATAAAACTGAAAGTGATTTCGAAGTTTTCATGGTCGTAGAGGAAATGCCACAAATGGTTGGCGGCCAAATGGCTCTGTACGAAGCTTTAACCTACCCTGAAATGGCCAGACGCGGTGGAATTGAAGGAAGAGTGATTATGCAGTTCATTGTAAATGAAGACGGCAGCGTATCGGATATGGATATTGTTCGCAGTGCCGGTGCGGGCGGTCTGGATGAAGCAGCCATAGAGGCCATGAGCCAGATGGAGTTTACCCCGGGCATTCAGCGCGGCAGAGCCGTAAAAGTGCAGATGACCCAACCGGTTATTTTCAGACTCAATTCAGATTCAGAATAAGCATTATCATTACCCCAAAAAGAAAAGGTCCCGGACTCTCAAGAGCCGGGACCTTTTTTTATGCGATTACTAAATAAATTGACGTGAAATCAGCGTAGGCGGTTATTTAAAAACTCAAGCGTCTTTTCCCAGGCATCAGCCGCGGCTTCCGGCTTGTAGCGGTTGCCTGACGGATTGGCAAAAGCATGATCTGCGCCTTCATAGATGTGGATGTCAGCATCTTTTCCTAAATCATTAAGGACAGATTCGAACTCACGAACGCCTTCTACCGGAATGCCGCCATCTTCCTCGCCAAAAATACCCAGAAGCGGAATGTCTATATTCGCCAGCTCTTCAGGATCGGTGTTTACGCGGCCGTAGTAAATCACGCCGGCGTCCAGCTTGTCAGAAAGGTTGATGGCTGCGTTGAGCGTCCATGCCCCGCCGAAACACCAGCCCATGATACCCACCGATCCGCTGCTATGCGCTGCTAAAAAGTCGGCAGCCAGTTCGAGATTACCCAGGCCTGCATCAAAATCGGACATTGCGGCACGCATCAGGCGCTGGGCGTTCTCCATATCGGCTGCGACTTCACCGCCATAGAAATCTACAGCCAGCACGCGGTAACCCTCACCGGCTAGTCTGCGGGTCATGGTTTGGATGTTCTCATTCAATCCCCACCATTCGTGGATAAGAATAACTGACGGAATAGAATCGTCGCCTTGAGACGCTTCCGGTTCAGCCATGAAGCCATTCAGGGGCTGATCTCCAATCTCACCATACTGTACAGTCGAGGTGACTACGGCTTGTGCCGGCTCATAATCGGATGACACATTTGAAACAGGAGCATCATCCCGGTGCTCATGCGCCATGGCGTCGGTGTAGTCGGGTGAATGCTGTTCGTGGTCGGAGCTGCAGCTGAATAAAACAGCGAGTGAGGCAAGCAGAAACAAAAATCGCATAGCTTTGGTATTTGGTTGAAATTAATTAACAACGCGGAAAACATCCCGATTGCTCAAAAAGTTACAAAGCCAGTTTTTCGGGGTTAATCCTCCTTATTTACCTGCTGAGCCAGCTCAGCTAACTCCGGTGTTGCTGTCCTCATTCGCAGTGAATTCATGGTGACGAATAGGGAACTTAAAATCATTGCAAGAATAGCGAAAAAGGGGTGAAGCAGACCCATTGCAGCAATGCTCATCCCCACAATATTATACACCAGCGCCCAGAAAAAATTTGTTTGAATTACCTTTTTGACTCGTTTTGAAAATTTGAGTACGTGAGGAATTACCATCAGATTCGGGTGAAGTAAAATGATATCAGCGGTTTCTTTAGCCTTGGCGGGCCCGTCACCGAGAATAACTCCGATATCAGCCGCTGCTGATGCCATCATATCGTTGGTGCCATCACCGGCAAAAAGAATTTTGTTTCCGTTCTGCTGATATGCCTTTACCTTTTCAAACTTCTGCTCCGGACTGACATTGCCAAAGTAGTTATCTGCATCCATCCACTCGGGTGCGGGAGCGGGGTCGCCGCTTATGATGCAGTAGCTCACCCCGAGCTTTTGCAGCATATCCAGAGAATCTGACAGATGCTCTTTAGGAGGCTGATAAAGCGCGAAAGTTATCTGAAGCTTGTTATTTACGAAAAGCCCGAATCGGTCTTTTGGAAGCAGGGTATTTGCAATCGGGTGCTTATGATTGACCAGTAAAACTTCATCTTCTCCGGAAAAACCACGAAGCCCTTCACCCGGAAGAACGGATGGCTCTGAAACAGGGCGGGAGGTAAGATTACGGGCGGTAAGCCAGTTACGTACAGCTGTAGCAATCGGGTGAGCCTGCTGTGCCTCCAGTCCGCCCGCAAGCTGCATAGCTTCGTTAACCGACAGAGAGCCGTGGGTTTCAGGATGGGAGACTGCTATTCCGGAAGTTAAAGTACCGGTTTTGTCAAAAATGACAAGATTGACGGAAGTAAGGCCCTCGATGGTTTGTCCGCCGCCAACTACCAGCAGACCGCTGTCCTGCAGCCGCTGATTAGCAATCCAGATGGCAGCCGGCGTAGATATAGAAAAAGCGCAGGGGCAGCCAATTAAAAGAACAGAAAGTGCATTTCGTAAAGCTATATCCCAGCCAGCCGTATTGGCATAATAGAGCAAAACGCTGCTTGCAGTAAGCAGTACAAAAAATAGCAGAATGCTGGCGCCACGATGAGCCATTCTCTCGTAAAATCCAGGCTGATAGCGGCTGTTACGAGCTTTTTCGAGATATCGCTGAAAGGTAGACTGATCAAACAGAGAGGATGTGATAAACTCAAGGCCGCCATCGATGCTTTTGCTCCCTGCCCGAATCGTATCGCCTACGGTTTTTAAGATGGGGTTGGGTTCGCCGGTAAGGTGGGATTCGTCGACTAATCCTGATCCTGTTTTCACAATCCCGTCAAACCATAAATACTCGCCGGGAATTGATACGGCCGTACTTCCTGCGGAAATTAGGTTGGCCGGCTGCAGCTCGGTAAGGCCTTCATTATTTTTAACGGGTGCTTCAGGTATCGTTCTGTCTTCAAAAGTTTTACCATAGCCGGCCAGTTTACGCTTAAAGTGGGCATCCAGAAGCAGGCTTCCAATGTAAAACGTCAGAATCATAGAAGCCGTCTCAAAATAGGTCTCACCCGTAGCGGTAAATAAACTCCAGACCGATAGTCCGTAGGCCGCCATGGTTCCGGTAAAAATGAGGCTTGCCAGACTAACACGAAGCGAAAAAAGCTCCCGAACCAGATTTGGCAGGAATATGGAACCAAGCAGAAAAAGCACCCCACTGCTCAGAACAAAGTTTACCCATCCCAGAAATTCAGGGGCCATTTCACCCTCAAAAAACATGGTGATACTTATGAACACCTGAAACATGGATAAAACAAAAGCCAAGAGCCACCTGAGAACAAGAATTTTGTAGGCTGAAGAGCTATTGGCGCTATCGCTATTCTCCCGCTGCAGTTCGAACACCATTTTGCAGCCAAAACAGCAAAAAACATTTTCAACTGCTTTGGTCGCTGAGGACCTGACGTCGTTTACAGGAAGCCCGCAATGTGAACAAGCGGCCATTTAATACTATTGACGTGAATTGGTTAAAAAACACCATCCGTGCTGAGTAGACAGCGCAGATGGTGTTGTTAAACGAATGAACTAACAGGTAAAGCCGTGGCTGTTTTATTCTGAAACAGCTTCGGCTGATCCTTCCAGTTCAGGTTCTATACGCGTAATCCATTCTTCTATGGTTTCAGCCGTGTAAGCTCCGCTTTTATCGGCCGTGAGCTCCCTGATCTGAGCAACGCGATCTTCGCTAATCTCTCCGGCGTCGTTACCGAAAGAGGAGCGAACGTAGCTGATAACCGCAGCGATATCAAGATCATCCAGCTGGTTACCAAAGCCCGGCATCACGCCATCATAAACGGCACGTTCGCGGACCAACTCACCGCGTAACCCATTAATCGTTAGCATTACGGCGTAATCGGGTTCATCCACTACCCATTCCGCACCAACGAGGCTTGGGAAAACACCGCTTATACCTTCGCCGTTTGCCTGATGGCAGGCCTGACAAACACGAGTGTAAATGCGCTGCCCCTCTGCAAGGAGATCAAATTCCACTTCCCCGGTAACTTCTGCACCCGGAGGTGCGGTGAACAATACGTGGGCACGGTCGGAAACCTCACCCAGATACCTGCCCATGTAGAAAAACCCAAATGCAAGCGTGAGCACAATGACTACGTACATCCAAACGGGACCACGCTCATTTCCTTCTTCAGGTAACGGTGCTTCCCGGAGAGCAGCAGTGTGAATATCGAAAATGCTGTCTTTCCGTTCCTCGTCGCCAAATGGCTTATTATTTTGATTTTTTTCGTTATCAGCCATGATTAATTCTCCACCCCGGGGATTTCCTGGTTTAAAGAAAGCAAGAAGGCTACCAGATAGCGCGCTTCGTCTGTAGGAAGTACTTTCTTGCCTGGTATTCGATATTCTTCAGGTAAACTGAGACCCTCACGATTGGGGCGGGCCGTCTCGCTTACGACTTCAAAAAGCCAGGGGTATGGAGGCATAATCGAGCCTTCGGATACCGCTCTGGGTTGATAAAGGTGAATCAAATGCCAGTCGACACTGGGTTGTCTTGAGCCAATGTTAGACAGGTCGGGTCCGGTTCTCATGGTTCCCAGAAGATGAGGAGTAAGGTTTCTGTAGTCTTCAGCTTCGGAGGCACGACCCCAGCCCCGCTCAAAGTCAGCGCCAAACCCTTCAGGGCGAACCTGCATACTATGGCAGTAAATGCAGCCCTCACGAACATAAATAGCATGCCCCTGAACAATCTCAAACGTGTTGCTAAATTCAACCTGGTCGACACGAGGGTCTACCACCAGTTTTGGAAGGATGGTTAAACCAACCATTGCGGCTGAAAAAACCGCGATTATTCCGAAAAGTAAAATCCAGTTTTTAACCATAATTACGCCTCCTTAATTTTTTTTGACCAAACGCCTGGTATCTCGGGTTTTAACCCGACTTTGGCAACGATTCGTATCACCAAATAGGCAAAAATAAGATGACCAACCGTTAGAAGAACACCTGCGACGGAGCGTGCAATCAGATATGGAATGGTGAGATTCATTGTATCCATGAATGGAATATCCGGGTTGTTCATAGCAAGTCCCTGAAGAACACCGCCAACCTGTAGCGGTACGGTATAAAGGATGATGCCAATAGCGCTAAGCCAGAAATGGGCTTTGATGAGCTTGTGCGACTGCCATTCCCAGTTTGTAAGCCTTGGGAGAATGTAATAACAGGAGCCGAAAAGCATCATGGTTACAAAGGCGTACATTCCTATGTGGGCGTGAGCGACAACAAAGTGTGTGAAGTGAATAATTTCGTTGGTTGTTCTTAGCGCCTGAATACTACCCTGCAGACTTACGAAGGTATAGCTCATAGCCGCAAAAACGACAAACCGAAGCGTAGGAGAATGCTTAACCGCGCTGAAAGATCCCACAACGGTCATGTGATGATTCACGGCCACAACAACTACAGGGATAATCATCATTACGCTTGCTGCAATAGAAATGGTTACGAACCATGTAGGCAATGGTGAGCCGATTAGGTGGTGAAATCCGTTCCAGTTGTAGAACAGCGCCAGTCCCCAGAATCCAAGTAAGGACAGGCCATAGCTGTAAATTGGCCTGCCAATTACCTTAGGAATGAAATAGTAGGCTGCAGCAAGCCCGATTGGAGTAAACCACAGGCCAAGTGCATTATGGGCAAACCACCAGTTCATTCCGGCTTGTACGGTGGGGGTATCGAAAATAGGCATTGATGAAACCCCGCCAAGAAGTGGAAGCCAGAGAAATGCAGCGATAATATACCAGACGGATACGTACAAAGTTTTCACATTTCGATAGAAAAGCATAAACATGGCGGCAATGCCAATAACCAGAATACACCATACGATTACGATCATGGTGCTAACCGGGAATTCAAGCCATTCTATGCCTCGTGTAAATCCGGCAAGTATTTGAACACTTCCTACCAAAAGCGCGATATTCCATAAAGCCGTTACGCCTATAATGTAGGGGCGCATCGGTATGGCAACCCGCAAGGTTCTGCTTAGCAGCCAAAGCGCAACACCAGCACCGGTCATGGAGGCCCAGCCATAAACCATTGTATTGAGGTGAAGCGGACGAACCCTGCCGAATGTAAGGAATGACAACTGTCCGAGAAATTCCGGTGCATGCATTTTAACTGAAGCCATAAGAGCGAGCAGAGAACCGAAAAGCAGCCAGAAAACTCCCGATACGACAAGAAAAAGTACAGGGTATCGAGCTTTTTCGTCGAGAAAACGTATCGACTGAAAGGTCGAGTCGATTTCAGATTGATGTCCGCCAATCATAGTTGAGTGAGATTATTGTTAATTTTTTTGTTTTGAATCATTGTCTTTAAATATTTGGTCAGTTGGTTCACCTGCCGGCTCTTCTTCATTGAATGGAAGCTGAGCACCTTTGTTGATGTCGTCAAACTGGCCGGAAAAATAGGCCCAAATAAACAGGCCTATACCGCTAAGAATGATGAGCAGCGAAAAAAGCAGGAGAATCCAGATTCCGTAGCTTACGTTAATTGATGTTTCTAATAGCATGGGTTAAAATTGAGCCAATACTCAAACAGAGACCTGTTCTAATTCAGAATGTAATATCCGATTCCGAATGATCAGGACGATGTTTAATAAAGCAGTAGCTGGTTGTAATTAAAAACCCGCCAATCTCATATCGTCAGAGATGTGTAGTTAGCAGGGATCGGCGGGGCAAAGGCTTGAACTAGCCCTTAATCGGCGGCATCAGAAGCTGAAGCTCCGCCTGGTCCGGAATAGATACTTTTAACTCGCAGAGAAGTTCAGATGCGTGCTGGTCTCGCTGCAAAACAGACTTTTGAATAAGGGGGAGAAAAGCTTCGTAGTTATCTAAGTCGAGGAGATTTTGAGTTTTGTCTCTGTTTTGATTTTCGGGAAATGGCGCAAGCTTTTCTGAAGGAGGTGCGGGAACAAGAAATGTAATAAAGGGAAGCTTGGTATCATCTGTTTCGTATTCCCCAGAGCAGTAGCATGGTACACCAGTAGCCTGTTCGCCGAGCAGTGAAGTTATACAACCGTCGCCGAGCTGAAAATGAATCATTGGCATCACCGGCTGAACAAGAAGGAACAGGTAAACACCTAAGAGTATGGTAACCTTTATTCTCAAAAAAATAGATGTTGCAACAATATTACTGGTTAGTAATAAACTTAATCAACATGTCTGTCAAAACCTATTTTTAAAGCTTTTTTTCCACCTTTTTTGGAGAACAAATCGCTAAGCTGTTGCTACTCAATTAAACAGAATTTCCTTAAACCAAAAAAGGCCATCCGGAAACCGGACGGCCTTTTAAGTGCAAGTAGTGAAAGAAGCCACTACAATTTATTTGAGGTTTGTTTAGACGTTGTCCTCTTTCATAAACTTCCGGAGGACTGTCTGTAAAATACCACCATTTTTGAAATAATCAACCTCTACCGGTGTATCTATACGGCAAATGGTCTTAAATTTAGACACTTTTCCGTCGAAGTCCGGATCTTCGCTCTTGCTGGCGGTGACCCAAATCTCCTGACCTGCCTTGATGTTGTCGTCGATTTCAATGGTGAAATATTCATTGCCGTCGAGGCCAAGTACCTCAGCGTTTTGACCGTCGGTGAACTCCAGCGGCAACACGCCCATCCCAACCAGGTTGGAGCGGTGAATACGCTCAAAAGATTCGGCGATTACGGCCTTTACACCAAGAAGGTTGGTGCCTTTAGCAGCCCAGTCGCGTGATGATCCTGTACCGTATTCCTTACCAGCGATTACTACCAGAGGCGTTTCGTTTTTCTGATAGTCCATGGATGCATCATAAATGAAGCGAACTTCGCCGGTAGGGAAGTAGGTGGTGTATCCACCTTCGGTGCCCGGAGCAAGCTGATTCTTAAGACGTACGTTCGCGAAGGTTCCGCGTGTCATTACCCTGTCGTTTCCTCTTCTCGAGCCATAAGAGTTGAAGTCTTTGTTTTCAACACCGTTGGTAAGCAGATAGAAACCGGCAGGGCTGTCGGCTTTAATATTGCCTGCAGGTGAAATGTGGTCTGTGGTGATGGAATCACCAACTTTAACCAGCACGCGGGCGTTGCGAATTGGTTTCACAGAGTCGAGCTCAGGGCTCATGTCTACGAAGAAAGGCGGCTCCTGAATGTAGGTGGAATCATCTTTCCATTCGAACAGTGCACCTCCGGTAATCGGTATGTTGTTCCACTCTTCGTTTGAGTCTGCGATGCCATCATACATCTTATGGAAAAGGTCCGGGCGAACAGCGTTGTCGAGATGTTCAAAAATCTCGTCGGTTGTCGGCCAGATTTCCTTCAGATAAACGTCTTTGCCGTCCTTATCCTTACCTATTGGCTCTTTGGAAAGGTCGATATCGACCGTTCCGGCAAGAGCGTATGCTACTACGAGCGGCGGGGAAGCGAGGTAGTTCGCCTTCACGTTTGGATGGATCCGGCCTTCAAAGTTTCTGTTACCTGAAAGTACCCCTGCCACAATCAGCTCGCCTTCATTAATGGCGGCTTCAACGGCTTCCGGAAGCGGACCGGAGTTACCGATACAGGTTGTGCAGCCGTAGCCCACGAGGTTGAATCCGAGGCGATCAAGTTCCGGCGTCAGTTTGGCTTCATCAAGGTACTCGGTTACCACGCGGGAACCAGGCGCGAGCGATGTCTTCACGTACGGAGGGACCTTAAGGCCACGCTCGTTAGCTTTTTTTGCCAGAATTCCGGCACCAAGCATTACCGAAGGGTTTGACGTATTGGTACATGAGGTGATGGCGGCAATAACCACATCACCATGCTTCATGTCTACAGTTGTACCGTTTTTGAAGGTGCCTTTGCTGGCAAGTTTTTCCTGGGCCAGGGCAAAACCGCTGGTTGGCTCCTTGCTGGTAAGCGAGGTGTTGAAAGACTTCTTCATCTCGTCGAGAGGTACTCTGTCTTGCGGGCGCTTTGGTCCGGCAAGGGAGGTCTCGATGGTGGAAAGGTCGAGCTCGAGCGTGTCGGTGAAGACAGGATCAGTCATGCCGTCCTCGCGGAAGAGGCCCTGCTCCTTGCAGTAGCGCTCTACGGTATCGCACAGCTCTTCAGAGCGACCGGTGCGCAGCATGTAGCGGATGGATTCTTTATCCACAGGGAAGAATCCGACGGTAGCACCGTACTCAGGAGCCATGTTGGCGATGGTTGCACGGTCGGGCAGACTCATGCTTGAGAGGCCATCACCATAAAACTCAACAAACTTACCTACCACGCCTTTTTTGCGCAGCATTTGGGTAACGGTAAGGGTAAGGTCGGTTGCGGTTACGCCTTCAGGCATTTTGCCGGTAATTTTGAATCCGATTACCTCCGGAACAAGCATGTAGATTGGCTGGCCCAGCATTACGGCTTCTGCTTCGATACCACCAACGCCCCAGCCAAGGATACCAAGACCGTTGATCATTGTGGTGTGCGAATCGGTACCAACGAGTGAATCCGGATAGATAACACGCTCACCGTTTTCTTCTTTGCTCCAAACGGTTTTGGCCAAATGCTCAAGGTTCACCTGGTGAACGATACCGCGTGCCGGTGGCACAACGCTGAAGTTTTTAAACGCCTTTTGTCCCCAACGAAGGAACTCGTAACGCTCGCGGTTGCGCTCGAACTCTTTCTCACGGTTGAACATGAATGCAAATTCCTGACCAAAGGTATCGACCTGAACAGAGTGGTCGATTACAAGATCTACGGGCACAACCGGGTTGATTTTCTGCGGGTCGCCGCCAGCGCGGGACATGGCGGAACGAAGCGCTGCAAGGTCTACAACGGAAGGTACCCCGGTGAAATCCTGCAGCACCACACGTGCCGGCTTGAAAGGAATTTCGGATTTAGCGGGATTCTTTGCATCGTAGCCGGCAAGCAGCTTAATATCTTTTTCGGTAACAACGTAGTCGTCGTATTCTCTTAGTACGGATTCAAGAAGCACCTTGATTGAAAACGGGAGCTTGCTCATGTCGCCGTATCCGGCTTTTTCGAGTGCGTCCAGACGGTAGATTACGGCCGGTCCGCTTTTTGTGTCTAACGTGGAGCGACTGTCCGCGAAGTTTTTAGGATTGCTCATAATAATGTTTTCCCGGTATTGTAATGATTTCAGTTCTGCTGCTGCACCTGTAATCGCAATTGCCGACTCCTTTTCGCTTGGAGTGACTTTTGAATCAAGATTTCAATCGAATCAACCGCAGTTTGGTACAGCCAAAAGTATTGAGATTTATAAAATAACGATTAATACGCAGATATTCTCAACGATGTGAGCGTAGCGCCTAATTGAGGTTTGCAGGCTACGGTGCGTGAAAAATATGGAAATAAAAAAGGCTTCCTGGTAAAGGAAGCCTTTAATCACGCTTAGTAATTTGAAAACTATCCTCAGCCTGCAGATGCTGCTGCATCGTACATTTCGGCT
Organism: Balneolia bacterium; assembly: GCA_022565795.1. GTDB lineage: Bacteria > Bacteroidota > Rhodothermia > Balneolales > Cyclonatronaceae > Cyclonatronum. The sequence goes on from JAIUMA010000008.1 coordinate 50,405, forward strand.
ACCTTTTCCCAGTTTACAACGTTCATAAAGTTCTCTACGTATTCGCCGCGTCTGTTTTGGTAGCGAAGGTAGTAGGCGTGCTCCCATACGTCAACCATGAGAAGCGGACGTGTAGCCCAAAGCGTAAGGTCACTCTGTCTTTCAGCCTGATGAATAACCAGATTACCGCTGTTGGGTTCGTATGACATGATGCCCCATCCGCTGCCTTCAACAGCGCCTGATGCCGCCTTGAAATGGCGCTTAAAACCATCGAAGCTTCCAAAAGAACGGTTGATGGCGTTTCTGAGGGTGCGGTCAGACGGCTCTCCGCCTCCGTTCGGGCCCATAACCTCCCAAAACATGGCGTGAAGAAAATGTCCGCCGCCGTGGAAAGCCGTTTCGCGGCTCCAGTGCTTCACAAGAGAGAAATCATCGCTCTCGCGTGCTTCAGCCAGCTTTTCGAGCGCATTATTTAGTCCGTTCACATAACCTTGATGATGGCGGCTGTGGTGCAATTCCATAGTCTGTGCGTCGATATACGGCTCCAGTGCATCATAGCTGTAATTAAGTTCAGGAAGGACATACTCTCCGTCTCTGAAAGTGTCTGCGGCTACGCTTGCGGCGAAAGAGTTTGCTGGCATACCTAAACCGGCAGTACCAAGCAAGGCGGCTCCCGCCAGTGACTTCTTTAAGTATTCTCTTCGTGTCATGACTGTAGGATTTAAGAGTAATTAATTCCGAGTTAGCAGTGAATTACAGTATCAAATAAGGCATTAAACGCCGGAATCATTCCGTAAAAGGTTAAGGTTAAGTCTTTTAACAATCAAATGGTCTTGTGCATGCCTGTTCATGTATGCCTCTTGTATCACTGCGGGCCAAATACGTACATTGTTTATATACTATCAGAAAACCGCTTACAGTGTCATGAAATGAAAAAAAACGGAAGAAGAAGGCGTGTTCCCAAAATTGGTTTAGCCTGCGCGGGCGGAGGAATCGAAGGGGCGGTTTATGAAATCGGGGCGTTATGTGCGCTGGAAGAAGCTATTGAGGGACTTAGTTTCTCAAATGCCCATGTGTATGTTGGTGTAAGCGCCGGTGCCATCATCACGGCCAGCCTTGCTAACGGGATAACTCCGCGCCAGATGAGCCGTGCGATATTATCTGCTCAGCACGATGTGCACCCGATTACCCCATCCACCTTCTATAGTCCGGCCTATCGCGAGTACTTCAGCCGGGCCGGACATATTCCGCATACCATTGGCTCTATGGTGTGGGGCTACATCCGGCATCCCGGTGATATCAGCCTCGGAGGTTCGCTATCGCGGCTGACAGAGCTCCTGCCCGTTGGTGTATTCGACAATACCCCGATTCGCGACTACATGAAGCTTAACTTTAGCTATGAAGGCCGTACCGATGACTTCCGGGAGCTAAAAACGAGACTTAGAATTGTGGCAACGGATCTGGATTCCAGCAAGACCGTTGTTTTCGGCTCGCCCGGCTTCGATGATGTACCGGTTAGCCTTGCGGTGCAGGCGAGTACAGCTCTTCCCGCTGTCTACACCCCGGTACGCATTAATAACAGAAACTATATTGATGGCGTGGCTCAGCGTACGGTTCATGCCAGCGTAGCCATGGATGAAGGCGCTGACCTCACCATCTGCGTGAATCCGATTGTACCCTATGAAGCGCTGGAAGATGCTGAGTCTGTTCTTAAAGAGATGTTGATGGAGCGCGGACTCCCGGCCGTATTGTCACAGACGTTTCGCACGATGATTCACTCCAGAATGAATGTGGGCATTAATCGCTATAAACAGGAGTATAAAGATCAGGATATCATCGTGATTGAACCTGATTCAAAAGACTATCGAATGTTTTTTACAAATATTTTCAGCTTTTCATCAAGAAAAGAAGTGTGTAATTATGCCTATCAAAGTACACGCCTTCATCTTAAAAAAAATGCCGACGAAATTAACGCTATCCTCAATAAATACGGGCTTTTTTTGAATGAAACTTCGCTTAGGGATGAACTTAAATCTCTTTACGACAACAGGTATCGGAATACAGGAGAGAAAACGGTATCGGACTTGTCTATCACACTGAAAAAACTGGATATGGTTCTGGATGATATGTGAGTTGGGTCGAAGATATTAACAGATAGGGTCAGGCTTCATTTATAACTCTCAAAGGGCTATATTGGCGGAATTCTTAACAGACCAACGTGAAATTACTCCGCTGAAAGTCTTTGCACATCGTTACTAAGCCGTAACAAATCCTTAATACTGATTCAATCTAAATGCGTTATTTATCTCTTACGTTAATACTTGCGTTAACCGTATGTATTTCAACACTCCTCAATACACAAACAGCTTTTGCCAGCCAGGATGGTGACACTGGATTTATCATCGATTTAAGAGGTGAAAGGGTTGATGGCTTTTTCCCTGAAATGAGATCCTTCGATCGTGCAACGGCTATTTTATTTATTCCGGAAGGCGAGACAGTAGCGCAAGAGCTAACCGCAGATGATTTCCGCTCTGCAGAGTTTGCCACTGGTGAAGTATTCCGTGCATTTCCGGAATCAGTATCAAATGAAGAGGCTCCGGCAGTAATCGGCCAAAAAATTCACGACAGTGATATCAGTTTGTATGTTGCCGAGCCTTTTCCACGAGAGCGGTACTTCTTTGCTATAAACCGTGCCGGCAGCCCGGTGTTTATCAGCCCGAATCGCTACATTATTCAGCTTCGTTCTATCTTTGGTGAATGTGGTACCGTAGTTAGAGAGTACAGCGATATTGCTCAAAACTATACCCCGGGTTACATGATGCGTATTTTCCAGGAATACGACAGATGTATGGGCGTGGAAGATGATGTAACGCGTCGTTTTGGCACCGATCTTTATCGTATTAAGTTTGGTGTAATTGGCGGTCCGTCAAATTCTAAGGTTAATCAGTCGAGCCCGATAGATATATTCAGAAACAACGATTATATATATACAATTGACTATATGGTGGGCATATTTGCAGATATTCGTCTGCAGAGAAGCTCTATTTTTGTCCGCCCTGAAATCAACTATATGAAGGTTACTTCTGAGGCATCAGGTTTTGATATAGTTAGAAATGTGGACCAGCAAGCCACCGCAGAACTCGAAATGATAACGCTTGAATTACCGGCAAGATATGAGTTTGGGTTTTGGACTGTCAGACCATATTTAGGCGGTGGTCTTTCAGTGGCCTATATTTTCAATGAAGATGTATTGATTACCGATACAACCGCAGCTGGAGATGTATTTACAGCCAGGGATATCAATCTAAGCACAAACATTTCTCCGGGGTTTCATGCTGTGGCAGGAACGCGGTTTCATGAACTGCTTGGGAGTTTTGATTTATTTACAGAGGTCCGCTACAGATACGCCTATTCCGACGAAAAAAGGTTTAATGCACTCAGTGGTATATCAGCCTTCAATTTCCTGGTTGGGATTAGCTTCTAAGTATGAGCTTTAAAACCATGAGCATCGTGTGAGCTGCTTGTGTGATTTTCAGTATCTTTGGGCTCATTTCCAAAACAGGTCAATCACACAAACGCTCATAGTGCTGGTATATATCTATTCAAAACAAAGCAGTAGAGCCATGCGTCTGTTTACTTTTTCTCTTCTTCTGCTGGTGGTCTCAGCAGGCTCAGCTTACGCTCAGTCTTCCGCAGATTCTGTAACCGGTAAACTTATCACTACTTCTGCCGATACCCTTTACGGCAGTATTCTGCTCGGGGATCAGTACGACCATTCATGGCAGGTACGCTTTCGCGAAAGCGGGGCAAATGACTATCAGACGTACGGTCCGGATGAGGTGCACATGTACGACAAAGACGGCAGCTTCCGATACTTCAGCGTGGAAGGTGATTTTGAAGACTACGGGCTTCGGACCGTATTTATCCGGGAAGACATCGGTGGTGAATTAACACTTTACTCCACCATGGTATCGCGGGAGGAGGCTGCTTTTTTTGTTGGAACAAGGGATGGCCGCCTGATTTATCTGCAAAGCGGGTTTTATATCGACCAGCTCCGAAGTATATTTTCGGGCTGTAATGAATTTCTGCGCGGCGGAGAACGAGTGAGCCGCAGATACCGGCTGACACACGAAGGAATGTATAGTGTATTCACCAGCTATTATGAATGTGCTGATTCAGAAGCTCAATGGAACGTGGAGCCCCGGGGTGTGCATCGCACAACAAAATTTGGTGTTATCGCAGGAGCCTCTTACTCAAAAGCTAACCAGTCCAGCCCTATTAGCATCTTTCGGAATGTAGATTATGGGTATACGCTTGATTATCTGGCAGGTGTATTTCTTGATATACGTCTTCGGAACACCGGCTTATTCGTACGACCGGAGCTAAACTATATGTACATTAGTTCTGAAGTAACCGATTTTGATGCATCAAGAAATGTGGAGAAATTCGCCAGAGCTGAAGTGCACATGATATCCATCGAAGCACCATTCAGGAAAGAGTTTGAATATAGCAATACCCTGCCTTATTTCGGAGGCGGTGCTTCTGTAGGGTACATTATCGATGAAAATGTCACCCTTACCGAAACCTTCTCAGGCGGTACGGTAGCCAACCAAAATGAAGTTAGGCTACACACTTATTTTACTCCCGGATTTAATTTAAAAGCTGGCATGCGCTTTGAAGAACTTTTCGGAGACTCTGATCTTTTTACAGAAATTCGTTACCGGTATGCCTTTACCGACGATCGGAGTTCGAGTGCCCTTAATGGAATCAGGGCTTTTAATTTGATGGTGGGTATAACCTTTTAAGACTACTTCTGAAAACCAGTTGCATCATATGAGCAGTTTGTGTGATTTTCAGTATCTTTGGGCTCATTTCCAGAACAAGTCAATCACACAAACGCTCATAGTGTTGGTATATATGTTTTTAAACCAAAGCAGCAGAGTTATACGCCTGCTCATGCTCCCCTTAATTCTGCTGTTGGTTTCAGCAGGTACGGCTCATTCGCAATCTTCTCAGGATTCGGTAACAGGCAAGCTCATTACAACAAGCGCCGATACCCTCTATGGCAGCATTCTCCTCGGGGATCAGTACGACCATTCGTGGCGGGTGCGCTTCCGTGAAGAAGGTGCCGAAAGCTATATCATATATCGCCCGCATGAAGTGTTTATGTATGAAAAAAACGGCAGCTTTAGATACTTCAGCGTAGAAGGTGATTTTGAAGACGACGGCCTGCTTACCGTATTCATGCGTGAAGACATCAGAGGAGATATTACCTTATACTCAACCAAGTTAACCAGAGACAGGGCTGCTTTTTTAGTAAGAGAAAGGGACGGACGTCTTTCTTACCTGCAAACTTTATTCTATATCGATCAGCTTCGAAGTATTTTTGCCGGCTGCAATGAATTCCTGCGCGGCGGGGAGCGCATAAGCCGCAGATACAGACTCACGCACGAAGGAATGTACAGTGCCTTTGCCAGCTATTACGAGTGTGCCGAAAGCGAAGCCCGGTGGGCTGTTGAACCAGAAGAGACATCTCGCAAAACTCGATTTGGGGTAACGGCAGGCTTTAATACGAGCAACATGCGTATTACCGGTTCCAACAATATTTATCGTGGTGTTGCATTCGACTATGTACCTGGATATACGTTTGGCGTTTATCTTGATATCCCAGTGTTCTCGAAAAACTTCTTTTTCAAACCCGAGCTATTATTCACATCCCGGGGAGGGGAAGCTTCGGTACCGTTCCCACTACCAAATCCCCCCGCATTGCTTTTAACAGACGACGAGATTGAGGGTAGTTTCCGATATTTGATGTTTAACTTTCCATTACGCTATGAAACGTCCCTACTCGGAGTAAACCCCTACATCTCTGGCGGTGGAATAATTGGTATTCTGGTAGGCAGAAACGCTACGGTTAACCGACTTACGCTGCCTTTGGATAATGACCCTGATGCTGAAGCTGAGATTATTGAAAATGATTTATTCCAGTTCTACAACGACATTTCACTCGGGTTAAATCTGGGGCTGGGCGTACGTATGCCAATCGGGTCGGTTGACTTATTCACGGAAGGACGCTATACCCGAATCTTTTCGAATCTCGACGATAGTGTTGATAGCTTCAGAACAACCGCGCTGGAAATTCTGGTAGGCTTCTCTTTTTAGTAGACATGAATCGTACAAAAAAGGCCCGCTGGTTTCCCGGCGGGCCTTTTTTATTTAGATAGAAATCACGTTTAAAAGTTGAGCGTTACTTGCGCCAGCACGTTCCGCTCTGCCTGCGGATAGTAGTAGTTGAAGCGCTGCATTTCGCCCCCGGAAACAAATCCGAACGTGTAGCCATTGGTCTCATACAGCTCGTTAAAGACATTATTAATCTGGAACGAGCTTGTCATAGATTTAACCAGTGGAATCCTGGTAGTTGTGTAGCTCAGGCGCAGGTCGGTAACGAAATACGGGTCGATAGAGCGGTCGCGGCTGGATGTGTTGTCCAGATACTGACGTGAAACAAACTGGCTCATCAAATCAGCAGAGAAGCCACGGTGAGAAAACCGGAATTGCGATGCCGAAATAACGTTGGGTGACAATGCAATATCGGTGTTTTCATAAATGACGCTTTCCTGAATTCCGGTATCGAAGTTATCGATGAATTCGGTGTATTCATCAATTTTGTTCTGGCTGAACGTTACATTCCCGCTCCACTCAAGCCAGGGAAGGAAGCGGTAGCCACCCTCAAGCTCAACACCGGCACGGTAGCTATCGGGCACGTTGGTACGAATAGCCTGACCAACATCATTGATTTCACCGGTTAGAATAAGCTGGTCATCATAAAGCATATAGTAGAGATTTGCGCCAAAAAATCCTCGGCCAAATTCGCCCCTGTAGCCGGCCTCAAGGTTATACAGTGTTTCCTTGTTCGGACGAGAATCGGGCGTTGAGCGTGTGTACTCCCGGCGTGTTGGCTCTTTGCCGGCAACCGAGAAAGAGGTGTACAGACGCTGATTAAGCTGTGCACCAAAACGATAAACGAGTCCGGCTTTAGGATTGAAGAACCAGAGCTCATCATCCTGCGTAACGTTGCTCAAGTCGCGGTCGAACCCAAGGAAGCGATAATAAATACGGCGAACCTGGGCATCACCGTAAACCGTGAACTGGTCGGTGAGGTTGTAGCTTAGCTTGGCATATACGTTTCCGTCGGTTTTGAAACCGTTGTTGTCGTAATAGCGCTCGCGGATATCGCTGTCGCCGGCAAACCTTGCCCAGATAACTTCACCAAAGTGGTCGCCGTCATACTCGTTATATCCGCCGCCTGCTACGAGAGAAAAGCGATCCTGATTCCATTCGGTAGATGCTACGAAACCGTAGAAATGGTTATCCAGCCAGCGACGACGTATAATATCTGAACGATCGATAATCTCATCACCAATTATAATCGGATCAATCTGATAGCTGCTAAGGCGGTCGTTGGCACGGAACTCCTCGAAGTAGCCGCGTCCGTAGGTGTAGTGAAGCGATGCATTGGCCAGCCAGATGTCGGTCAGGCGGTAGGAGTAATGAAGCTGATAATGATCCTGACGATAGTTATCGGTTTGGTTATCGTAGGTGAATTCATTCATCCGTCGGTTGTTCTCCAGTTCCGACTCCGGTACGCCGTTCCAGGCCTGGTATGTCTGCTCACGCCCGCTAAGTACGTTTATTTTCAGCAGGCTGCGCTCGCCATAACGGCTTCCTGTTAAGGCGTAGGATGAAAGGTCTGAAAACGCACGGTCGATGTATCCGTCGGACTCAATCTTAGACAGGCGCGCGTCGAACGACCAGCCGTTGTCCAGAAGTCCGGTACCGGCCAGGATATTATGCCTGCGGGTGTTATAGCTTCCAACGGCATTCGTAACCGTGGCATATGGATTCTGATTGAGGCTTCCCGTTTGAATGTTTACGCTTGCCCCAAAGGCAGCCTGACCATTTGTTGATGTTCCAACACCGCGCTGAATCTGCAGGTTTTCAATAGATGAAGCAAAATCGGGCATATTCACCCAAAATACACCGTGTGATTCAGAGTCGTTAAGCGGAATTCCGTTTACAGTTACATTGATGCGGGTAGGATCCACGCCGCGAATGCGAATTCCGGTATAGCCAATTCCGGCACCAGCGTCAGAAGTTGAAAGCACAGATGGCGCCATCTGAAGCAGAAAGGGCAGATCCTGACCAAGATTACCCTCCTCGATTTCTTCACGGGTAACGTTGGTGAAGCTCATCGGAGTGGATTCATCAACTCTGAGCCCGGATACGATAACGTCATCGCTCAGGAAAGCATCAAAATCGAGATAAATGGACAGGTCGGATGTTTGTCCGGAACGGATACGAAGTTCACGGCTTTGGTAGCCAACGTAGCTTACTTCAATCCGCCGGGCATCGTTTGGGCGGAGCGTCAGCTCAAAGTATCCACTGTCATTGGTGGATGTTCCGTTTGTAGTATTGGCCTGAAGAACGGTGGCGCCAGGAAGCGGCTCCTGGGTTCTGGAGTCCATTACCGTCCCGCTAATGCGCGTTTGCGCCTCTGCCTCTTCGACAGTAAAAAGCAGTGTGAAGGTTAACAGTAGACAAAACGCCCCGGAGAGAAACCGGAATCTTGTTTTTGGTTGACTGCCAAAGGCAACACGTTCAGTCTGCCCGGCTGTTGTAAAAAGTGACATTTAAGTCCTCCTAATATGTTATGAATAACAGATTTGGAGGTGCTTTAACTAACGGTGAGCTCGTTCGCTGCTGTTCTGTTTGTTCATCATCATACAAAAAATAAATATGATAGCATCTGAAACAGAATAGCTGCAAGGTTTCCCTACGCCGGTATTACCCGGATCAGGTTACGGGGTATGATCTCAGCTCGCTTTTGCAAGCACCCCCAACCTCATTGGTTGGTGTGAATCCCAAATTTACGAAGAATAGCAGTGAAAGTCGAATCAGGTGAACAGGTGCTATCCATCCCTGAACCCGTCACTTATGGAAATGAGGGGCTTTTTTACGACTCGTAAACCGGAAGTATGAAGGCATCAGCTTAGGCAAGCTCGACCTTCGCAGCTCTTTTTGCGGTCTTTTTCTTCAGGCCCGGCTTTTTCTTAAATCTGTCGCGTATGATAACCTCAAGACTCGGTGTGCATAAATCATACAGCCTGTTTATCGTAGCCCTGCTGAATGTGACGTCGAGATGTCCGTCTCCGTCCATATCGAGAAAGTCACGTCCTACAAGAATACAGCCCAGCGTATCATGGAAAAAATTGCCGTAATGAATAAGGATTTCGCTACGGCCTTTTACGCCAAAAAGAAGGATACAGTTGCCAAATCGTGGTGACTGATGACGCATGGCCTGATAGCGCCCTGCCGGGATACAGCTAACCGTGCGTTTATTCTCTCTCCAGGGAAGCTCAAGCGTTCTGCATTTGAACTTTACTTCTCCGGACTCGTTTATCAGACGAAGCAAGCCTTCGGTCTGAAACTCATTCTGTGCGATGCGATCGACATAGATATACATAATAGACCTCCATAGGGGAGCTTTTTGGAAGATCAACGGATAAGGTGTATTTGTAATATAGTTTTTTTAAAGAGCATCATCTACTGCCAAAGTTAAGTTTTTACTTAATTTGCCTTAGAACTTTTCGAGGGGAGATTGTAATATTCAGTGCCAACAGTGCCAACAGTGCCAACAGTGCCAACAGTGCCAACAGTGCCAACAGCGCCAGCCAAGTGATCCCGCCGGGACTCCCCGAATCGTTCGGGGTAAACTTCTCGTCCCGTTTGGTGTTGAGTAATCTGATACAGGATAATGATAAATTTATTTTAGCAAGTGATCCCGCCGGGACTCGAACCCAGATCTAAAGCTTAGGAGGCTATCGTTCTATCCGGTTGAACTACGGGATCATTCTGAGGGCTAAAAATGTTCGAAACAGGGGCTTCAAATTTACGTATTCAACCGGTAAAATGCCCCGGAGTTTTTCGTATTCTGATGCTGCAGACGCTGCAATTACTAAGGCGGTTTTGAATCACATCACATCACTTTTATAACATACCAACCTACTCTTCTATTCTTACTGATGCCGACTTTGCCTAACTCCAATCGCTCAGCCCGAAGGCGCTCCGAATTATTAACTGCCGGATTGCTGTGTCTGGTGATGGCGCTATCAATCTATTTTCAGCCGGCTGAAGCCATGGCAGGTCTGGCAGACTCATCTTCCGATAGCGAGTCCGAATCCGGCTATGTGCTTACCGGGCGCCTGGTGGATGCCGGGACCCGCGAGTCGCTTCCGGCGGCCAACATACAGCTGAAGGATACTTTCCGGGGCAGCATCACCAACAATCGGGGTTTTTTTGAAATGCGTGTTCCGGAGCTTCCGGCCACGCTGGTATTCAGGTACATCGGGTACGAAACGCAGGAAGTTGAGTTCAAGGCTGAGTCAACCGATAAAATTGTGGAGCTGGTGCCATCATCGGTCGAGCTTGAGGAACTGGTTTTTACTGGCGAAGATCCAGCTATCCACATTATGGAGCGCGTTATCGCCCGAAAGCAAATCTGGCGGGAAGAGCTGGAGTCGTGGAAGGCCGACGCCTACACCAGACAGTCGCTGAGCAACGATCAGGAGATTGTGACCATCACCGAGAGCCTTTCGGAGACTTGGTGGCAGCGCGGAAGCGGCTTCAGGGAGTTTATCGTCGACCAGCGGCAGACCAACAATGTGCTCGCTGATCAAAATTTTGCGGGTACCAGCTATCTGCCCAACTTTTATGATGATGAAATTGAAGTGGCCGGCTTCAGGGTAATCGGCGTTACGCATCCAAATGCGTTTCGATACTACGATTTCAGAATTGAAGACCGCCGGATACTGGACGACCAGACCGTCTACGACATTAGGGTGATTCCGCGCACCCGCCTCCAGCCTGTTTTTGAAGGTATGATATCCGTGCTTGGCGAGGAATATGCGCTCATAGAAGTCGACCTTGTGCCTGGTGAAATGATCTTTTTCCCGCCGCCGGTGCAGGAAGTGAACCTTAGCTACAGGCAGCAGTTCAACAATTATGGAGGCAGCTTCTGGCTTCCGACAGACGTGCGAATTAGCGGCAAGCTGGAAATCGGTATCCCCGGATTCAGGATACCGGAGATCCGTTTTAACCTGGTATCGTCCATCACCAATTACGAGATTAATGTTGTGGTGCCGGATTCAGTTTTCGGACGCCAGGCGCGCATCTCGCGCTTGGATGACGCCCAGCGGGAGCGAATCGGGCGAAGTTTTGAGATACAGTCTGAGTTCATTCCGCTCAGCGATGAAGAGCAGGAAGCTTATGATACTATCGATTCGACCCGAACAATTCAGGATGCGTTTCAGCCCACCGGCTTTCTTGCCCGATTAGCAGGTGATGGCAGCGTGCAGGTTGGTGATGGCAGCACCTCAAGCTTTCGCAACCGGTTCTCCCTGAATCCGGACCTTCGCTATAATCGCGCTGAAACGTTCTACGGAGGTATCAAGCCTGATTTCAGAATATCCCGTGATCTTCGTGTTTCGGGCAAAATTGGCTACGGAACGGGACAGGAGGAGTGGTCCTACGGTGGCGGACTAAATATGAGGATTCCGGGCACGCAGAGACGTCTTAGTTTGGGGCTGAGCTACGATTATGATACCGCGCTTCGAATCGAATCACAGAACTTCATTCCGCTTATGAGCAGCGTGAATATGCTGGCCGGATTCGATGATTATTTCGACTACTACAACCGGGAGCAGTTCCGCGCTGAAGCTATCTATCGAATTCCTTCGCGCGTACTGGGAATCAGAATGGAGCCGGGCGTGAGTTTCTACGCCGAAAAACATCGTTCGCTTGAAAAAACGACAAACTACTCAATAAGAGGGGGCGTCACTCAGCGGGATAATTCTGCGGTTGATGAAGGAAGACTGAACGCGCTCGCTTTCTCTCTCAGGCTTGGTGATACACCGGCACCCTTTGGGATTGCGGGCAGTACGGGCGCAATCATAAAAGCCGAGCACGCTTCAGAAGCATTTGGAAGTGACTTCGGCTTTATGCGCTATGAGGCCGTGGTGGATGTTCGCATCAACACGTTTTTGCAGCGGCGCTTTTTATCGAATACCCTGGACGTTAGACTGGAAGGTTTTACCCACACCGGCGACCTCCCCGTGCAGCGGTTTGGCGGTCTTGACGGCCGACACGCACTTTTCACTCCGTTCGGAGGTTTTAAGACGGCCTTTAGCCGCATGCCTGAGGGCGAGCACGGAGCAGCTATGTTCTGGGAGCACAACTTCCGGACCATCCCATTCGAGCTGCTCGGTCTGATGGGCGTGGCCAGATCCGGTCTCGGGCTTATTGTCCACGGCGCTTCAGGCCGAACCTGGATCGATGATGACCGGCTGCAAAATCTGAGCTTCACTCCCTTTTACGACGACGGCTGGAGACACGAAGCGGGCGTTTCGCTTAACAGCATCTTTGGAATTATGCGTCTTGATACCGCCTGGCGACTGGATCAGCCTGGATTCTACATAGGAGTAAGCGCGGCCCGGTTCTTCTAAACAGAGACTCTATTTCTTGGTGTAGAACGGATTGGTTTCGTAGGTGTCGACACGCAGATACGTGCGGCTGTACTTCACGTAGTTGTCGGAGTACTCTGTGATCGACTTAATCTCTTCTTCGGTAAGCTTGCGCACGGGCTTGGCGGGGCTTCCCATGCAAAGCCATCCTGAAGGCATCACTTTACCGGGTGCTACCAGGCTTCCGGCCGCGATGATGCAATCTGACTCAACCACAGCTTTATCCATCACCGTAGCCTTCATGCCGATTAATACGCGGTCGTGTATGGTGCAGCCGTGAATCATAGCGCTGTGGCCGATGGTCACCTGATCACCAATGTGCGTTGGCCCGTCTTGATTCATCACGTGCACACAGCTGTTATCCTGGATATTGGATCGCTTCCCGATTTTGATAAAGTTTACGTCGCCGCGAATGGTGGTATTGAACCAAACGCTGCTCTCTTCGCCTAGTTCAACATCACCAATAATATCGGCGCTTGGAGCGATGAAGTTGGTTTCATTGTAAACGGGTTTGCTGTCAAGAAACTGGTAAATCATGTGGCGGAATGGCTTATGGAAATAGTTTTAATGAAAAGGCTTGTGGGCAAGGTAAAGAATTGCGGCCAAAAAATAAGGGAGCCACCTGTCAGAGGGGCTCCCTTAAAATAATGAGAGGGTATGATACTTATAAAACGTTATTTATCCGTTTTATTGCGTTCATCCTTCAATTTTTTACGCTCTTCCATCTTTTGTTCTTTGGCCATCTGGCGTGCTTTTTTCTTATCAACGGTCTCCATCATCTTAACGTGATCGATTTGTTTGTTGATAAGCATCTGCTGACCAATGGACAGGGCGTTGTAAATCAGGTAGTACAAACTCAGACCTGAAGCAAACTGGTTGAAGAAGAAGAAGAGAACGACCGGAAGGACGTACTGGAAAATCTTCATCTGCGGATTCGAGGCTGCGCCGCCACCGCTAATCTTCATTTGTACAACCATGGTAAGCGACATCAGAAGTACGAAACCACCAATGAAGTCACCCAAAAACGGAATGGTGAACGGAAGCTGGAGAATCGGATCCGGAGCGGATAAATCCTGCGCCCAGAGGAAGCTCTCCTGGCGAATCTCGATAGAGTTCTGGAAGTAGCGCCAAAGGGTGATAAGCACCGGAGCCTGGAGCAGGTTAGGTAAACAGCCGCCAAGCGGATTTACTTTGGCCTTTTTAAACAGCTTCATGGTGGCTTGCTGCTGGGCCTGAGGGTTATCTTTATACTTCTCCTGCAGGGCCTTCATCTCGGGCTGAAGCTCCCGCATGGCCGCCATACTTTCAAAACTCTTCTTCGTAAGCGGGTAGAGAACAATCTTTACGACCAGCGCAAAGAGAATAATAACGAGGCCGTAGTTCGGCAGAATACCGCCAAAAAAGGTAAAGAAAGGAAGTACAACCCACTTCACAAATGGATCGGAGAACCAGCGCAGGAAGCGGAAGCCGGTATCAACCATGTCGTAGGCCGAATCGTCGAAGCGATTGAGATATACATGGTCGAGCGGACCTACAAAAAGATTGAAGCTGCTTGTGCCGTCGGCCGGGATTACGGAGCGAAGAATCGAGCGGTAGTGGGTGCGGATATCTTCATCGGAGCCTGTAACGTCGGCCATGAGAATAGCGCCGTCGGTTTCGCCCTCAGGCTTGATGATTTGCGTAAAAAACTTTGTTTTTGTAGAAACCCACCCAATATTTCCGGTGATGCTTTCTCGCTCGGATCCGGCAGAAGTGAGATTGATACTCTCCATAGCGCCGCCGGCAAACACGTAGGCTGCTGAGTACTGTACCTCCTGTGAGCGTGATCGCTCGGTGGTTCGCATCCGCGGCTGCCAGCCCAGCTCATAATAGGAGCCACTGATTAGTTCCCGGACCCCATCAAATAAAATATTCAGGCCAATCTCGTATCCGTCGCCGTTTATGATGTACTCAAACGTAAGTGTGCGTCCGTCTTCGAGTACAAGATCGTAGGCAACGGTGGCCGTTTCACCTTCGCCAACGCTGATGTTGTTGCTGTTGTGGCGTGGACTGAACAGCAGCTCATTGGTATCGATGTTGTAATTCTCGGTCGAAAGGAAGCCGAGATTGTAGGCAGACCGGGTTGTGTCGGCCAGTAGCGTAACCGTGTCGCCATCAAACTTTACATGACGCAGGAGCTCGAACTGAGCCGGGCCGCCGCCAAGGGTTGTAAAGGTGATACGAAAATATGGCGTTTCTACCGTTGTTAAAGCCGTATCGGTAGCTGCTGCAGTGGCAAATGCACCAAGTGAGGGAAGAGGAGTATCCGGACGAATAATGCTTCCGGGATCCCGTTCATCGGGATCAAAATCGTCGATTTGCTCAATGGCATTGAGGCTATCCTGGAGGGCACGCTGCTGCTGTATGCGCTCCAGCTCTTCCGGAGAAGGAGCTGTGAAGTACATCCAGGCAAAAAAAACGATGGAGATCAGTACGATCCCGGTGAGTGTGTTACGATCCAAAATGTGAGTGCGTTACGATTACGTGTCGGTTTTGGGTTGGTCGCCGGCTTTGTTATTAGCAGCCGCTGATTCGGTTCCCGGAACCGGATCATGACCGCCTTCGCTCCAGGGATGGCATCGTCCTATCCGCTTGACGGCCATCCAGGTTCCTTTCAGCGCACCGTGCGTTTCGATGGCCTGTCTGGCATAAGCACTGCAGGTCGGCTGATATCTGCACGAAGGCGGGAAGTATGGTGAAATCCCGACCCGGTAGATATCAATAAGAAACATGAGAATGCGTTTCATGAAGCGGGAGTCTGATCAATACATCATGCTTCCGCGGCACGAGGCCTGTACGGGAGCAGAATCAAAGAGCGTTTTGCAGTTCAGCCAGATGGCTTTTGATATCGCTTTCGACCGTTTTGAAGTCCGGTACGCCTCTTCGGATGGCGAAAACGATGTGTATATCGGCGTTTTGAGGGCTTTGTTTCAGCTTTTCTGCAACATTGTGCTTATGAAGCCTGTAGGCCTCACGCATCAATCTTTTGCATCTGTTGCGGTACGGAGCGTTGCCTGTTTTCTTGCCGGCAACAAACCCTGCTTTAAGCTGTCGTGTACCATCCTCTATAATGAGAAAACGGGTATCAACAATGGAGCCCGGAAGGCGTTTACCATTACTGAATACCCGGTTAAATACACCTGTGCCCCTTAGAATACTACTTCTGGGTAGCGTGTTGCGACGGTTGTCCGTATTACTTGGACGATCTCGCATCGCTCACAGTAAGGCGATGACGCCCTTTTGCACGACGGCGTTTGAGTACTTTACGTCCGTTTGCAGTCTCCATTCTGGAGCGGAAACCATGCTTGTTGGCACGTTTGCGACGACTTGGCTGGTATGTGCGTTTCATTGTTTAAATCCTGACTTTGGTTGTTTACTTCGAAAAAATGATTGTGAAATCCCGGTTGGACGAACAGCCGCTTGTAGTTCTCCGATGGCTGTGTAGTACCGCAAAATCAAAAGACCATAAAAATAAGACTTATTTTGAACAATCAGAAACCTTTTCCGAGCTTAATTTTAGCTGATTGTACCGGCGGTGGCCAAATCAACAGAAAATTACAATTATCTGAACAAGAAAGAGGGTTTGCTGCGTTAAGGAATTAAATTGAACAGACCATATAATAACCGTAAATTAAAAGTCTGATTATTTTACGGGCTTAATATGGCCTGAAAGCACATTCATTATTTAATGTTATCACATGTTAGACAACATCATTAAAAGCATCTCAACTATCTTCGGAACCAGCAGCGACCGGGATATAAAGAAAATTAAGCCGATCCTGGAGGAAATAAAAAGCTATGAAGACGAGCTGAAGAATATTTCTGACGATGAGTTGCGCGCTTTTACAGATTCGTTCAAAAAAGAAATTCAGGAATCCACTGTAGAAATTGATGCGGATATCCAGCGCGTTAAAAATAAACTGAACAGCGAAGAAGAGTCCATCACCATCGAAGAGCGTCGTAATCTGGCCGATGAGCTCGATAAGCTCGACGAAGAGTGGCTGGAGATTGTAGAAGGGATCCTCGACGAGATTCTCCCGAAGGCGTTTGCCGTACTTAAGGAAACATGCCGTCGCTTTGTAGGACAAACATGGAAAGTAGCCGGCTCTGAAATTACGTGGCAGATGGTACCCTACGACGTACAGCTGGTTGGCGGTATCGTGCTTCACCAGGGTAAAATCGCTGAGATGAAGACCGGTGAAGGTAAAACACTGGTGTCGGTATTCCCGACCTACCTCAACGCTCTTGTTGGCCGCGGGGTGCACGTAGTTACAGTAAACACCTATCTTGCACAACGTGATGCAGAGTGGAACGCACCTATTTTTGAATTCCATGGCCTTAAGGTAGACTGTATCGACCGTTACCAGCCTAATACTGAGGATCGCCGCGCGGCCTACCATGCCGACGTTACGTACGGTACAAACAACGAGTTCGGTTTCGACTACCTGCGCGATAACATGACGCACAAAGGCGAGCAGCTTGTACAACGTGGTCATCACTTTACGATTGTCGATGAGGTCGACTCCGTACTTATTGATGAGGCCCGTACACCGCTCATTATTTCCGGTCCGGTTCCTCAGGATGATCAGGGCGCTAAGTATATCGAATTCAAGCCTCGTATTCAGAATCTGGTTGAGGCTCAGAAAAAGCTGATCACTAAGTTTGTGAGCGAAGCTGAAAAGCTAATTGAAGAAGGCAATGAAGAGGAAGCCGGACTTAGATTATTCCGTGCATCCCGCGGTTTCCCGAAAAACAGAAAATTTCAGAAAATGCAGCAGGAGCCGCATATTCAGCGTCTCATCCAGCAAACCGAGTATCTCTACCTGCAGGAGCAGGGTAAGAACATGCCGTTTGTTGATGAAGCCATGTATTATGCCGTAAACCTGAAGCAGAACTCCATCGAATTGACCGATATGGGTCGTGAGTTCATCACCAAAACGGGTGAGGACGAAGACTTTTTCGTAATTCCGGATATTGGTACAGAAACATCCCAGCTACAGGAGCAGTTTGAGGTCGACAAAGATGCGGTAGAAAAACGGATCCGCGAAGACAACTCTCTCGATGGTGAGGCCCGCGAGCGTAAAATCGCCAAGGAAGTGGAAGACTTTCGCGCGAAAATGACGGAAGTTAAGCAAGAGCTTTATCAGAAGTTTTCAGAGCGCAGTGAGCGGATTCATACCGTAAATAACCTGCTTCGTGCGTACACGCTGTTCGAAAAGGATGATGAGTACATCATCCAGGATAACAAAGTACAGATTGTAGACGTGCACACCGGTCGTGTTCTGCCGGGCCGTCGCTATTCTGACGGTCTGCACCAGGCTATTGAGGCTAAAGAAAACGTAAAGGTTGAGGCCGCAACGCAAACCTACGCGACCGTTACGCTGCAGAACTACTTCCGTATGTATCACAAGCTTTCCGGTATGACCGGTACTGCTGCAACGGAAGACACCGAATTCCACGAAATCTACGATCTGGACGTGGTCGAAATTCCAACCAACCGCCCGATTCAGCGTCAGGATCTCGACGACTTGCTGTTCTATACCAAGCGTGAGAAGTACAATGCGATTATCCAGCAGGTGCGCGAGAATCAGCAGAACGGACAGCCGACGCTGGTAGGTACCACAAGCGTTGAAGTTTCAGAAACCCTAAGCCGAATGCTACAGCGCTCGGGTATACAGCACAACGTACTTAACGCGAAGCAGCATGCCCGCGAGAGTGAAATTGTAGCCGAAGCCGGAAAGCGCGGAGCAGTAACCATTGCTACTAACATGGCGGGTCGTGGTACGGATATTAAGCTTTCTCAGGAAGTGCTCGATTTGGGCGGTCTGGCCATTATCGGCTCGGAGCGTCACGAATCGCGCAGGATTGACCTCCAGCTCCGTGGTCGTGCGGGTCGACAGGGTGATCCCGGTATTTCGCAGTTCTATGTTTCTCTGGAAGATGATTTGATGAAGCTCTTCGGCTCCGACCGGATTGTGAACACCCTGGAGAAATTCAAGCATGAGGAAGGCGAGGTTATCCAAAACCGTTTCCTCACCAAGCAGCTGGAGCGTGCGCAAAGCAAGGTTGAGCAGAATAACTACAGCAGTCGTAAGCGTCAGCTGGAGTTTGATGACGTTCTGAACAACCAGCGTAAGGTAGTTTACGGACGCCGCAGAAATGCGCTGCTTGGCGATCGCCTCACCAGCGATATTCTGGATATGCTTGAGGATCATGTATTCAAGGTTTCCGAAGAGCATTATCCGAAAGGCGAATACGAAAACATTCAGGAACGCATGCTTCGCTCCCTCGGCGTAGCGGTTGAAATCGACCGTGAAGTATGGGCCGCTAAAGGAGTGGACGGCGTTGCCGATATACTGTTTGATGAATCCATTAAGCAGTTCCGCCAGAGAAATGATGTGGTTTGTTCACGCGTCTACGAAACCCTTGAGCGCCTTGCTAACGACAAGTCGGTTACCAATATGGGGCCGGAAGTAAGCATGGTCTTTACCGATGGTGCCCGCTATATGAAGCTGGGACTCAACGTCGAGAAAATGTTAGAGTCGAAAGGCAAGGAGCTTGTTCTGGCGCTGCAGCGTACCTCCGTGCTTCAAACCATCGACATTAAGTGGATGGAGCACCTTCGTGAGCTGGATCAGCTTAAGGAAGCCGTTGGCCTTCGTTCATTTGGCCAGCGTGATCCGCTCCGCGAGTTCAAGAAAGAAGCCTACGAAGCCTTCATGCAGCTGATGGAAGATCTGAACGCGGAAACGCTCTCGCTTGTCTGGAAAGCTATCCCTTATGCCGAAAACAATCAGCAGGTCCGCATGGGAGCCGCGCAAACGCAAAGTCGTTATGACCGTTCCAGAATGCGCGAGCAGCATAACTCCACCGGTTCGTATGGTGCAGGTGATTACGTTACCAGCAGCTCAGGTGCTAATCTTTCCACTAATAAAGGGGAAGACACGCCTAAGAAGCCTGTTGTTGTAGGCAAGAAAATGGGCCGTAATGAACCATGTCCGCTCGATCCGGATAAGAAGTTCAAGCACTGCTGTGGCCGTAACGGGGCCAAAACCTGCCAGAAAATGGGTGAAGGTGCAATGACCTGATCGCGCTCTCGTAGAGCAGTCTGATTCGGAAGCCCCGGAACATCTATTTGTTTCGGGGCTTTCTTTTTTAGGGTGATGGTTTCACTGCAGGCCGCAGCGCCAGTCCCTTGAAAAAGTGCCAAAGGGTGAGGGCTGCAATGCGGGCTGTTTGTCCGTCCGTATCATAGTTCGGATTCATTTCAACCAGATCGAATGATTTCACTCCGGGCGTGATACCGGCGCAGTAGGCCGCATGAAGCCACAGCGGAAGAGGAATACCGTCGGGGTTCGGAGCGCTCACTCCGGGCGCAATGCTTTGGCTCAGCGCGTCCATATCCATCGTAACCATCACGTTGCCTTTAGCCCGATCGTAAATGTTCCCGATGATGCGCTTCGACAGCTCCCCCTTAAAATAGTAAGCTGCTCTTCTGCCCGGGATCTTTTCTTTAAGATAGTCCAGGTGAGCCCTGGATAACGACTGACGCTTCAGTCCTGCTACGGTATAACTTTGGCAAAGCCCGGAATTGTGCTCCAGAGCCTGTCGAAACGGACTTCCCGAATGCGGTTTGCTATCTTTGAGCTCGCGAACATCCGCATGTGCATCCCAGTTGATTATACTGACAGGCATGTTGTTTTCTGCATACCCCAAAAAATGCCCGTAGCTGGTTTCGTGTCCGCCGCCAAGAATTACGGGAATACTTCCGCTTTCAAGCGTTTTTGCAACAGATTTCCCAAGCATGATCTGGGCATCGGCCAGCTCCATGGAGTTGGCATCAATGGAGCCGTAATCATTAACTGAGCTCAGAAGCGCTGTATAGCTTTTCCAGACGGCCGGGTCGGGTGTCATTCGGTAAAACGCCGACCGGATCAGATTGGGTGAAGCCGCGGCCCCGAGCCTCCCGTTGTTACGCTTTACGCCTTCATCAGAATTGAAACCGATAATGGCTGCCTTCTCATCGGAGCTTTCCCGGCGAATATAGGAGCCAATTCGAAGATCATCATCAGCTGTGGAAGGTAGGTTGAGGGAGTCGAAATCAGTTGGCTTCATCATAATTCAGAAAAGTGGAAGTTGTGAGCGCGAACAGAAAATTACGATTCTGCCTCAGTTTTCCGAATCTTTTTTGTCTGGAGCGATCACCCGTTACTAAACCCGGGGTTTCAAAATGAAACCTGAACGCTTACTCCCGGCTGTATATGGCTGATAGACCTTGAATAGGTGTCGGAAAGGCCGCTGCCGGATGCACTTCTCAGACCACGATCATATACATTTCCGGTGCTGAATAAATTCTGGAGCTCTGCCGTAACGCTCCAGCTCGAACGGTCGAAGCTACGGCTCCAGGTCACGCCAATATCGAACTGGGAGTAAGTGCCAAGCTCATCTTCTGAAGGCGTGCTGAACCGGTCACCCCAGTTGCCGTTTTCATACGCCAGATTTGTATAGTAGGCGTGTCGGTAGGCCCATCCGCGACTACCCGGCAGGATTTCCAACCGGGCGCTAGTGCTCACATTTTCGATGATTTGATAGCGTCCGTTTAAGACAATCTGATGCGGCTCTGCCCAGTAAGGCTGTATGTACTGATTATCGTATCTGTTTTCGATGCGCTGGCGCACATAAGAGTAGTTGTAAAGCCCGTTGAGTACCAGATTCTCACGAACGTACTCCATATTAAAGCCTATTCCGAATGTATACGAACGCGCATTAATGAGAGCGGATGAAATCGGAAAGCCGTTTTCGCCATTTGAAAGCGTTCCCGTTGCAGCGTAGTCGACTACAGCCTCCTTTGGCTGCCATTTGTAATAGGGGTCAATCCTAAGGATAAGGCGTTCTACGGGCTGCCAGCGGACGTCTAAAGCAACATGCCACGACTTGGGGACGATGCCCGTCGACTTAACCGGAAGCCAAAAGTTGTTTTCAGCAAAAATACCGTTTGGTGAGGTGTTGGAAAGCACAAGCTGCTGCAGATACTCTCTGAATAATCCGCCCGCAATCTCAAGCGACCAGTTGCCTGATTCGACCTCCGGAAAGTCGATACCGTACGTTATACGAGGCTCCGCATAGAGGCCAAGACCGGGAATAGTGGTGACGCGACTCCCAAAAATGAAGCGGCTGAGCTGGCCCGGGTTCCATTTAATCTCCCCAAAGCCGGAAAACTGCAGCTGAAGCTCATCATATGCTACCGGCTCGGTTAGAAAATCGGAAACGCCCAGGCTGATACTGCTGAAACCAATATCCAGCCCGGTAAGAAGAATCAGCTGCTGGCTCCACTCATGGCTGTAGTCCAGCTGACCGGATACGAAGGCGGCATCGTGATCAAACTCATCATCATAGAGTACAAGCATGTTTGAAGAGCCGTTTTGTAAACCTTCAGCCCGGTAGTCCTGACGATACTGATGCCTGCTAATGCGCAGAACAGCGGCCATACTTCCCTGATCGGAAACCAGGCGACCATGGCGCAAATTTGCAATCTGATTCTGCCAGCGATATTCATCTCTGAAGTCGATACCTGTAAACCCGCTTTCTGTTCCGTTTGAGGCACTAACGGTCGGAGTAAGGGAGTTTTCGCCAACATATGCGGTGAAGGAAGTAGTGCTCAGATCCGGTCTTCTGTGAAGTAACGACAGGTGGAGATCATAAAAAGCAAGATCATAGCTTTTGTTGCTTACGTTTTCCATAACTCCGTTTGCGGCACCATTGGTCTTTCTGGCGAGCAGCGGCTGATCAGGCACGTTGAACGAGTTGAAAACTCTGTTTGTCGCGGGATTTGCCCCTGACCAGGGCGACTTAAGGCGTCCGGCGGCCATCAGGTAGAGCTGCTCGTTATTCGGGAGGTCCCACTGCTGAAGGGTTCGTGCATTCATGCTGTTAAAGTCGGCCTGGAAGAGATAAGGATCATCTCCGGGGATCATAGCGCTCTGTTCAACGGATACCACGCCGGAAAGTGAGCTTCCCATAGAAGCCGGAAAGCCTGCTCTGTAGAGCGTAAGGCGGCGCACAGCGTACGGACTAAAGGCACTGAGGAGCCTGCCCATCGAAAGCGGACTAAATACCATTGTGCCGTCGAGCTTAATTCTGTGATTCGTGGCATTACTACCCTGTACGACCATATCGGACAGCGGGTTCTGGAACCTTACGCCGGGAACGTCGGCCAGTGCCCGCATGGCATCGGGCGTGCCCGCAGAAGTTTGGAGCAAAAGCGCACCCGGTTCGACCACATCCCGGCCAGCGCGCATATACTGGAGCGGGCTCAAGGCATCTGTTACAATAACCTGAGTTTCAACGAGCACGGCAGGGCGCATCTGGAAGTCCACCTGGCGGGTAAGTCCGCGCAGAACCCGGGTTCCTTCAACATTGGGTGAATAGCTAACATGCGAAACGCGGAGCATATAATCTCCCGGCTCGAGCCGTTCAATAAGATAGCGGCCGCGAGCGTCTGTTGTGCTGCCCCGCTGTGCCGACTCGATAAAGACATTAACTCCCTCGATAGGCTCTCCTGTCCTGTGATCGGTTATTACCCCGGTAATGCCCCCGGTTCGCCTCAATCCTGCCTGTGCTCTATAAATAATGTAAGTGCCAGCCTGGCTAATTCTGTACTGAAGCGGCGTGTCCCTGAGCATATCGCCGAGAATCGACTGAATCGTTTGGTTTTCGGCGGTTCCATCCACACTGATGTTTCTGGTAACATCGGAGTCGTAAACTATATTAATGCCTGCTTCTTCCGAAAGGCGCATCAGAGCTTCGTCGAGCGTCATTAGCCGATAGCTGAAGCTGTAGGTTTGCGGCTGCTGAGGTGGTTGCTGCTCCTGCGCAAAAACCCCCTGTGCTAAAATAAGCGATAGTAATACCAACAATGGAGCGGGCTTGAACACGTTTCTGAGGCAGTAGAGTGAGTTAAATCGATGACGGACCTTAATATAGCAATATGATTTGTCATGATAACATTCTTGGCTCAGGACTCACAATATTTTAACCGCGTGTTAAAAGCTTTATTCATTCCGACCTGTTATTTATTAAGCTTACGGAATGAGTTAGTTGGAATTGCAGTTTAGAATTATGATTATATGTTTCATTACCACAGCAAAACTGAATCATTGCAAAAAACCTATGAAAAAAGCACTTACTTTCGCTACAGCTCTCATCACCCTTCTACTTTACGTTAGTACGGCCACAATTGCCCAAATAACGGATCAGGCAGACTACCCCAATGCCTCACTGCTATTTGAAGCTGAAGAGCTGAGCGAACTCATGCGCGACTCGAATACCGTACTTATTGATATGCGGGCGGAGGCCTACACCGAAGGTCACATACCTGGCGCGCTTTGGTTTGGCGGAATTACGGCTTTAGTAAATACTGCACACGAGGTTGAGCATTACCTGGTTGATGCACAGGAATTCCAGCAGCTGATGCGTACAGTTGGGGTGAATCAGGACTCCCGAATTCTAATTTATGATGAAGGAAACGGACTGGGCGCATCACGCTTGTTTTATGCATTAAGCCTTTACGGGCATGAAAACAGCGCTGTTTTGAACGGAGGTATTGCAGCCTGGAAAGCCGGAGATTTTCCGCTTGAAACCGATGGAGATATTCCCACCCCAGGCAACTTCACCGTTGAAATGAATGAAGCTCGTTTTTGTGATGTAACTTTTCTCACCCAAAACCTGGAACGTGACGATCTTGTCATTCTGGATGCCCGCTCCCCGGATGAATTCTCAGGCGAAGAACAGCGCTCAGCCCGTTCCGGCCATATTCCCGGTGCGGTAAATTTAGAATGGCGCAACTTTGTGCAAATCGATGATGAAGTCCCTTTCTTCAGATCACCCGAAGAAATTGCCACCCTGCTTGAGGAGCGCGGAATTACGCCTGACAAAGAAGTCGTGACCCACTGCCAAAGCAATGTGAGAGGTTCCCATGCTTTTTTCACGCTCCGCCTGATGGGCTATGACAGCGTGCGTGCTTACGAAGGTTCCTGGTTCGAGTGGGGTAATCGCGAGGACACGCAGGTTTCTGGTGAGTAAGCAATACAAATAGGAGTGGTGAGTTAATCACGCTATCCTCCTAAATCTGCGTCCTGTCAGGGCGAAATATAAAAGGGCGCATTCGTCAGAATACGCCCTTTTGTTTGCACCTTAATAAACTGTAAACGCTTTACTTGAGCGTGTATTTTCCATTAGTGAAACTTAGCTGAAGTCCTGCAATTGAAGCTAAGTCTTCAAGAATTCCTTCAGGGCTGTCCGGATTCAAATAGAAGCCGGTTACCGTTTTCTGAGCTGCGCTGGCATTTGCTACTTCGACAGATACGTTGAAGCGTCGCTCAATTTCTGCAGCAGCTTCAATAAGTCGTGTTGCGTTGAATGCAATGTTGTTGGCTCTCCATGCAAGTGCCTCATCAATTCGCAGAGCTTCAACGCGCTCCGGCATTGTACGAACCCCGCGAACGCGGCTGATTTCACCGGGCTCCATTAGCTGACGGAATTCGCGTTCGGCGTTGCTATATACTTCAACGCTACCCTGCGTAAGAGCTACGGTAGTTTCGCTTGTCCCCATTCCGGGCCATGATCTTACGTTAAACGACGTACCTAATACCTGAACAACAGCGTTGGCAGTATTAACAAGAAACGGCGTATCGCCAGGCTCTACATCGAAAAAGGCTTCACCGGCTAGTTCGACATTACGATGTTTTTCGCCAAATCCGCGTTCTACACGAAGTTCAGAACCGCTGTTAAGCTGTACCGTCGTGCGGTCATCGAGCTGAACGGATACAATCTCGCCAAGCGGAGCTGTGTACACCGTAGCTGAGAAGGTTATCTGCCACATCCATACGGCCAGACCAATCATCATAACTGCTGCTGCAAGCCAGTAAATGTTCCCTGAACTTTTAGCAGAGCTGGCAGCTTCGGTTGTTGTGTTGCTAACTTTGCGGGGAGTAGTATCTAAGCGCGTAACGTTTGCTTCATTCGAATGAGTTGTGTGAGCAGGAGCTGAGCTGATGTCTGAGATTTTCGTGCGGATTGATTCCCATGCGCGGTCTTTAGAAGGTGCTTCGTGAGAAGTTTTCTGAATGCCGCCGGCAATGTTCCACACTTCGGATAAAGCCTCTTTCTCGGCCGAATCTGTAATGCTGTTGAGATAGGAGTCTGTATTGGTTATCTGGTCTGAATCTTCAGACTGAATCCGGTTACGAACTGCATTCCAGCTGGCGGGCTTTTCACCTTTGGTATCAAAGGCGGGCCGGGCCAGGGCTGCAAGCTCCCAGACTTCGGTATATGCTTGCCGTTCATTATCAGGCATTGCATCGAGCAACTCCTGCGTGTCGAACGGTAAGTTGTTTTTTGAATTTTCCATTTTAAATCACCGCTGTTTTGGACTTATAGGCGTCCAGTTTTTCTCTCAGGGTATTAAGCGCTATTACTATGTGGTTGTTAACCGTCCTGGGTCGCAAATCCATTACATGAGCTATTTCTTCATGACTCATGCCTTCAAAGCGACTCAGCTCAAACGCTTCACGTTGTCTTTCGGGAAGCTCACTAATCCATTTCTGCATATGTTCCTGCAGCAAAGTTGTCTCGTCTTTATCAGCAATTTCTATTTCAGCTGGTTCTTGCATGTGTTCCTGCTCTGAAATACTGTCTAAACTGATGTTTCGGTCTTTCGTATCGCGGAGGTAATTGAGCGCGCTGTTTCTTACCATTTGATACATAAGCGCTTTCAAAGACTTATCCGGATCGATGTTATCACGTATTTGCCACAACTTGACATACACATCCTGTAACACATCCAGAGCTGCGTCCGGATCGAAGATGTATTTGCTGATATATCGTCGAAGACTATCGTACGTGTGCTCAAACAATTCGGAAAAAGCCTGCTCGTCCGAGTTGTTTAATCGCTCACTCCAATATGAAAACTTTTCTAAAGAAGCTGTTGCCATATATTTGAGTTGGGTTTAGTGGTGTTACACCTGATAAAATGGGGATGACCAATATATTATAACTGCAGGAAAAAACAGCTGTTCATATTAAATATGAACAGCAAGGCCGAACATTAAAATCGTATTTAAATAAGGGTAAGTGGTACAAGTATTCATCTATCTATAAATGTACATTGTTCGCTGAAGGGCAGACGAATGATTTTATAGTCATGCCTGAACCTCCGGGAGTAATAAGTATTGACTCCCATAAGGTTAACTAACTCTGAGGATTAGTATTATGACTTTTTCAAAAATAATAAAATCGACTGTTACGCTGCTGAGTATTGCGATGATCTTTGCCGGGCTATCCGCATTCGCAGCCCCGCAGGTCCTGTCTGATGCCACTGCTGATGGCGACGACTACACCCTCTCCGGAATTGTGGTAGACGCAGAATCCAATGAACCTATCTCCGGAGTCCTTGTAGGTATGATCGGGAATCAGGACGTTGTGGAAACGACTTCAGACGGTACGTTTGTGTTTGAGAGCGTTTCCGAAGGCGAGCACACGCTAATCTTTCAGGCCGATGGATACGAGTATACAGAAATTGAGGTTGAAGTTGCCGGTGAAGACACTCAGGTGGAAGTGGCTCTGAAGAAGGCTGAATAGTTGTAATTAACGATTCTGGCCCAGCTGGAACTAATTTGAAAGGTGATGCATCTCTTATGCGTCACCTTTTTTTATGCATAAAAAAAGCCGGCTTCAAAGAAACCGGCTAAAAAATGTTGCCGTAAAATCGGGCTGTGATTAGTAGCGGTCGTTGTACCCGCCGCCGCCGCCTCTGCGACGATCTCCGCCGCCTCTGTTGCCGCCGCCACCACCCTGTCGTGGCTCACGCGGACGCGCTTCGTTAACAACGAGAGTGCGGTCCATAAATTCGGTATCGTGAAGCTGCTCAATGGCATTGTTGCCATCTGCATCGTCCATTTCAACAAAGGCAAAACCTTTGGAACGGCCGGTAAACTTATCGCTGATAAGACTTACGGATTTAACTTCACCGTAGGAGGAGAATAACTCGCTTAAATCCTGCTCGCCTACTTTATAATTGAGATTTCCAACGTAAATGGTCATAATGTAATCGGTTATGAGATAAAACATGAAATTATTGCAGACGACAACATATACAGACTCATAGTCGAATGAAAATGACATGGAGGTACAACTGCATAAGAAATGTACCGTTAAATCCTACCATATCAAAACCTCATGTAAAGCATTTTGATGGTGTAAATTTATGGAAGTCAACAATTTGGTTGGGTGAGTTAGCGCATTACAGATTCCAATAGTTCGGCCGGGTGAAGGGCAGTTTTTTTTGCTCCATCCTTTATCTGATGCTGGCACGAAAAGCCATGCGCGCAGATGGCCTTGCCCTCATCCAGTTTGCGAATGGCTGGCATCAGACGCTGCTCGCCTATGGTTTGCGAAAGGGTGAAGGTCTCCTTCCTGTAGCCAAAACTTCCAGCCATCCCGCAGCATCCGCTGTCGACCTCTTCGGGCTGATAACCGGCCTTGCGAAGCGTACGGTTCAGGGCTGATGTGCCGGTGAGGGCTTTCACGTAGCAGTGGCCATGTACAAGCACTGATGCGCCGCCGGCCCGGAAATGCCTGCTCATCATTGCGTCATCTGCGAAACGATCGATGAACTCCTCAAACAGCAGCGATTTTGAAGCAACAAGCCTGATATCCGCCCCGGAAACCTGCAGGCGCAGGTCGGTTGCTTCATCGCGCAGAGTTAGCAGCTCGGATGGCTCCAGACCCACAATCCAGAAGCCGCGCCGGGCAGTCTCCGCGAGATTGGGCAAAAGCTGGTTCAATACTTTCACAGCCTCAGCGGGTCTTCCGCCGGAGATGTAGGTTCTTCCGGTAGATGCAACAAGAGGCTTCCGAAGATTAAACCCGAGCCGGTGTAGCACTTTCATTGCAGCAATGGCCTGCTCAGGCCGGTGCAGATCCGTGAACGGATCGACCAGCAGAAGTACTTCAGGTTGCGCTTCTCTATTCCGGTTAAAACCTGAATAGTTCTGCTTCACCCATGCGGAAAACGACTGAGTAGCAAAGGCAGGCAGTGGTCTTTCCGGATGCAGTCCGGCCAGCTTTTCCAGCACAAAATGCCCCGCGCTGCTTTTGGCTATGGCGTTACTGATTCGGGGCATGAGAGCACCGAGCTTGAGAAAAGGAAACGGATTTGTCCAGAACCGTGTCGCGAAATTCACGCCCTTTATGTTGTGCCAGCCCTGCATGAACTCAGCCTTCATCCGGGCCATATCTACGTTTGCCGGACACTCCGATTTACAGGCTTTACAGCTGAGGCAGTAGGAAAGCGCATCGCGGATTTCCTCACTTTCGAAAGCCTCGGCATTGCGGGTTTTGAAAAGCTGCCTGAACACGTTGGCGCGCCCGCGGGTGCTGTCTTTTTCCTCCAGCGTTGCCATATAGCTGGGGCACATGGTTCCGCCGCTGTGATGCGTTTTGCGGCACACGCCTGCACCGTTGCACAGATCCAGAGCCTCGCTGAAGCCGCCTTCACCCTGCCACTTGAATATGGTTTTGGGCTGAACGGGCTTCTCGTCCGGCGAAAAACGAAGTCCTTCGCGCATCGGCTTTGGATGCACAATTTTGCCGGGATTAAACACATTCTCAGGATCCCAAATGTGCTTGATTTTCTCGAGCAGGGCAACCATCTCATCACCAATCACGAGGCGAATGAACGGAGCCCGGGCCCGGCCGTCGCCATGTTCACCGGATAGCGAGCCACGGAAGCTTTGCACTAAATCGGCTACTTCGGCAGCCATCCGCTCCATTTTCTGAACGCCTTCCTCTTTGCTGATGTCAATTGCGGGCCGGAGGTGCAGCTCCCCAACGGACGCGTGCGCGTAAAAGACACAGTGTGTTTCGTGCTTTTTCATGAGCGCTTCGAAAGCCCGGATGTAGGCCGGCAGGTCTTCCACCCGAACCGCTGTGTCTTCGGCGAATGTAGGCGTGCGTGAATCGGCAGAAAGCCCCATCAAAAGTCCAAGGCCGGCTTTTCGCAGATCCCAAACACGCTTCATTTCGTCAGGCTTTTCCAGGGTCGGGTAGGAATAGCCGAGACCGGCATCTGCCAGTGACTTTGCGGTTTTCTGCGCATTGGCAAGCAGCTGTTCCGGATCGGAGCCTTCGAACTCAATGATGAGCAGACAGGCGGGCTCGCCTTCGAGAAAAAAACGATTTCGCTGCTGCTCGAGATTGTTTTTGGTGGCGTTCAGGATGATGTCATCGATCAGCTCAACGGCTGCAGGAGCGTGCCTGACCGCCAGTACGGTGGCTTCCATCGCTTCGTGAACCGACGAAAAGTGCGGGATAAGCAACACCCGATGCGGCTCATCGGGTACAAGCCGCACCGTGGCTTTTTCCATCAGCGCGAGCGTGCCTTCGCTGCCGCATAGCAGCTCAGCGAGATTGAATGGCCGTCCCCCCGGCGTAACCGGATCCATTTCGCAAAGCTTATCAATGGCATATCCAGTATTTCTGCGAATGATTTCCGGATGAGGAAACGTCTTCAGAATTTCCTCTTTATGCTTTTTTAAAAGGGTGATGGTTTCCCGGTAAATTTCACCTTCAAGGCTATCGAGCCCCATTTTTTGTGAAAGCTGTTCGGGGTTCAGCGGTTCAAAGCGAACCTGGCTTCCGTCTGATAGCACCGCATCAACCGAAATGATGTGATCGCGCACCGAGCCATATTTAAGGGAATAGAGTCCGGCCGAGTTGTTGCCGATCATGCCGCCAAGCATACAGCGGTTTGTGGTTGAGGTGTCGGGACCAAACTTCAGACCAAACGCCTTAGCTTCACGATTGAGCGCATCACGAATAACGCCCGGCTCCATGGTAGCTGTGGATGTTTCCGGATCGATATCCAGAATTCGGTTCATGAATCTTGAGCAATCGGCAATGACGCCATCACCCGTGGTTTGTCCGGCAAGGCTTGTTCCGGCCGTGCGGGCGGTTATGCTGCTGCCAAGCCTGCGGGCTTCGTGTACGAGCTGCGCAAGCTCATCGCCGCTTTTGGGGTAGGCGACACCCATCGGAAGCTCCTCGTACATAGACGCGTCGTTGGCGTAAAGTCTGCGCGTGAGACTGTCTGTGTAAATCCGGACTCCGGCTTGCTGCGTTGTGCTCATGGTTTACTTGAAAGGGTGATGTCAGTCTTCTGAGTCGGGATTTTCTGCGAGGCCGTTATCGGCATTTCGAAGCGCGGCAGGCAGATTCTTCCTGGTATCTACGCCAAGTTCGCGCATCTTCTCCGCCCGGGAAACCAGGTTGCCTTTTCCGGTGGAGAGCTTACCCATAGCGCTGTCGTAGATATCCTGCGTTTTGCTCAACTGTTTGCCAATGGCTTCGAGGTCTTCGGCAAAGCCTACAAATTTATCATAAAGCAGTCCGCCGCGTTTTGCAATTTCGAGCGCGTTTTGATTCTGGTATTCGTACTTCCAGATATTTTTAATCGTAGCCATTGTCGCGAGAAGGGTGGACGGGCTGACCAACACGATGTTGCGGTCGAAGGCTTCATTGTACAGATTCGGGTCGTGAGTCATCGCCATGCCGAATGCGGGCTCAATGGGAATAAACATGAGTACAAAATCAGGCGTATGCTCGAAAAGCCGGGTGTAGTCTTTTTCGCTCAGGGCCTTGTAATGGTTTCTGAGCGAAATCAAGTGCTGTTTCGCCTGGCGCTCCTGCTCCTCCGGGGTGTCTGCCGACATCAATTGTTCGTAGGCGGTAAGGGAAACCTTGGCGTCAACAACGAGATATTTGTTGTCAGGCAGATGAATAACCACATCAGGCCGAAGCTGATTTCCCTCTTCAGTTTTCCCGGAAAACTGGGTCTCATATTCAAAGTCTTTTCGCAGTCCCGAGCGCTCGAGAATTCGCTCAAGCACCACTTCACCCCAGTTGCCCTGGGTTTTGGCATCACCCTTCAGGGCTTTGGTGAGATTATTGGCATCCTCACTCATGCGCTTGTTGAGGTCGGTAAGACTGGTGATTTGCTCCTTAAGCGTAGCGTGCTGAATTGCGCCTTTCTCGTAGGTCTCTTCAACGCGTTTTTTAAACGAGTCGATGTTTTCACCTAACGGCTTCAGGATGCGGGTGATCTCGGTCTGATTCAACTCGCTGAAACGCTTGGTTTTTTCTTCCAGAATGTCGTTGGCCAAATTTTTGAACTGTTCACGCATCTGCTGCTGCATGTTCTCCAGCTCGGTTTTCTGCTCTTTCAGTTTCTCCTGGGAGTGGTGAAAATCAGAACGGAGTGAGGCAAAAGCGGCCTCCAGCTCGGTGTTGCGGCTGCTGAGCTTGTCGTTTTTGGCCTGAAGGCTTTCATTCTGCTTTTCCGCTTGCTCACTGCGTTCTTCCAGTTTGCTGATGGTATTTTTGCTCTCTTCATATTCATTCCGGAGCGCTTTAATTTCGGCCGGATTACCGCTGTAGGCTGCTCTGAGCTGGTAACCCCGCAGCAGCCAGCTAAGGCCAAGACCGGCGATCAGAGCTGTCGCCGCCACAAGTATGTTGATCATGATAAAGGTGTCGTGTCGTATTCAGGATAAGCCTGAATATACATCAAAAGCGCACCTAATGCGAAGCCGGGGAGAGAGGGGGATCAGTCGACTTTGAACAGCAGCATGGTGATGTCGTCGCCGTAGTTTCCCTTGCAGAAAGCTTTAACCTCATCGAGTATGATGCGCTGGATTTCGCCGGCGGTTTTCTGATGATGTTCTTCGAGCAGCTCGGCTATTCGCTCTTCACCAAACTCTTCATCCTGCTCATTCATCGCCTCGCTGATGCCGTCTGTAAACATAATCACTACATCACCACGATTGAGGTGCACTGTGCCGCTTTCGTATGGCATCATGGTTTCGAGCGCGCCCAGAAGCATGCCGCCTGTCGAGAGATGCTCTATGCTGGATTTTTCGGCATTCCACAGAACCGG
This sequence comes from Balneolia bacterium, assembly GCA_022565795.1. Classification (GTDB taxonomy): domain Bacteria; phylum Bacteroidota; class Rhodothermia; order Balneolales; family Cyclonatronaceae; genus Cyclonatronum. The sequence goes on from JAIUMA010000008.1 coordinate 82,991, forward strand.
AGGATTATGGCCGGCATTGCAGTACTCGAAGACCATGCTTTCAAGGTCGATTCTGCCCCAGAAAAAGCTGATAAACTTATCGATAGGGGTATTTTTGTAGATAATGTTATTGATCTTCCCCGTTGTTGCCGCCAGGTCGAGATCAAGAGGGGAAAGCACGTGGAGCATGGCCTGAAGATTAGCCATCAGAAGTGATGCGGGAATTCCTTTGCCGGTAACGTCGGCAATGGCCAGATAAAGCTGTTTTTCATCGGCACAGAGCACATCATAATAATCCCCGCCCACCTGCCGCGAAGGTACGTTGATAGCCGCAATATCGAAGGGCTTCGGCTTCGGGATTGGGCTTGGGAAAAGCATGTTTTGTATGGTCCGTGCAATGGTTAGCTCTTCTTCCATGCGCTCTTTCTCAATCCGGGATTCAAGCAGAAACGTTTTCTGTATCGACAGGAAGGCGAGATTTCCAAGCGAGATGAGGAAGTTGTAGTCCGACCGTGTATAGCTTTCGTTATTGGCTCTTTTGCTGATTCCAAGCACGGCGCGTTCATCCTGGAAGCTTACCCGAACCAGCGCGATAATTTCATTCTGAACCAGAAATTCCGGAGGATTGTCCATCGCAGATACCTCAAGATATTCCGCGTCCATGTTCAGAATCTGTTCTTTTGCCTCGTTCGAAACCTGACCTTTAAGACCGTGCTGGATTACGATTTGGGGTTTTCCTTCCATGCGCATGAGGAAGAAGAAGCGGCGCACAAACATTTGTCCCATCAGGGTGAAGCGGAATACATTCAGCATCTGGCTGCGGTCGACCATGGCGTTGAACTCACGGCTGATGTCGAACAGTGTGTTCAGCTCCTGTACTTTCTGGTCGAGCTCCCTGTTGGCCGATTTCAGCCTGCTTACAAGCATCGAGTTTGAAAGGGCAACAGCGGAGATAATAACCAGGTTTTCGATGAAGTTGAGCTCTTCAGCCGGGTAGTGCCCCTTTCCAATTTTTGGCGCGATACACAGGTAGCCCAAATGTTCGGTGCTTGTTCGGATGGTAAAAAAGAGCTTCAGGCCGGACTCCCGAACTGCTTCAGGCATGATGTCGCAAATCTCATCAATTTCATACACAGGCTTATCAACCGGACAATTCTCGGGCGGACAGTGGAAGCGTACATCGGGGGCAAGGCCAGTACGGCCTTTGGAGCTGGCCACGTACATTTCACCGGATTTTTCATCCCGAAGTAAAATGGCTGCTTTCGGAGTGAGGAGCTTGCCCATCACAATGAGCAGCAGATTGTTGGTTACAAAGTCGGGATCGTGCGACTCGATAAGCATGCGGCTGGTATCGAGCAGCGTTTTAAGCTCAAAACGGCTCCTGAGGTGCTCACTGCTTTTATGTGTGCCGTCGGCGTTCAGGGCTCAGAGCTTTTTAATCATTTTAATTTCGTTATGCTCATTGCGGGTGCTGTACTCAACTTTATCCATCAGTCTTTTGATGAGATAGACGCCAACCCCGCCTTTTTGTCTCTGTTTGACGCGCTCCGGAACGTCGGGAGTCGTATAGGTGCTGATGTCGAACGCGTGTCCTGTATCCTGTATGGCAACCCAAAAGGTGTCATCATCCGAGCCCACGGAAATATAGATCTTCTTGGATTCATCGTATCCGTAGGCATGCTTAATGATGTTGGTCATGGCTTCATCGACAGCAAGCCTGATCTCTTCGGTGTCCTGTCCGGAAAAACCGTGATTTCTGGCGTGGTTAGCCACAAAATCGCGGACAGACTGAAGATTGCCGGTTGAAGCAGCTACATCCATATGATATGTGGGATGATTTGCCAAATGCGCACCCTATTCTGATTCAGATGGATTTTGGAATCGCTTAATTGCCTGGGACTCTTCGTCCAGTATGTCGTACAGAGTCGGAAATCCGAGCAGGTCGAAAACGTTGTAAACGTTCTCCTTCATATTCGTAAGCTTGATGTCGCCGCCGCGCTCGCGAAGATCTTCTATATAAGCCATAAAAACGCCAAGTCCGGCGCTGGATATATACTCAAGCGATGAGAAGTTGACCACAATCTGGTACTTCTCGCTCTCTATCAGTTTAGTGATGTGCTGCTCCAGAACAGGCGCGGTATGGGCATCGAGCTCACCATTTAGTTCCAGAATCTCGACAGACTGGTGCTGCCGTTTGTATATATCGAACTGACTCATTGAATTTTAGATTAAATGTGAACCATGCTGTAAACAGAGCTAATGTATTTTATTGCAGCGTAAACTACAAGAACTTAAAAATGGGCTCTAAATGCATTGAGGCAAGTTATTTTGGCATGGTTCGTTACGTAACGGTGGGTGTTACGGGAAAAATGAAGAAGAGTTTCAGAAGGGCAAAAAAATAAGGTGCCGTATTGTTCAGATACGGCACCTTAAACTATTCATCAAGAGAGACGCTACTTGAGCGCATTTAAATATAGTGTGTTTGCTCAGAAATTCAAAAAAATATTTGAACTACAGATTATTAAATTTTAATAACTTATCTGAAGGCAGGTCCGGCTGTAGCTGTTTGTTTAAACAACGACTACTTATTTTTTGAACTTTTCTGAGCTACAGATTCAATGAAATTATTTGGCTTATGGATGTCCAGACCCGGCAATTGATGCCCCATTTTATCCCGTTTTGTCTTCAGGTATTTCTCATTTTCCGGCAGGGCTTCAATTTCAATAGGTACCTGCTCAACGATTTCGAGACCATAGCCCTGAAGCCCAACGCGTTTGGTGGGATTATTGGTCATCAGCTTCATCTTGCGCACGCCAAGGTCTCTCAGAATTTGGGCGCCGATACCGTAATCGCGGTGGTCCGGCTTGAAACCAAGGGCAACGTTGGCCTCAACCGTGTCCATGCCTTCTTCCTGCAGCTTATAGGCCTTGAGTTTGTTGATTAGCCCGATGCCGCGACCCTCCTGATTCATATACAGAAGTATTCCTTTGCCGTTATGCTCGATGTTGGCCAGAGCTTTATGAAGCTGATCGCCGCAGTCGCAGCGCTTGGAGCCAAAGATATCGCCGGTTACACAAAGGGAATGCACGCGAACAAGCACGGGCTCGTCCTCTTCCCATTCACCTTTAACCAGGGCAAGATGGTTGCCGCCTGTTAGCCTTTCCTCAAAGGCATGCAGCTCAAAATCACCAAATACGGTAGGCAGGCTGATGCTGATTGCTTCACTCACCAGACTTTCGGAGTGCATCCGATAGGAGATCAAATCCTTGATGGTGATAAGCTTCATACCGAATTTTTTTGCGACCTTCATGAGGTCGGGCAGGCGTGCCATGGTGCCATCATCGTTCATGATCTCGCAAATCACGCCGGCAGGATAGAGGCCGGCCAGGCGGGAAAGATCGACAGCAGCTTCGGTATGGCCAGCACGTCTGAGCGTTCCGCCCTCAGCAGAGATGAGCGGGAAGATGTGTCCGGGCCTGTTGAAGTCGTTGCCCTTCGAATCTTTGCGAATCATTGCTTTAAGGGTGATTGCACGATCGGAGGCCGAAATCCCGGTTGTGGTGCCCTTATTGTAGTCTATAGACACGGTGAAGGCCGTTTTCATAGAATCGGTGTTGTCCTGCACCATACGGTCGAGATTGAGCTCGTAGGCTCGCTCGCGCGTAATTGGAGCGCAGATGAGGCCCCGGCCGTGTGTGGCCATCAGGTTAACCGCATCTGGTGTAACCATCTCGGCAGCCATCACAAAATCCCCCTCGTTTTCGCGGTCCTCATCATCCACAACAATGATGATTTTGCCGTTTCGAATATCTTCAATGGCAGATTCTATGGTGTCGAACGTAAACTCAGATTCAGACATAACCGGTACCAACCGAGGGGGAACTTAACTTATGAATAGTTGCTGTGCCTGCCGCTACCGGGCAGGCACGTAATTAGCGGGAGATCAGGCTTTTTTGTTTGGATTAACATCCACAATAGCGTTTTTGAGAACGCGAACCTTCACATCCTTATCGACTTCAAGAAGAACAGACTCCTCGTCGGTGGTGTGAAGGATGCCAAGCATCCCGCCTGAAGTAACAACCTTGTCGCCCTTTTTCATTTCAGAAACCTTGTTTTGGATTTCTTTCTGCTTCTTGCTCTGCGGACGAATGATGAAAAACCAGAAAATGAAGAAAATCAGACCAAGAAAAATAAATGATGCGAACGGGCTTCCGCCTTCCGGGTCGGCCATTAACAGAATAATATCCATAGTAAAAATCGTGACTTGTGTACGTTTAAATTGAAAATGTGTAGTCGCAGAGCAGGCATTTTATCTGAACTGCCACAGCATCCTAAGATAATGCATTTACAAACGGTGTACAAAGCGGCAAGCAGCCCTGTTTAACGCAGTTTGAAGACCAGCAGCAGAACCAGCAGTACAGCCAGAAGCGCAGAAATGGAAAAGACGCCTCCAAAGCCATAAAACGCAAAGATGAGGCTCATAACTACCGGCGCGATGGTCTGAGCGATTTTAATAACCATGCCGTTCAGCGACATAATAGCGCCCCGGTTCTCCAGCGCGGCCTCGCCGGCAATCATTGTGATGAGAATCGGGAGGTTCATTCCCTGCCCGACGCCGTAAAGAATAACGGGAATGCTTAGCCACAACAGGCTTGGGGCGAACGGCATCATAATAAGAGCAACGGCATAGAGGCCAAATGAGAATCTTACCAGCGACTCGCTGCGAAAACGACGGGTGAGACGTCCGGCATTTACTGCAGTCAATCCGTTTGATATGGAAACAGATGAGAGCAAAAGTCCAATAAGGAAGGAGGACTCGGTGAACCGGGCTTCAATCAGAAACGGAATCATAGTAAGAATCGGACCGTAAAGAAGCAGGAAGGATGCCAGGGTAGCGGCAAAAAGCAGAAGCAGGCGTCTGTTCTTCAGGTTTACGAGAACGTTACGCAGATATGCTCCGACATTTGAGGTTTTCTCGGGCTCAGGGTTCTTCAGGTAGAACAAAATCAGAAACGCAACCGGAATGGCCAGCAGCGGCAGGTAAAACGGAGCATACCAGGCAAAAATGGCAAGAGCACCGCCAATCACCGGATAAAGCGTTGCGCCAATGCTAAGTACAGCCGAATTATACCCCATGGCCTCCGCCCGCTGGTTTCCGCTGAAAATATCACCAACCATAGTAACGTTGAGCGCGCCAATGGCTGCCGAGCCCACGCCCTGAATGAAGCGAAAAAGAATAAGCTGCTCGTAGGTTTCGGCAAAGCTGCAGGCAAATCCGGCAATGCCGAAAAGAAGCATTGATGGTACCAGTACGGTTTTGCGGCCAATCATGTCGGCAAGCATGCCTAATACCGGGGTGAGAAGCATTCCCGGCAGCGTATACACCGTAATCAGAAGCGCAGCACGGCCTACGGTGATGTCGAAGGTTGAAGCCACCAGTGGCAGAATCGGCGTAATACTCGATACACCCATAATTGCCGTGAGGGTGATGCAAAAAATGATGTGCAGGTTTGGGTTTCTAATAACAGGAACCTGCGGAGATACGGAAGCTGCTGAACTCAAGGGGCTTGCGGTGATGCGGAAGATTATTGAATAGTGCCTTTGCTGAAGCTAAGTAAGCAAAATCTGAGTGAATAACGTTTCAGCAGACTTTGGCGGGTAACGGTTTATACTCTTGTACCCGGGCAAAAGTGAAGTTGACCCACTTTAACGCAGAACGATTGTTTCAGGCTTTCCAGATATCAATCACGCCGGAATCAATGATTTTGGTATCGGCTGTGGCAAGCTTCATGTTGCCAAGCAGGGCAGAAGCAGCGATAAGTCGGTCGGCCGGATCGCCGTGAAAGGAATCAGGAAGGCGACGCTGAGCGAGAACGACATGGGTGTCGACCGGCAGCAGAAGGCACACATCGGGATGAACGGCGGCTTCAATCCATTCCGCGAGATTCGGGCGAAGTTGTACGCGCTGCTTCATTTCCAGCATCTCTGTTTCCCAAACCGAAACCCAGGAAACGGCCAATTGACGCGAGGCGGCCAGCTTGCCGAGAGCAGAACGCTGTTTGTCACTCAGGGCGCCATCGCCGAGAAGCCACCACAGCCAAATATGAGTATCGAGCAGAACCAAAGGATATCCCGTTGCAATCTAATCTTTGGGTTCGTTGATTAGCATACTGTTGTTCCAGTCGGGACCGCTGTAGCCC
>JAIUMA010000009.1 GCA_022565795.1 Balneolia bacterium
TCATTTTAGAAGCGATTATTCGGTTTGATTTAGTTTTCCCCGGACAACAGTGATTCAGTAAACACAGATTAATAATCGTGTTGGTTGTTTTACCGCGAAGGATCGCGAAGGTCTGCGCGAAGGACGCAACGGAAGTTTGGGCATATTATAACCTTGGTGTTTCTTCGTGCCTTCCTTTTTTTGTGTTACCCCTTTAAAGCCGAATTAAGCCCCTCCGTATGAGAAATGAATCGATAGATGATGGCTGCTGAAACGAGGGAGTTATCCCAAGTCGAAATACCATCTGATGGCCCTTCGACTTCGCTCAGGGCCCGGTGTAGGAGGATTTGAGTGTATTTTATAAACTATTTGTGTTTCTTTGTGCTTTTTCTTTTTTCGTGTTTCTCCATTAAAGCCGAATTAAGCCCCCGCATTAGAAATTAAATGATGCCCCCAGTCAAAAATCAGCCCCCCCGTTTGATGCACATGATGAAGCTTCATACCTTCAACAAAAATAAAATGACTAAAAAAGCCACAGATTTTTCAACATGAGTGCAACCGAGCAGTTTGTGCCCGAATGGGCCAAGGGTATCGTCTGGTACCAGATTTTCCCCGAGCGATTCCACCGGGGAGACACATCCAACGACCCCGGGCTGGCCGACCAGATTAACTCCTGGCCGCATGATCAGACATCACCCTACCAAACTCATCCGTGGACCAGCGACTGGTATACGCGCCAGCCTTACGAGCAGGATAACAGGCTGAATCTGTCCGATACTTTGCAAAGGCGCAGATACGGCGGTGACCTTCAGGGCGTGCTCGACAAACTCGATTATCTTGTGGATCTGGGCATTCAGGCGATCTATTTTAATCCGCTTTTTGAGGCACCATCGAGCCATAAATACGACGCGGCCACCTGGCATCATATCGATCCCAACTTCGGTCCCGATCCGGATGGTGACCGGAAAATCATAGCCACAGAAACCCCTGATGATCCTTCAACATGGAAGTGGACCTCAGCCGACAAGCTCTTCCTGAAGCTGGTAGATGAGCTCCATAAGCGCGGTATGCGCGTAATAATCGATGGGGTGTTTAACCACATGGGGCTCAACAGCTGGGTGTACAGAGACCTGGTTGAAAATCAGCGGGAGTCCCGTTTCAGCGACTGGATGAAGGTGGAAAAGTGGGCCGATGAAAGTAAAAACGGCGAGACCATCATCCGGACCTGGGAAGGCTATAAGGAATTGCCGGAAATCATGCAGAACCGAAGCGGCATTTTGCCCGGACCGAGACAGTACATTTTTGACATCACCAGGCGCTGGATGGATCCGCTCGGAAACGGTGAGCTCAGCAAAGGCATAGACGGCTGGCGTCTGGACGTGGCGTTTTGCATCAAACATCCGTTTTGGAAAAAATGGCGCAAGCACGTAAGGAGCATCAATCCGGAAGCCTATCTGCTGGCGGAAATCATCGACACGCCCAAAAAGCAGCAGCCTTATTTAAAGGGTGATGAGTTCGATGCCGTAATGAACTACAATTTTGCGTTCGCCGTATCGGAGTATTTTATTCGGGAAGACAAGCCCGCATTGCCTTCGGTGCTGGACAAAAAGCTGAAGGAGCTTCGCGAAGCCTATCCGCACGAGGTTTCTCATGTGATGCACAACCTTTTGGGTTCTCATGATACGGATCGGGTCGCTTCGAGAATTGCTAATTCGAAGCTGTTCACCATGCGAAACTGGAGTCAGTATTACCATAAATCTAAAATGGTGAACCCGAAGTACAAGACCGGAAAGCCGGGTGAGGCGGAGCGCCATATTCTGAAGCTGATGGTCGTTTTTCAGCTGACGTATCTCGGTGCGCCCGTGATTTACTACGGGGACGAAACCGGCCTTTGGGGCCCGAATGATCCATGCAACCGCAAGCCGATGCTCTGGCCGGAGCTTAAATACGACAACGAAACTGCGTTCCCTAACGAGCCGGACCGTAATGAGGAACCAAATGGTTTTGATGCTGATCTTCACGCGCATCACCGGGAGTTGATTCGTGTACGCAGAGAAAATAAAGCGCTTGCGAACGGCGAGTACCGAACGATCATTGCCGATGACGTCAGTTCGGTGTTTGGGTTTGAACGCTATTTCGGTGACGAGCGCGTTGCCGTTATATTCAATACGGGCTCCGTTCGGTATGAGTGTTGCCCCGAAGGCTACGCGGAATCGGGGCTTCTGTTCGGCATGAATGCGGAGCTGAGCAGGAACGGAATCAGCCGGATTGAGCCGGATGGTGTCATCATAATTCGGAAAAAATAAATGAGTCAGAAAACAACCGGGAAACATGTAATCATAGCCGGTGCCGGAGCAGCCGGACTCACCGCCGCCATTTTTGCAGCCGGTGCAGGGGCGAAGGTCACGCTGCTTGAGCGAACGAACAAGGCCGGCAAAAAAATCCTGATGTCAGGCGGCACCAGATGCAACGTGCTTCCGGTGGTGGCCACGCTGGATGACTACCACACCTCATCATCCAAAAACCTGCTGAAGCGGATTTTTAAAACATGGTCGGTCGATGGATGCAAACAGTGGTTCACCGATGATATCGGTCTGAAGCTGGCCTGCGAAAACGAGTCGAACAAATGGTTTCCGGAAAGCAACTCGGCCAAGGAAGTGCGTGACCTCATGCTCCAAAAAGCGGAAAAGCTTGGCGTACGCGTTGTCTATGATGCGGCCATCGACCGTTTGGAGCAAAAGGGTGATGGCGGCTGGGTGGTAAATACCAAGGACGCCGGACGTTTCGAGGGTGATGCGGTCATTATCGCTACCGGTGGTTTATCGGTGCCCACTATCGGAACTGACGGCATGGGCCACGTGGTGATGCATCAGCTTGGTCATAAAGCCGGGCCGGTATATCCGGCGCTTACGCCCCTTACCGGCGACTACCAGCCCCACAAAGATTTGTCTGGTCTCAGCCTGAATGTTCAGGTTGATGTTTACTCAGGCGATAAAAAAACCACTGAGGCAAACCGAAGCGGCTTCCTCTTCACCCACAAGGGCTACAGCGGTCCTGCGGTACTGGATGTGTCGCATTTCAGACACCCTGAATATGTTAATATTTCGGCAGACAAAAATCATATCACCAGTTATTTGATAAATTGGGACGGTGCGGACAGGGAAGAATGGGATAAGCGCCTGATTGGGAAAGGCAATGTAGCCGGGGTTTTGGCTAATTTTTTGCCTCGCCGCCTGGCAGAGCTCATTGCCAAAGAAGCAGGTCTTGAAGGGCGCAAGGTCGCTGAGATTAAGAAAAACGAGCGTAAAAAACTGCTTAAGCTTCTAACGGCCTATCCGCTTCCGGTAAGCGGCGACGAGGGATACCGCAAGGCTGAGGTTACGGGCGGAGGCGTACCCCTGGATGAAATCAACACCGCAACTATGGAAAGCCGTAAGTATCCCGGTCTGTTTCTCTGCGGTGAAATAATGGACGTCTTCGGCCGCATTGGCGGCTTCAACTTCTACTGGGCCTGGGTGAGCGGTCGCCTGGCGGGATTGAAGGCGGGCGGGGAGTAGAGTTTACATTCTGTCAATAAAGTTGGTCGAGTCAGCTTCTTAGAATCTGGCAATGTTTCTATATATGGAAACCTTTGCCTATCTTAAAGTGTTTAACTAAATGGTTTGCACGTGAGATATTTTGAAACACGTTTTTTGGAAGAAGCAAACGAGTTCATAGCCGGACTTGACTCAAAGACTGTCAAAAAAATACTTTACAATATTGATCTTGCCGAACAAACCAATGACCCAAAACTTTTGAAAAAACTTCAAAATGACATTTGGGAGTTTCGGACAAAATACGCTGGGCTTCAAATCAGACTGCTGGCATTTTGGGATAAAACCGATAGCCAAAATACCTTGGTTTTTGCTACTCATGGCTTTATTAAAAGGTGGACAAAGTTCCGAAGAGAGAAATTGAGCGGGCAATAAGAATCAGAAATGAATATTTCGACAACAAGTAAGAGTAAAGCTTATGGCGACTAAAAAAATAAAAAGTTATTCACTTTCCGAAATGAAGGATACGTATATCGGTAAAGTTGGAACAGCCGAACGTGACGAATACGAATACGAGCTCAGTATGGATGTTTTGGGAAAAATGATTAAATCCGCGAGGCAGGAAAGACGTTTAACTCAGGAAGAGCTTGGGAAACTTGTGGGAGTCCAAAAAGCTCAAATTTCCAAACTTGAAAGAAGTGCCAACAGCGCAACAATTGACACCGTCCTGAAAGTTTTCAAAGCCTTGAAAGCAGAGATTCATTTTAATGTGAAGCTTGAAGGCAACTTTGTGAAGCTCGTATAGCTGACAATTAAAGCAAATGAATTAGGAACAATCAGATCCAACTTTTGAATGATTGCTCAGAAGAAACTGCAATGAAGCAAATACTTAGCCAGGAAGAAGACCAAATGACAAAAGCCGCTGATGAATTGTATGAAGACTATTTATCTGATAAAGAACTGACTGTATTCACAAACCTTGATTTTGAAAACTTCTATGAAGCAAGGTGAGATCTGGTTGATAAATGCTGACCCGACCACCTGATGATTCCACAGTAAAATATTGAATGCGCTTACTATAGCTTCTTCAAGCACACCCTTAGACTCCGCGGCAGACAGGCTCTGCTTTTTAGTGTTTCTCCTCACGTTTAGAACAGGCTTAGAATTGGCATTCAATTTAGGTTAATCGAATCTTGCTAACGTGTATGCCTTTTTTGATTAACTTGATAACCGGTTGCCACGCAACAAAAGGCAGCTTGAACTTCATCATTATTATTGGAATAAAAATAAAGTGCTTATGTATAAAATTCTGATTCTTGTGCTGTGTTTTGCGCCCTCAGCAGTGGCCCAGCAGGTCCACACGGTTTCATCACCGGGCGAAATTAATCACATCACTTTTGAGCTCATCGACGGAAAGCCATTCTACAGCGTCGATCGTCTGGGGCAGCCGGTAATTTTACGGTCAGCCCTTGGTTTTGAACTATCGGAAGCGGATGACCTGAAGGATGGCTTCACCCTGAAAAACCATGAATACAGTACGTTCGATGAAACCTGGACACAGGTTTGGGGTGAAAAAAAGCATATTCGAAATCATTATAACGAGCTTCGGGTAGAGTTAGCAGAACAAAGCGGTGATGAGCGTGAGCTTCATATTGTGTTCCGAGCCTATGATGATGGTATCGCGTTTCGTTACGAATTTCCGGAGCAGGGAAACCTCTCCGAAATCCTGATTGAAGACGAGCTGACCGAATTTGCGCTCACGGACAATCATGAAAGCTGGTGGATTGGCGCGTATCAGTGGAACAGGTTCGAGTACCTGACCGAATATTCGCACGTATCCGAAATGGATACGGTTCACACGCCGCTCACCATGCGCACCGCCGATGATGTTTACCTCAGCTTTCATGAGGCCGCCCTTACCGACTATTCCACTATGACGCTCGAGCGTACCCACGACTACACCCTGAAAGCCAACCTGATGCCCTGGGCAGACGGTATTCTGGTCCGTACCGAAGCCCCTGCCGTTACGCCCTGGAGAACGCTTCAGATTGCCGACCGTCCGGGTGATTTAATCACCAGCTACCTTATCCTCAATCTGAATGAGCCCAATAAAATCGAGGACACCTCGTGGATCGAGCCTTCAAAATATGTCGGAATTTGGTGGGAGATGCACCTCGATAAATCAACATGGGGTCCGGGTGAGAACCACGGGGCTACAACCGAAAATGCAAAACGATATATCGACTTTGCCGCAGAGCACGGCTTCGATCATGTTCTGGTTGAAGGCTGGAATCCCGGCTGGGAAGGCGAGTGGTATGCGGATGGCGTTGTGTTCGACTTCACCCGTGCCTACGAAGATTTCGACCTGGACGGCGTGGCGCAATATGCGCTGGATAGCGGCGTGAGACTGATGGGGCATCACGAAACATCTGCCAGCGTGGAGCACTATGAAGGACAAATGCATGAAGCATACGCTTTGTATGAAAGGCTTGGTGTGCGTGCGGTCAAAACGGGCTATGTAGGTCATGGTCAGGAGGTGTTCTGGACCGACGAAGAGGGGAACCGGAACTACGAGTGGCATCACGGGCAGCATATGGTGCTGCATCATCAGCGGGTGGTGGAGCTTGCGGCACAGCACAAGATTTCGCTGAACGTGCACGAAGGAGTGAAAGACACCGGACTTCGCCGAACCTGGCCCAACCTGATGACGCGTGAAGTTGCCCGTGGTCAGGAGTACAACGCATGGGGCGAGAATCAGGGCAATCCGCCGGATCATACGCTGCTGCTTCCCTTCACCAGAAACCTGAGCGGTCCGTTCGACTACACGCCGGGCATTGTGGATCTTCATTTTGATCAGTATCGCCCGGACAACAGAGTGAATCACACGCTCGCTAAGGAATTGGCCCTCTATGTTGTGATTTTCAGTCCGCTGAACATGGCGGCTGATCTGCCTGAGAATTACGAAGCCAATCCGGTTCCGCTTCAGTTTATCAAAGACGTTCCGGTAGACTGGTACGACACTCAGGTGCTGGACTCGAGTATTGGTAACTACATCACCATTGTTCGCAAAGATGTGAACAGCGACGACTGGTATCTTGGCAGTATCACCAACGAGCAGGGAAGGCTGCTGCAAACCCCGCTTCATTTTCTTGATGAAGGCAGGAGATACATTGCCAAAATATACCGCGATGGTGATGATGCGCACTGGGATCACAATCCGTATGAAATGGTGGTAGAAGAGATTGAAGTTACAAGCCGCACGGTGCTTCCGTTACGTTTGGTGGCAGGCGGCGGTCAGGCGATTCGGTTCGTGGCGCAGGATTAGGTTTGCAATCGACAGTATAAAAGATTTCATAGCATCAGAAACGGTGCTATGGAATCCTTGCGGAAGCCTTATCTTCACCCTGAAAAGCTGAATTAATCGATTTTAAGCCCGAATGACTTTCCCCGAGAAACTTAAAAAAGCTCTAGACCAAACCGGAAGCAGTCTGATGATAGGTCTTGATCCTGTCTTCACAAAGCTGCCGGTAAAAATTCAGAAGCAGGTGGCTTCGGAAACGGAAGCTGTGCGCATTTTTTGCCAGGATATCATTGAGCACACCCTTGACTCAGCCTGTGGTTACAAGCTGAATCTGGCTTTTTTTGAAGCGTTGGGCGACGATGGACTTGAGGTTTTTCATGAAGTCTGCAGCATAATACCGGATGACAAAATCGTGCTTGCTGACGCAAAACGCGGTGATATCGGCAACACGGCAGCCATGTATGCCACGGCTTTCTTCGATCGGTTTGGCTGTGATGCCGTAACCGTGAATCCGCTGATGGGCATGGAAACGCTGCTCCCGTTTCTGCAGGATGAAACCAAGTCTGTTTTTGCCCTGGCGCTCACCAGTAATCCCGGAGCTGCTGACTTACTTCTCCAAAAGCTTGAAAACGGCAAAACAGTTGCGGTACATCTGGCGTCCGAAATGGCGACACTGCAGCAGTCTGAAGAAGTGAAGGGCACAATCGGGATGGTAACTGGCGCGACCCAAACTGATAAACTCCGGGATGTGATTGCTGCTTTTCCCGGTGCGCCGCTGCTGATACCAGGAATCGGCTCTCAGGGAGGCGCGCCTGAAGCAGTTGTAAGTTTGATGAAAGATTTTGATAATCAGGGAATACCGGTAATCAGCCGCAGCATTATTTATGCATTTGAGCAGGATGATCCGCACTGGGTGCGTTCCGTTCAAAAAGCGGCAAGGAGCTACTCTGAGGAGTTTGCCGGACTTGTGCGCTGAATCCGAATTTTGAGCGCATCACCCAAAACACGAACTGAGTAAAAAACAGATAGTGAAACCAGAAGTAAGCATATATACAGACGGAGCCTGCAGCGGAAATCCTGGGCCGGGTGGCTACGGGGCCGTTCTGCTTTGGAACGGGAAAGAGAAAGAAATAAGCGGTGGTGAACCTCATACCACGAATAACCGCATGGAAATGAGGGCCATCATAGAGGCGCTGCGCGGGCTTAAGCGGTCATGCAAGGTTACTATTTACAGCGATAGCGCGCTCATCATTAATGCGTTTCAGCAGGGCTGGATTGAGGGCTGGAAGCGTAGGGGCTGGAAGAAAGCTGATAAAAAACCTGTTGAAAACATGGACTTGTGGCAGGATATGCTGGATGCCATGAAGCCACATGAAGTGAGCTGGGTAAAGGTTAAGGGGCATTCCGGGGTTCCGCTAAACGAGCGGGTGGACAAGCTGGCCGTTGCGGCTGCCGCAAAATTCAAGCAGTCATAGGAATAACGTTCTCGAGATAGCGCCCATCGCCCGTTTTATAGACGTAGAAATCACTGTCAATTGTGATGATCTGACGAACGCCGGTTTCCTCTGCCGCTGTAATAAGCGAGGTATCAGCCAGATCCGATGGAAGATCGTAATACTTCTCAATAAGCTCCAGAAGCCGCGGATAGTGAGATTCCGTGAGCGGAAAAAGCTGCAGCCCGCCGCGTGAAACCCATTTCATAAAATCCAGCGGCACCTGTTTGTTGTAGTCGAGCATATACATAACCTCGGTAAGCACGGGCCAGGTTGTGATGAGCTGCCCCTCATAGGTTTTCATATACTCCAGAACCCGCTGATGCTGACTGTCGTCGCGGTTGAAAAGCGCAATGAGCGGACCGGCATCAATCAGCGTTTGTCTCATAGTCGGAAGTGATTACTGCGCGGTTTTCCGCCCGATTTTATTTCGGATACGCTCTTTGTAGGTGATTGAGCGATCTGAATCTCCGCTGCCGTAAGTGCCGAAAAACTCCATGCCGGTGCGGTACGGATTTGCGGCTGCCTCTTCCCGGCTGATGTACAATTCGAGCGCTTCTTTAATGATTTGCGAACGGGGTACATCTTTAGCACGCGCGAGATCGTCGAGCTTTTTTTCCTGGTCTTTATTTAGGCGGACGGAAGTCATGGGTGCTGATTTTAGTTAATTACGAATATTTGTAATACATAATGTAATACAATCTTGGCGATTTTCAAACAGTTTTCCCAAAACTCAGTGGAATTAATCAGCTACGACTGGAACCAGTATCAGGATACCCGCGCGAAGGGTTTGAGTGATAGGTCGTTAAACTGACCGCGTTTGGCGAGCATATGGCCGGTTATAGCAATCATGGCGGCATTGTCGGTGCAGTAGGCCATTTTGGGAATCATCAGCCTGAGATCACGTTTTTGGGCAAGCTTTTGAGCTTTTGCCCTGAGCATGGAGTTGGCGCTAACGCCACCTGCAAGCAGCACGGTTTTGCAACCCGTTTCAGAAACGGCCCGGTCAAGTTTTTTGATTAGCACTTCGGTTATCGCTTCGGAAACGCTGGCGCACACATCGTCGAGATGATCGTCCAGGAATGCCTGTTGTGCAGCTTCATCACCCTTGTTTTGGAGGTAGTAAAGCACGGATGTCTTCAGACCTGAGAAGCTGAAATCGAAGCCTTCTTTCAGCATGGACTGCGGGAATTTATGGAATTTCGGATTTCCATTTTTAGCCCGTTTGTCCATCACCGGTCCGGCTGGATAAGGGAGGCCAAGGATTTTGCCGATTTTGTCGAAGGCTTCACCTGCTGCATCATCGCGGGTTTTACCCAATAGATGATGGCTAAACGGTTCGGTTACATGAATCAGCTGTGTATGTCCGCCGGAAACCGTCAGACATAGAAAGGGAAACGTTTGTTCGTTCTCTATGAAGTTGGCGTACATATGAGCATCCATGTGGTTTACGCCTATCAGTCGTGTACCGTGAGAAATGGAAAATCCCTTGGCAAAACATAGCCCTACAAGCAGAGCTCCCATAAGCCCGGGCCCTTGCGTGACTGCAACGGCATCGATATCTGAAGGACTCATCCCGGCTTCGTGTAATGCCTGCTCAACTGTCCCGAAAATCGACTGCTGATGCGCTCTTGAGGCAAGTTCCGGTACTACGCCACCGTACTTTTCGTGTATGGTTTGTGAAGCTACCACGTTCGATATCAAGCCGCCATCGGTGTAAATTGCGGCTGCTGTTTCGTCACAGGACGATTCGATTCCAAGAATATTCATGATAAGCCAAAAGGCGATGAAAACGTTTAATATTTGAGGACACTAATATACAAAAACCGATTTGTACTTAGGTGAAATGCCATGCCTAATGGGATGGAATAAAAATATTTTTTCAGAATGAACATTCTCCGAATTTAAATGTCCATAAGTGTTTATTATTACTTTCTAAGCATGTGTGTTAGGTTATTTTTATATAGTTGAAAATGAGGTGTTATTAAATTATACTGTCTCACGGTTTGAGAACCTAAGAAACAGATATTCAGGGGCTTGCTACTTACTAAGGGAAATTATTTAACCCGGTGTCGTGACCTGCTGAAAAGTGTGCATCAAAAAAATTCATTATCAGATAACTCATACGGTGAACCTATGAAACAGCTTTTACTAACACTATTCTTCTCATTTGCTGTCATTATTTCGGCTTCCGCCCAGGACATAACTGTGGACATTGCTGACGTAATCCTTCAGCTTGAATCGGGAGATGTTTTAATCGAGACCGATGATGATATCTTCATAAACGGGAATCTCGCTGCGGTACTTACTGAAGACCGTACTCTAACATTCAGAGCAGGTGGCGATATCTACATGCAGCCATCCAGCCAGATTACCGCAAGCGGAGCTGCTCTCAACGTCATTTTTTGGTCAGATACCGACGGAAGCGGAGAAGGAATGGTTTGGATTCAGGTCAGTTCATCCATTGATACAAATAATGGTCATCTCTGGATTGGTGGTGGCGACGGATCTGTGGTATGGAACGGCCTTACCGTTGGCGATGGTTTTGCTGAGGGTAACACTCCTCAAAACACTGCCAGTGATTCAAATGTCTCTGTAAACGGGGTAAGTATTGATAATCTCGTTACTATATCTACTGGAGCGGGTAACGTTGGGATGTTCGGACGTAGTGGTACTAACATGGCGACCGATACGTACAGCATCAACCTTGGCGTTTTGTTTGGTGCAGGAGCTCAGCTGTTTACCACAAGCGGTGATGTCTATGTGGAAGGTGAAACGCCTATGGTTAGTCAGGATCCTTGTGAGGCGGCTTTCTGCGGGTACCGTCACGGTGTGATGCTTCATGGTGATAATGTCGCAGACAATATTATCCAGACTGAGTCCGGTTCCGTTACGCTTATTGGTTCTAACCAGGCGTTTGCCGGTACCGACAGCATGGATTCTGCCGGAGTCGTATTCTTTCAGCGCGGTAATAATGCGACCATTTCAATAACATCCGAAACCGGCGATATTGTAATTTCTTCAGAAAATAACGCAACTGCAGCCGCACCGGGTCGATTTACGGTCGGAATGTGGGTTCTTTCACGTCCGGTAGTTATAGGTTCCGATACAGGCCGCATTGATATCACTACTACGATTGCAGCAAACAACCTGCAGCCTTTCTTCCTTGGGCCGGATACTCAGATCGGAACAGGCGGTTCTGGTGATATCACGATCACTACAAATAACGTATCTGCTCTTTCTCCAACGGTTTCATTTGAAGGAACCGGAAACCTTCGCTTTCAGCCATCTAACCCTTCAGGAACAATTGGCTTAGGCGGCGCTCCGGGCACGTTACAGCTTCTGGAGCAGTATTTCGATGTTAATATTCAGCCCGGGTTTGAAAGCGTGATTATCGGTCGTGATGACCTCACCGGGGGCGTTCAGGTTAACTCAGTTGCCATGAATAACTCCCTTGCGTTTGAAGCATCACCGGCATCTTCAGTTACCCTGAATGCCGACCAAAGCCTGGTTATTCCGGATGGCATCACGCTTGATATTCTTGGCAGCACCGTCTTCAATGTTGCCGAAGGCGCTTCTATTACCGCGCAGTCTGGCTCATTACTTCGTACGGGAGTTGATTCTGAGTTCAATAATCTTGGCAGCGTTACCATCGGCTCGGGTGCTTATTTTTGGTATGATGGCACCATCACCGGTGAATTTACAGCCGAGCGCTTAATTTCTTCGCCTGACTTCAGCAGCAGCAACGGGCACTGGATTACGCTCGGAAGTCCGGTTACGAATGCTCTGTTTGCCGAGGGGGACATCAATAATCCTGAGAACGAAGAGCGCGCGCTGTTAAGCTCGATCTTAACGCAGGGTTTTGTTGGTTCTAATTTCCCGTCTTCTGAGTTCGACTCAAACGTTTTTGTTTACAACGAGGATGGTGATGCTGCCGGAAAAGACGGCCGCTTTGAGCTGCCGGAAACCAATGAAATTCAGGAAGGCCTCGGGTTCATAGTTTATCTGTTCGAAACTAAAGATCCTTCAGACCCTTTGTCGACTGTAGATTTTGATGTTCCTTTCAGCGCAACCGGTTCTTTGGCTTCATTTTCTGCAGGCAGCTACAGCTATCCGATTTCTTATTCAGGAGCATCGAGCGATCTTCCGGATGACGGCTGGAATCTGCTTACGAATCCGTTTGCTGTGCCGCTCGATTGGGGCAGCAGCGCATGGAGCAGCCGGGATGCGTTCAACGGATTTATGTATATCTACAATCCGGAAACAAAGCAGTATCGAATCTTTGACAACAATGGAACCCCGGTAATCAACGGAGGTTCAATGGGTGTGATTCAGCCGTTTCAGGCGTTTTGGGTTAAAGCTGAGGAAAGCGGAGCCTCGCTTGAGTTTGGTGATGAAGCCCGTACGCTCGACACGGACAACTCCACCTTTTTCCGGGGTCCGGAGCCGGCTTTTGTAGAGCTGAGCCTTCAGGCAGGCGAATTGAGCAGCAGTGCAGCTTTCCGTTTTGGCAGTGAGTACAGCGAGACGTTCAGCCGTTCTGATGCATACTTCCTTTCGCCGTTGTCCTCATCTTTTGCTTACTTGTACACGCTCAAGGATGGGCGTTCAGCTCAAATCAATTCGCTTTCTTCCGACTTAACCGAAGAAGTACAGATTCCGCTTGCTGCCGGTGCGTTCAAAAACAGCAGCTTCTATGATGGTGAGGCGACAATCAGTTGGGAAGGAACCGATAACTACCCACAGCACTGGTCGATTACGCTGGTTGATATGTATACGGGTGAAGTCATCGATTTGCGGAAAAACAGCCAGTACACGTTCACCATGCAATCAGGTATGATGGGCAAGATGAACGACATTTCTGAAGTGCGTTCGGGCAACTCTCCTATGATGGATACCAAGTTCGCTGGTGAGCGCTTTGTTCTGAACATCAATCCGGAGCAGCCAACCGATACGCCTGTTGAAGGCGATCTGCCGCGTACATTTGCGCTTGAGCAAAACTACCCGAACCCGTTCAACCCGACCACGCAGATTCGTTTTGATCTGCCGGAAAGCAGCGAAGTAAGACTGGATGTATTCAACGTTCAGGGTCAGCGCGTAGCAACGCTTGTAAACGAGGGCCGCTCTGCCGGTACCCACACCGTAACGTTCGATGCCACGAACCTCTCAAGCGGGGTCTACCTGTACAGGCTTCAGGCTGGCTCGCAGGTGTTAACGAATAAAATGACGTTAGTTAGATAGGCGCTCAGTCAGTTCTTATTAAAAATCCAATCAGAAAGGGATTCGGAGCTTTTAGCCCGGCTCCCTTTTTTGTTTTATGCGGTTGCGGCAATCATTTCGCGCATAGATTTGAGGCTCCTGAAGTAGGAGGTGTTGAGCCCGGTAATTTTTAGAAACTGGGCCTGCATGAGCGCTTCAGATTTATAAAGCAGAAGCTCAGAGATCTGTTCGTCAGTAAAGTTATCGTAAAGCACAAGTGCCTTGGCCCGCTCTATTTTGTGAAGTACAATGAACTGCTGAAAGGTATAACCGGTAATTTCAGTAAAAAGCTCGATAATTCCTTCGTTGGTTATATCTTGTATTACTGAAAGCACCTGCTCGTAATTCAGTGAGGGCAATTGTTCGGAATCGTGTACTAGTTTGTTAATTAAAGTGATGATGCTGTCCATCATTCTGGAGCTATCATCATCCAGAATGGAAAGCCCATGTTTTTTCAGGTTGGAACGAAGTATTTCAATCGACCCAGGAGCGAGTTTTTCATAGAAAGTGATAATCCCCCCAACCGACAAAAAGTAAGGCAATTTAAGATTGTCGAGCTCCAGAACTACTTTTTGTTTACAGGTTGGCCCAACCATATAACGCACGTACAGGGTATGGCTTGTGCTACTGTTCAGGTCCGCGGGGTAGTAAAGAAGTTTATTCATATGTATTAGTATATCGTATATAAAAATAAAAAAACAAGACAGAATTTTCAGTTCTGTCTCGAGGGTCGCTAGTTTATGTCGGGCAAACTAACATGGTCAATACATGATGATAAATCGTATTTAATTTGGGTCAACTCTTGATAGGATTGTCGCATTAAGCGGCTTCCCCTGTGTAATGAACAGTTCTGGGACATGGTGCTAAGAGGTTCTGCTACGTGTAATTGAGAGAGTTGGATCTTTTTAGATCATATCTTCGTAACCACTTTTTATGACGGTCGAAATCATTTTGAATCGATTATTAGCTTTGAACAGGCTGGTTGAGTGTGCGGGAATAATAATGGATGCTCCGGTAGTCATATGCGTTGATACATTGTTAATCACAATTTCAGCCTGCCCGTCAATTATCTGGATAAATGTGTCAAAAGGTGATTTGGATTCTTCCAGCCGCTCTCCGGAATCGAAAGATACGGCGCTTACGTTACCGGTTGTTTTCTTGATTATCGTTTTGATTACAACTGAATCCGGCATGTATTCAATTATCTCAACAATTATGAAAGGTTTCCCTTTTTCTGGCTCGAACATAGACTTCTTTACAGCATTCATAAGAAAAGGTGGCGAAAGGAATTATTGAAATATATTTGATTACCATGTATTTCAGTGTGATCTGTGTTACTATCAATTAATATGTGCCTTTAATTTGGACGCTGTGTTACGTTAAAACTGGTATATATTACATTTTGTACAGACTTAATACCGTTTTAGTAAGCGAAGAGGTACTTCTACAATTTAATTGTGGAATAGTGTAACACTTTAGGCGGCTCAATGATGTAGGTTTCGGGAGTACCATAATTACTCATCTAAAACAGGAATCCCCAATGGATAAGCCTAATCAAAATCAATCACAGAAACCTGCTGAGCAAATTAAAGCGGACCAGAAGAAAAACGACCATAAATCCGGAAAACCGGATGTGAAAAAGACTGATAAGAAGAGATAATAAACCATCTGTTCTTTCCGGCGCCTTTGGAGAAATCCGGAGGCGCTTTTTTTAGGTCGTATCACTATTGAGAAGCTGTGAACCCCGGGCTACAGCTCTTCCAGGTTTTGGTCCCGGCTCTTGCGTATTTCTTTGAAGTAGCTGGGACTCAGTCCGGTAACCTTCTTGAACTGATTGGATAGGTGGGCTACGCTGCTGTAGTGCAGTTTGTAGGAAATTTCGGTTAGAGACAGCTCGTCGTACAACAATAGCTCTTTAACCCGCTCTATTTTATGCAGTATGATAAACTGCTGAATCGTGATCCCTTTTACTTCAGAAAAGGTGTTGGAAAGGTAGGTATAATCATATCCAAGCTTTTCGCTGATGTATTCCGAATCGTTTACTTTAGGAACTTCATCCGAGTAGTGAATCATCTCGATTATTACGGCTTTGATTTTTTCTACCAGAATTAACTTCTTGTTTTCCAGCATCTCAAGTCCCGATTTTAGCAGACGCTCGTTGAAAACGGCCAGCTCAGCCGGGCAAAGTTCATTTTCGGTTTCAGCAAGCCCAAGCTCTACCGACAGGCACCTGTGTCCCAAATCCAGCAATTCGCTTCGTACGAGCATTTTACACCGAAGGCTTACCATGTATTTGATATAGAGCTTCATATAGTCGGTCGACTCGATTTTCAGGCCAGAAACCTGGAAGATGATATAACTAAATAAAGAGCGAATTTCGCAAATATCGGGCAGGTCTCATGTTTAATGATCTTTAGCACATGTACCTGAACGGATTATTAATCTAACCTTTCTTAAGGTACCATTAATTATACTCACTGAGGTAAGAATTATAAATATCACAGATTTAGGCAGTTATATTCCCTTTTTGAACGTATAGCTGCTTTCATTCGTAATAAAAACCATCCTGTACCTATGGTGCGAGACAGATTTGCATCTGGATAGATGGCTGAACGCTCTTTTCCGGATCGCTGTTTTTTTTGGTGCTTAATAAGAAGTGATGAGATTTGCTCAGTTTACGGTATAAGTCCGCAAGCAGCGTTTTACTTTTAGTTTTTGATTTTACTCATGATGATTATATTATCGAAATCAAGGTTCGCTCAAATAGAAGCATTTTTCAACGTCATTAACGCTCAAAAACAAGACAAACTCACGGCAGACCTTAGAAAATAACGGCAGTATAACATCAAATTGATAGCTGGTGCGACTGTGCGTAAGCGCAGCTATATACATTAGCATGAAATACCACTTAATCTGCTGCTTTTAAATTTGAACGAACAATCCTGTATATGAATGTACTTCAGCGCTGGTTATCGCTTGCACTGATTAGCCTGTTCATCCTGTTTCTCGCTTTAAACTGTAGCGGAGAGCATGATAAAGGGGGATCCGATGCGCGAAAAGCCTCTCAGGTCGACCTTGATTGGGATCATATTGTTGAGCGTGGCGTTATCCGTGCCATTACAAGCTATAGCCCCGTAAGTTATTTTATCTATCGTGGGCAGCCTATGGGCTACGAATATGAACTACTGAATATTTTTGCTGAACGTCACGGATTGGAAATGGAGATTCTCGTCGCTCGTGACCTCGATGAAATGATTGATATGCTCAACAGGGGGGAAGGTGATTTGATATCCTACGGACTCACTATCACCCGTGACCGTCGCGATATCGTGAATTTCACCATACCCTTTAATACAACGCGTCAGGTTTTGGTCCAGCGAAAGCCGGACGGTTGGCGCCAGATGAGACTGCACGAAATTGAAAGAACATTGCTGCGATCACCTATCGAGCTGGCAGACGAAACCATAGTTGTTAGAAGAGCCTCATCCTATCTTGATCGCCTGGAGAATTTGCAGAACGAAATTGGCGCAGATATAAACGTCCTGGAAGCCGAGCCAGGTTTCACAACAGAGCAGCTCATCCGAATGGTGGCTGAACGTGAGATTGATTTCACCATTTCAGACGAAAATATCGCTAGATTGAATCAGGCATACTTCCCCATTCTGGATATCGAGACGCCGGTTTCCCTGCCTCAGCAGACCGCATGGGCGGTAAGGAATACTTCTCCGGAGCTGCTCGGGGCCATAAACGAATGGTTGGAAGAGTATCAGCGGGATTCTGAGTACTATGTGATTTACAACAAATATTTCGAAAACACTCGTGCCTATCGTTCACGGCTTTCATCACAGCTGCTATTCTCTGAGGGCGGACAAATCTCAACCTACGATGACATCATTCAGGAGCACGCCGAAAAAATCGGTTGGGACTGGAAGCTGCTCGCGGCCCTTATTTATCAGGAGTCGCAGTTCAATCCGAACGCAAGCTCATGGGCAGGTGCGGTTGGCCTGATGCAGCTAATGCCCCGTACCGCGCAGGCTTACGGCGCTAACGACCCGACTGACCCGCGTGAAAGTATCGAGGCTGGCGTACGCTTTATCGAGTGGCTGCAGGATTATTGGGAAGATGAAATAGAGGATCCGGATGAACGTCAAAAGTTTGTAATTGCCTCATATAACGTAGGGCAGGGTCATGTGCAGGATGCCCGACGTTTGGCCGCTTATTTTGGTGCTGACCCCGATGTATGGGATGATAACGTCGCCGTTTACCTCGAGAAAAAGTCCTACGAAGATTATTACAATCATGAGGTTGTGAGGTATGGGTACGCCCGCGGAGTTGAGCCTGTGCGGTACGTGAACAGCATCATGTATATCTACCAGCATTACCGGGCGATTGCCAATCTGCGCATCCCTGTGCCCGAAGAAGATCCGATAGTTCTTGATTAAGTCCGGGTAAAATCACCTTATACAAAAAGAGCCGCTGCGGTTTCCCGCTGCGGCTCTTTTTTTGTTTAATATGGTTTTGTTGATGCTTATTCAGACTCAGATTCAGCTTTTTTCTTTACAGGGCGAATAGTGAGTACCGGAATTTCGGCGCTCATCATCACTTTTTCGGTGGTTGAGCCCAGGAACAGATGGCTGAGGCCACTTCGACCGTGTGTAGCCATAACGACTATATCCGACTCGGTATTGGCGAATTCAGCAATTTCGTAGTGTGCAGAAATCCCGCGCAGAATCACAACGTTGAAGGTGATGGCACGGGTGTCGTCGCCTTCAGGGCGCAGGCGGAAAACGCCTTCCTCTTCAATAAGTCTCCATTTTTCGTCACCAAGATTATTTTCCTCAAGGTACTTCTGAATTTTCTTGACGATGGTTTTACTCATCGACTCGGTGTCGCCACGGCCGGCTTCTCCTTCACCCTTTGGCAGGTTCTCAAGCGGACTTCCATATAGTTCCATCACATGAAGCATGGTGATGGATGTGCCGAAGCTGGACGCCATGCTGGCCGCATAAGCGAGTGCAGAAATGGAAAGGCTCGAAAAATCAGTCGGGATAAGTACTCTGTTCACACCTTTTGGCGGGATATCTCCGTGGACGGTAAGAACGGGCACTTTGGAGTTGCGAATTACTTTTTCGGAGGTTGATCCCTTCAGAAGTTTATTCTTGTGCGAACCAACGGCTCCCATCACAATCATGTCGTACTTCTTCTTTTCGGCGAACTCGACGATTTGCTCATGAGGCTTGCGATCAACCTTTACAAACGTGTTGCCGCGAATCACCTTGGGAATGCTGATGTCGTGCTCGGCGGTAAGACGCTCTTTGGCGTTCGACAAAACCTGCGGATAGATATCTTTATCCATATCAATCGGGAGGCCGAGCTTTTTCACGCTTTCATTCAGGTACTTCAGAATTGGTATAACGTGGAGGAAATCAACCTCTCCGCCGAATTTGTTTGCCAAAGCTCGGGCGTATTTATACGCATCCTTAGAGCCGTCGGAAAAGTCAGTTGGAACGAGAATTTTATTGAGCTTCAGCATAATAGATCCTGTGCAGGTAAAATCGGTTAATAGTTAAAATGAAGGTACACCATTGTTAGGATGATGGCATCTGAAACGAAATCACGTGCTTTCGGTGCTGCCAGCTAATTTTTTTTACTGCGTTTCTAAACAGCGAATCACAAAAGCTTATACCAAAATAGAAGTTTCTGAACGCCTTCTGTAGTAGAAATGTACTAAATAACTTTGAATTTAGAAATTGAGGGTAATCAGCTTCTCCCGGGGCGGCTGGCGGCCTTTTTGCGGGAGACAAACCCCAGCAGCAATACGGCAATTAACCCGGCCAGCATCATAGTATAACCGTTGTACACAGACTTCTTGCCGTCAGAAAGTCGCTCATCGGCGGGGGCCAGATCCAGAGAAGGTACGAAAGGTGTACTTGAGATCAGGGCATTTTTCACCACGACTACTTCAACCATTTGCTCGCTTTCCGGAGCCTCAGGATTGACGACATCACCCAGCACTAAAAACTCAGGTACGCGTTCAGATGGCGTGCTCTCAGCAGCCATGGCGGCCAGCGGACTGCTCACGCTCACAATCTGAGGCCGCTCAGATTGTATAAACTCCCGGTCCTGAAAGGGCCAAATGATGTACAGCGAACCGGCCATGAAGCCAATAAGCAAGCAAAGAGTAACCAGATAGTACTTGCTTAGCAGCCAGGATAAAACGCGTGAAAATGCAGCAAGACCGACAACAATCCCAATCCCAAACGGAATAAGAATCATGATGGCGTCTATGGTTTGAGGCGTGCCCAGCTGACCAATAGCGCCGAGAATGGTATCATATTTTCGCATAATCAGCAGCAAAAAAGAACCCGATATCCCGGGAAGAATCAGCGCTGAAATCGAAATTGAGCCCGTAAGCACCAAAAATAATGGATGATCTGGTGTGTCGGTAGGTACCAGATTCACTACCCAGTAGCCGAAAAGCGTACCTGTTAACAAAGCGATAAAAGCCCGCAGGGTGAAGCGGCCCAGATCGAGCGTAAGCATAACTACCGATCCGAGAATGAGACCGAAGAAAAGACCGTAGATTAACTCAGGATGGCTGTACATGTAGACTGGCAAGGGCACCACTCGCGTGAAGAAAAGAAGCGCGGCAAAAATACCAGTAACCAGTGTAAGCCCGAATTTCCAGTGAACCTGCGAAAAAACGCCCTTCAGGTTGAACTTTAGCAGATAGGTTATGGCAGCACCATTTACGCTTTTGATTGCGTCGAGCATCCGCTTGTAGATTCCCAGAATCAGGCCCATAGTGCCTCCGCTCACGCCCGGGACTACATCGGCAGCACCAAGTACGAACGCCTTGCTGAGAAGCAGGGGAACTTCACGCAGCTCGGTGTAGTCTTTGTCGTCTTCCAGCACTTGATCATTGGCCGGAGTCGTTGTCTCTTCTGATTGCTTTGTCATCTGGATAAAATTCCCGGCTCACGAAATTGAGCTAGGGGAATACAAATAAAGTGAATAGGTTGATTGCCGGCCGCTTCCATCATCCGCCGTTTTGCCATCCGTCTTTACCGATAAGAGGCACGAACTTAAAGTCATCAAAAATCTCTTCGCGGAATTCATCGCCATGGCGCGTAATCCGGTGCATAGCCTGGGTGTGCTCATCACCAACGGGAATCACAAGACGTCCGCCGTCGTTCAGCTGGCTGACCAACGCGTCTGGTATTACAGGAGCGCCGGCGGTAACAATTATGGCATCATACGGTGCGTATGCGTTCCAGCCCTGCGTACCGTCTCCGCACTTCATCATGATTCGCAGACCGGCTTCATGCAGGATGGCTCTGGCGCGGTCGTAAAGCAGCCTGTGGCGCTCGATACTGTACACCTGTGCGCCCATGGCAATAAGAACAGCAGCCTGATACCCGGAGCCGGTGCCGATTTCAAGAACTTTTTCGCCGGGCAGAATGTCGAGAAGCTCCGTCTGGCGCGCAACGGTATATGGCTGAGAAATGGTCTGCTTCATATCGATGGGCAGAGCAGAGTCCTCATAGGCGCGGTCGGCAAATGCGGTATCAACAAACAGATGCCGTGGTACGGCTTCTATGGCTTTTAATACCGCCTCAGATTTGATGCCTTTATTTCGCAGTGTGGTCAGAAGTTTTTGTCTTCTGTTGCGGTATTTATGTTCGTTGTAGGAATGAAGCACAAACAGCTGTTAAGAAAGCGTTAGCGTTAAGGCTGGTTAAAGACTACCAAAGATAGCTATTTTCGTTAAGCATTGCCTGTATCAAAAAAAAGAGACACGCTTTTCTGAAAAACTTCTCAAAGAACGTTTCAAACTATTTCAATGTAATGTCGTACACTGTGAACAGCCGGCAAAGCAAACCGGGGCAGAGCAACCAAAATAACCTATGATGATGGCTGAAGAAGCAACTACAGAGAAGCAGCAAATACAACCGCTTATCCTAAAAGGCAAGGGAGATGAGCGCCATTCTTTCCGTATTCCTGCCGAGGCCTGTAATCTTTTATCCGATTTTAACGGTGATGTTTCAGCGCCCGATGGAGAGCATATTGAAATCTCGGATAATATCATCCGCTATCTTAAGGGTTTGCCGAAGGGAATCACCATGGCACAGCGCAGCAATTTTCTGCCGCCTACAGCTCTGTTTTATGAAGACACCTGGCGGCGCAGGTCGATTGGATTTCTCTCCGGCGAAAACTTCTCATTTGAGAATGAAAAGCAGCTCCTGCTTAGCTGGACCGGGCCGTTCAATCAGGGGTTGGTACTAGACTTGGGGACATCAACCGGTTTTTATGCACGGGCGCTTGCCGGAGCCGAAAAGAGTGCTGAGGTCGTGGCAATCGACATTTCCGAGCCCATGCTTAGTGAAGCTAAAAAGAGATGCATAGCCGATGGGGTGAGCCTGTACCTGCTCAAAGCTGACGTAAGCGAACTGCCGTTTTATGGTAACTCAGCCGGACTGATAGTTTGCGGCGGCAGCCTGAATGAGTTCAGCAATCCGGAAAAAGCACTCTACGAAGCAAAGCGCGTTTTGAGTCCGGACGGTCGATTGTTCATGATGCATCTGCTCAGAGCAGACACTTTCGCTGGCAAAATGGCTCAGAAAGCATCCGAAGCCGGAGGTATTTCATTCTGGACCGAATCAGAATCAGAGCAGCTTTTCAGCCGGGCCGGGTTTGAAATCGAGCGCCGCCTGAAAATGGGAGTTGTGATGTTCAGCCTGCTGAAACCTGTTTAAAGGAAATCAGCAGGCGTAACATAAACTAAACTGGGTTTGCTACATTTTCTCCGGCGCGCTGATGCCGAGAATGCGCAGGCCGTTGGCAAGCGTAGTTCGCGTTGCTTGTAGCAAAGCTATGCGGGCGCGGGCAATCGGCGCGTCTTCGCCCATGATGCGGCAGTCGTGGTAGAACTTGTGGAAGTGACCGGCTACCTCGTTCATGTAGGTAATCAGCCTGTGGGGTTCACGGTGTTGTGAAGCCAGCGCGATAGCATCCGGAAACTGGAATACCTGCTTGATGAGAGCAATCTCAGACTCGTGCGTAAGCAGACTGAGGTCCGGGGTCTGCTCCATATTATACTCTTCAGAAGCCTTCACCATAATGCTGTGGATACGCGCATGGGCGTACTGCAGATAGAATACCGGATTCTTTTCTCCGGCTTCCTTGGCTTCGGCAATATCGAACTCTAGGTGCGTTCCGGGCGTACGCATCAGAAAGAAGAAGCGGGTGACGTCTGGCCCGACCTCGTTCATAAGCTCGTCCAGCGTTACAAAGTTTGCCTTACGTGTGCTCATTTTAAACGGCTGCCCGTCTTTCACGATGGTTACAAACTGATAGACCTGAACATCAATTTTTGAGGAGTCGTAACCGAGCGCTTTTAAGGCCGAAACGACATCCGGGTAGGTCGCAATATGATCAGCTCCAAAAATGTCGATACACAGATCGTATCCACGCTCTAGTTTTGAAATATGATATGCAATATCCGGCAACCTGTATGTAGGCTCGCCGGTACTTTTGATTAAAACGGTATCTTTCTCTTTTCCGAACTCCGTGGTCTTGAACCATGTCGCCCCGTCTTTGTCGTAGGCAAGTCCTTTGTCCCTAAGTCGCTGTACAACCGAGTCGATAGACTTGTCTTCATAGAGTGTGTTCTCATTGAAAAACTGGTCCATTCGGATGTTCATGCGGTCGAGCGTGTTGCGAATGTCTTCAAATATGGCCTCTTCAGCAGCCTGCTTAAACTGCGGGTTGTCGGGCTGCGTGTTTTTCAGCTTGTCTCCGTTCTCATCAATCAGCTTTTGGGCAATGTCTGCAATGTAGGCGCCTTCATAACCGCCTTCGGGCAGCTCGGCGTCTTCGCCAAGTAGCTGCAGATAACGGGCTCGTACGCTTTCACCAAGCACGCGCATCTGGCGACCCGCATTGTTGAAGTAGTACTCCCGGTCCACATCGGCACCGGTCCACTCGAGCAGTCGTGCAATCGTGTCGCCCAGTACGGCGTTGCGGCCGTGCCCCACAGTGAGGGGGCCCGTGGGGTTAGCGCTCACAAACTCAACCTGCATTTTCTTTCCGGAGTTGCCCGTCGTTTTGCCGTAATCGGAGCCGAGTTTGATAACCTCTCCAAGCTGATCGAAAAGCCAGTTGTCGGCATATCGGAAGTTGATAAATCCGGGCCCGGCAATCTCTACGGCTTTAATTTTTGATGCATCGTAGTCCAGATTTTCGATGAGCTGCTCAGCAATTTTACGCGGCGGCATGCGAAGGGTTCCTGCCAGAGTCATAGCCAGGTTGGTGGCGGCATCACCGTGCTCGGGAGTGCGCGGCTTTTCAATAATAATATCGGGCTTAACGGGCTCCGGACTAATTTTGTCGAGCGCGTTTTGAAGAATGTTTTGTAAATAGGATTTCATGGAAATACGATATCGAACGGTCGTAAAAAACAAAACCCGGATGAACCGGGTTTTCTGCTGAATGGTAAGCGTCTAATATAAAGAGGTTTCACGACTCTTTCATGTAATGATTCCCTTATCGCGCATGCTGGTATACTTGAATCCGGCTACGATAATATGATCAAGCACCTGAATGCCCATCATTCGACCTCCCTCGACAAGCCGCTGCGTAAGGCTGATGTCCGACCGCGAGGGTGTCGTGTTGCCACTGGGGTGATTATGCAGCAGGATGATGCCGTGCGCGTGGTTCATTACCGATTTACGGAGCACTTCCGGCGGATCTACGATTGTCGCGTTGGTGCCGCCAACACTTATACGGTCGTATCCGGTAAGTACTTTTGCTGAATTCAGGTAGGCCACGATAAAGATCTCCTTTTTAAGATCGCGCATCATCGGGCCAAAATATCCGTACACCTGATCAGGCTGATGCAGCGTCACCTTGTCGCCTCCGGTATCCTGATTCAGCCTTCTTGCCAGCTCAAACGCCGCCATGAGCGTAATCGCCTTCACCTTTCCAATTCCTTTAATTCTGCTGATTTCCTGCCAGTCGCATCTCACCAGCCGGTGCAGTCCTTTGTTTGTCTCCAGAAGATGCCGGGAAGTCTCCATCACGTTCATTCCCTTTGTGCCTGAGCGAAGGAGAATGGCCAGCAGCTCGGAATCGGTGAGTACGTCCGAACCGTATTTCATGAGTTTTTCGCGTGGCTGCTCGTCGGGCAGCATGTTTCGTACGCCGGTCGGGCGCTGTGAGATGTATTCGGTTTCTTTCAGGTTGATTTCTGTCATAGCAGGTGCTGTTTTAAAGTTTAGTAAAATTCGTATAACGGGTGTAGCCATCGATGCATGCAGATTCGATTTATGATTGCATCACCCTTTAGATTGGCCAAATCCAAAAACCTTACACAAAAAAAACGGCCGACTGAAAAATATCAGCCGGCCGTCTGCTTGCAGAAGGGTATACCTTCGTGTCTAAATTAGAGGTGAGAGCCACCCATAAGCGGTTCGTTAGAAGCGCGAATACTTGAGTTCGGTAAGCCCTGAGGATTTTGCTGTTTACTCAGTTCGATGGCTTCAATAACGATTTCAAGATGCTTTTCCTTTGAGTTCTGATAGAACGTCTGGGCCGCTCCGCTAAGCTTTGGCTTTCCATGAAGCGGCTTGTCGCTAACGCAAAGCAGCGTCGCATTTGGGATACGGTAGCGGAACCCGTTTGTCGCTACGGTGGCCGATTCCATATCGATTGCGATACTACGGCTTACGTGAATCTCGCTCACCGAACGCTTTTTGGAAAACTCCCAGTTGCGGTTGGCCGTGGTATAGACGGTACCAATCCGGTAGTTCATCTCATACCTTTCCAGAATTTGTTTCAAGAAAATGTTGAGGGTGTAGTTCGGGATAATCGGTACGCTGAGCGGCATGTCGTCGTCGAGTACGTTGTCTGCACGCATGTAGCCGGATGCCAGCACAAAGTCTCCGATTTCCTGGTGGTTGCGTAAGCCGCCGCAGTGGCCCACCATTATCATCGCATCCGGGCGAAGGACGGCAATGTGATCGGTACAGGTCTTTGCGTTCGAAGGACCAACTCCGATATTCACAAGGGTGATGCCCAGATTGTCTTTTAGCTTGTGGTGATACGCCGGCATCTGTACCCCGTCGCGCGATGGTTGCACGCAGTCCGGATACTTGTTCTTGAAAACCTCTACGTGCATGTCGTAGTTGGTGAAAAGAATGTATCGCTGAAAATCTTCGGCCGGGGTTCCGGTATAATGCTCAAGACGATCAAGGCTGATATCAATTCGCTCGGGGCGAAACAGGAACAGCTTTTTCATGGTGAAGTCCATCTCGTCTTCATCGAGGAAGTCGAGCAGACGCGGTTCGTTGAGCGGGATGGCTTCGCGTGAGCGGTACACTTTTATCTGTGCGCCAAGTTTGGCCAACTTTGTGAGTTCGCGGGTGAGATACCAGCGGTACACGCGCGGCTTGGCAAACTCGCCGGTTATCTCCGGGTTGTGCTCAGACCAGTCACGGGTGATACTCAGCTTCGGGTAGTACCCGTCCTGATAGGCCTGCTCCATGAAATCGCAGGCGTTTTCTACAGCTTTAAGAATATCCTCGTCGCTGCTGTCTGCATTTTTTTTGTATTCGAAATAGTCTTTCATTCAGTCTTTTTTATGCCTGCGCTGCGGGTCAAAACAGGTTTGCAGGAACGGTGATTATAATTTTGCCCTAAAAATTGTATAATCGTGTTAAGATACCTCATGTTAGCTCCACGTTCAACAGCTTAAGAAACAACGGCAAAATCTTTATGTGGAGTTTACAGCCTGAAGATACCAGATAACCCAAATGAACGGAATTTATGCCTGATAAACCCGCAAAATGGTCGACTGAAAGCGAAACCGTAATATGTGAAACGCGTGTATTCGACGTAATTAAAAAGAAGATGAGAATGCCCGGAGGCGCAAAAAGCTCCGATTTTTTTACTCTCAAAGCGCCGGATTGGGTAAACGTAATAGCTATTGATGAAAACAATGAAGTCATCCTGGTTGAGCAGTACCGGCATGGGACCGACGACATCTCACTCGAAATACCAGGAGGGGTAATCGAAGCCACTCATGGAAACAATCCGCTCGAAGCCGCCAAGCGTGAGCTGAAAGAAGAAACGGGATACGAATCCGATAACTGGACGCACCTTGGGTCGGTGAGCAGCAACCCGGCGCTATTCAACAACTACTGCCACGTATTCCTGGCCGAAAACTGCCGCAAGAGTGGCAATCAGGAGCTGGACAAGCACGAGGATATCAGCGTTCGGAAGATGAGCTACTATGATTTTTGTGAAAGCGCACTGGACGGTCGTATTCACCACGCATTGGCCATAGCCGCCCTGGCGAAGTACCAGGTGTACCGCCGGCGGGAGTATTACGGATAATAACATCAAATTAACGGCAAAATATTTATTAAAAACAATTATATTCGTCATATAACTGTGTTAATACCCACGAATGACAGGTTCCAATGGATGATGCGCTCAAATCCGATTTAATCAGGCAGACGTTTACCAATGGTGAGTCCTTCACAAGGGATGAACTGCGTGCGCTCTACAGGAAAGAGGGTGAAGACGACCTGAATGAGAATACCCTGCTTTCCCGGATTTACGGCCTCAAAAAGAAAGGCGTTATTTCGAGCTATGAGCGCGGGCTTTTTGTAGTTGGCGGCCGGCCCGACCTGAAAAAACTTGTGAGCAAAAAGCATAAAGAGCTTGCCCGGAAAATCTCGTCCGAGCTTCCGCACATCCGGTTTACTATCTGGGAATTACAAAGTCTGATGAGCATTGTCGGGGCAGAGCCAAAGCAGAATCTTATTTTTATTGAGACCGACAAGGAGGCGTGTGAGTCTGTTTTTGAAGAGCTGAAGGAAATCCGAAAAGATCTATTTCTGAAGCCGGATGATGAAATAATCTCCCGCTATGCCAGCATGCACGAGAATCCGGTCGTCATAAAACCATTGATTTCTGAAGCTCCGCTCGACAAAATAAAAAAAACGACCTTGCCCTCACTCGAAAAGCTTTGCGTAGACCTGATGGTCGAGCAGGTCTACTTCAGCGAGATGAAGGGCCAGCTTTACAGAGAGATGCTAAAGAAGTTTTTCACTGATAACGTAATAAACCATAGCGCACTCAGGCGGTATGCTTCGAGACGCGGTTGCAAGGATGAAATCACAAAAATGCTCCATAGCTTAAACATCACCCTAAAAACAAGCTGAACCTAATTTAATGGCAGCTTGTTTTTTAACCAACTAAATCGAATTCAGAAGCACATCAGCAATGAGCGATACCAATAAGAATAGCTATAAGGAAGGACGCGCGTACATCATCGGCGATGTGCTGATGATTGTTTTGCTGCTGATTAATCTTGCGCTCATTAGCTTCGATTGGTTGTTTCAAAGCGCGCAGTTTCGCGAGTGGGTAGAATTCGTATCGCCGGCTTTCAAAGCTTTTTATGCAGATACGATTCATGAAGACTTCATTCTATACGACCTGATATTCGTGGCAATCTTTCTGGCTGAGTTTTTCTTCAGGTGGGTACTCTCCTTAAGGCACCATGAGTTTAGCAAATGGTACTATTTCCCGTTCGTCTACTGGTATGATCTGGTGGGCTGTATCCCAATCGGGGGCTTCCGTTTCCTGCGTCTGCTTCGTCTGGTCACTATAACCGTTCGTCTGCAGCGGTTAGGCATGATTGACGTGACTAAACTGGCGCCGTTCCGGTTTTTCATGCACTATTTCAATGTATTTATTCAGGAAGTAACCGATCGTGTGACCCTCACGATATTATCAAACGTGCGCGAAGAGCTTCATGAGGGAACGCCGGTAATTGACAGCATTGTAGATGATGTGCTGCGCCCGAGGCAGGCGGAGCTGATTAACTGGATATCAGTGCGGCTTCAGCTGGCAGCTTCGAAGGGCTATGCGCTCCATGAAGATGAAATCCGCGACTATGTGCAGCAGCGAATAAACGAAGCGGTTGATAAAAACCGTGAGCTTCGCAATTTGGAGTCGGTTCCGGTGATGGGGCGCGTAATTGTGAAGCAGATTGAAGGTGCCATCAGCGACATCGTTTTCAGCGTGGTACATGGAATAATCAAGGATTTGGGCTCATCGAAAAACAGGGCTCTTGTGGAAGATGTTTCCGAGCTTCTTCTTGAGGAAGATATCGAAAACGGGGGCGACCAGATTCGGGTGCTAAATCTTCAGGTTGCTGATATCCTTTCGGAAAGCGTCGGAATCGTAATGGACAGGGTGAAAGAGCGGAAGTGGACACCTCGCGAAATTGCTGAAGCCGAGGAGCGCCTTGAAGAGAATCTTCGCCAAAGCGCTCAGAATCCCTGATTAATCCTCAGCCTTCTGTTCGAGCAGCTTGTTGGTGTAAAGATGCCATCCTTCAATCGGACGCTTGGGCTGAAGCAGATCTATTTCTACCAGCCAGTTGATGAAGTCACCCCATACTCGTCCTTCCATTAACCCCCATTCGCCTTTGTTATTCAATAGAGCGGGCTGAAGTTCCTTAAGTGAAGCGGTAATAAAAGCGGAGTCGTTAAAGTCAGGGTGCGCTACGTGCTGGCACAGATAGGCCGCGGAGCCTTCCGGGTCTTCGGCAATTTCTTTGTATGCCTGTGCTGTAGCAAGCATGAATCGACGGTACACTTCTTCGTTTGAGCGGAGTGAGGAAATATGAGCGAGCATCAGAGGCGTATAGCCATACGGAATCTGGTAGTCTTCCATCCTGAAAACGTTGAGCTCAATGCCGTTTTGCGCCGCTTCAACACCCTCCCATGGCATAAAGACCCATGTTGAATCCGCCTCGCCGCTTTTGAGCATATCCCAGATTCCAAGACGGCCAATGGCAACCGGCTCGAATTCGCCTTTGCCGCCATCATTCTTTACCATTTGGGCTACAATGCCGTCTTCGAAGCGCGCGCTGTAGGATGCGTACGTACGCCCGTCAAGTTCTGCAGGGCGGGTGATACCGCTTGACTTAAGGGTTACAATAGCGCTTGTATCCCGCTGCAAAATGCTGGCAACTGAGGTGATAGGCGCGGGACGGCGCGATGTGTTGTAGGAAATGACGCTTTCGGACGGCGCTATTGCAAAATCGACGTTTCTGCGCGAGAGCCGTCGCGCCGGAGTTAACTTGTAGTTATCCGTTTCCGGTGAAATAAACTCAGCCTTAATTCCGGCATCTTTGTAATACCCTTTATGATGCGCTAAAAACAGGCCGGAATGAATGGTGTTGGGAGTCCAGTCGAGGGCGATTCTAATAATTCTCATAACCGTATGTTTTACTTTCCTAAGACGGTAAATGGATGTGGAAACTAAGTCAATTGAACATCAGCTGTAGTAAACTAGTAAAAACCTTACATCATTCCTGAGTTGACTCCCGGAAAAACGAGCGCATTGGCTATCCGGCTTCCTGCTGTTCGCTAAGCTGCTTAGCCTTCAGCTCTTCATACATCAGAAAACCTTTCTGCCTCCCTTTCCAGGTTCCGATGGCAGACCCCGCAATAATAATCACAATAAAAACAATCTCGGATTGAATTGTTGGGAAAACGTCGCCTTTCAAACGGATGAGAAAGATTGCCGGAAAGAGTACGATCAGTCCTATTAGATAGGAAAACGGCTCAAAGGTGAACTCGCGGCGCAGATAGCGGCGCGTGAGCAGATAGGTGATATTTCCGTAGGCAAACGCGTAGGCAACCAGCATAGCAGTTCCGATCCAGTCGGGCCGGTAGGTGAACACGAGCAGGTTGCTGGTAAACAGGTAAAACGTAGCGCCGATTAAAAAAGCGGTGGTAATGTAGCTGAACGTCCGGGCAATTTTCTGCTGGAACGGATCAGGTTGTTCGAATCTCAAAGTCGTGTGGTGTTAAAAGAATGATGGTGTTGTATGTGTAGTGTGATGGCCTCCTGTGCCGAATCAGGGCAGGGGGCGCGGGCGGTTTGTAATCCATGGCTCCGGATCTACATAACGACTGCCGTCGTGAAGGAAGAATACAACAGCGGTTCCGTTGGTCGAGTCGTCGTCGCCCGAAAGTCCGATGATGTCACCGGCGCGCACGCGGCTGTTTTTGCGCACGTTAATTTCGGTAAGATTGGCGTAAGCCGTGTAATAATCGCCATGACTGATAAAGACTGCATCATCGAAACCCATAATCGCCATTACCTCAATGACGTATCCGTCGTGAACTGCGCGAATCTGTGAGCGGGGCTCTGTTGAAATATGGATGCCGGGATTCGGCGTGGAGGTCCGGTGAACAGGGTGAATGTAGTTTCCGAAACGGCGGCTGATTGCTCCTTCGCCGGTCGGCCACGGCAATTGGCCACGGGAGGCCGTGAACGACTCGCTTATCAGCCTTAGCTCTTCCGGTGAAAAAGCCGCTGTATTTGTGCGGCGAACAGGCTCCGAGTAACGTGCAATCTGGCGCTCGCGCTCGGCTTCATCCTCAATCTGGCGGGCTTCAGCAAGGCGCCTCTGGCGCTCGGCCTCAAGCTGGCGAAAACGCTCTTCCTCAGCACGGCGGAGGCGCTCTTCTTCGGCAATCAGCTGATTGAAAAGGTTAGACAGCTCTTCAATTTCGGTTCGGGACTGCTCGAGCTGTGCCTCAAGAGAACGGCGGTCTTCCTGAAGCCGTGCAATGGTTGCAGCCTGTTGCTCGCGACGCGATTGCATACGATTGCGTTCCTGTCGCGCTTCGGCCAGTACCTGCTGGTTGCGTTGACGCGCGTCTTCCATCTCTTCCCGCTTTACGAGCAATTGTTCCTGCGCTTCCCGGATAGCTTCAGCCTGACGCTCTCTGAACTCTGCAAATTTGCGAAGATAATAACGGCGAACCTGCGCCTGGTTCAGCGAGGATGATGTCACTAAAAGCATAACTTCGCTTTGATTGCCCTGCTTATAAACCTGGCGCATGAAATCTTTATAATTGCTAATGAGGCGCTCCAGATCAGCTTCATATTCGTCGTAGGAGGCCTGAATAATGCTGAGCTCCCGGCCAATATTTCTGCTTTCCTCTTCAAGTTCGGTTACAATCTGGTTCCTCAGGCTTATTTCCCGCTCCGCCTCCTGAAATTGCCTGTAAAGCTGGTTATACTCGGTAGCGGTTTCGGTTACGCGGGACTCTATCCGGGCTATCTGGCTGCGGAGGAACTCGATATTTTCGCGTGCTTCCTGCTGCTGCTGCTGAACCTCGGAGCGCATCCGCTCATAATTCTGTGCCCCGGCAGCTGATGGAATAAGCAGAAGGATGATTGCTGCTAATACACATAACAATCCCGCAGCTCCGATTGAAGCTGATTTTTTGTTTTGGAGGGTTGTTGTCTCAGATACGAACGATTGGGATATCATCAGGTATGCCAATATCGAATGAAGGAGCTGAAGGGTTTAGCTCAAGCGCCTGAATAAGCAAAAAAATAGTGGATTTTTCGTCATTACTCAAAATTTGAATACGTCGGGGCAGCATCAATCCTTCCAGACGCGCGTGGTTGCTGAAAATGAAATGATTGTAAGCCTCTGGCCCGGTGGCCGGCTGAAAGATTCGCTTCAGTAAACCGCTCGATTTGTTGAAATAGAGCTGATTTCCATTCTCCAGACCAAGCATCCATTTGTCTTCAGATTCATATACAGCGCTTATGTCAGTGGCTGAAAATGCCGGAAGAAGAAACTCCAGGAGATTGAAAGCGGTAAGACCGTTCAGCAGAATTCTGTGTGATTCTTCGGTGCTCATTCGCCACGCTTTGCCTTC
Source organism: Balneolia bacterium (assembly GCA_022565795.1). Classification (GTDB taxonomy): domain Bacteria; phylum Bacteroidota; class Rhodothermia; order Balneolales; family Cyclonatronaceae; genus Cyclonatronum. Next base: position 32,330 of record JAIUMA010000009.1, read on the forward strand.
AATCCGGTCGTACATAGTTACAGAATCGGCATCAGCGTAGATGCGTCCGCCCTCGACTCCCAGATTGTTGCGCATAGCAAGCAGGGACTGAGAGCGGTCGCTTGTAAAGAGCAGGGTTGCCTGATCGCTGTAATCCGGACTGCTGATTCGCGCATTAGCCCTGCCGGTAAGCGCGTCGACCTGCTCAAAGTCGAGCACCAGACTGCTCATCACCTCTTCGGCCGAGGCCTGACTAGGCTCAAAATCACCTATCGGCTGAAATTCAGCAATACGAGGCGAACAGGCTGCAAGGGCCATCACCACGACTATCAGAAGGGCAGCGTGAGGGAAGTTTAATCCCGGGACGGGCGTTGGGTCAGGATTCAATTTTTTCAATCAGATGTTCCTTGCTGTTGTCCTTTTCGAGGGCTTTTTCCCACCAGTACTTCGCGTTAATCATGTCGCCGAGCTTTTCGTAGACATCGCCCATGTGTTCCAGAACAACCGCGCTGGCAGAGCCTGTGTCGATAGACGCCTGGATGTATTCACGTGCTATTTCGTAATTGCCCAGCTTAAAATGAACCCAGCCCAGTGTATCGAGGTAGGCGGCATTTTCGGGCTCGGCTTCGACGGCGCGCTCCGACATTTCAAGCGCCTCATCGAGCATTATTTCGCGGGTAGACAGAAAATAGGCGAAGTTGTTCAGCACAACGTCGTTGTCCGGATTGAGGCGAAGCGCCTGTTCGTAATTTTCATCGGCTTCATCCCAGTTTTCAAGATTGGAGAGCACATCGCCAAGGGTTCCGTAAATGGCCGAGCGAAACTCGCGGCTGGCCGGAGAGGAAGCAGCACGACCCAGAACTTCAGCGGCTTTTTCGTACTCATCATTAAGCATGTGGGCGTTTCCTACAAAGAAGAGCACAAAAGCATCATCGGGGATGTGCCTGTCGGCTTTAGCGCCTACTTCAATTACTTCATCGTAGCGTTCATCCACAAGCAGGAGCTGCAGCCGCTGGCGCCATGCCGGCTCGTTCTCCGGTAGAAACTCGTTGGTATTAGCCAGCGCTAGAAGCAGATTTTCATCATCCTGAATCAGGCTGTAGTACTCTGAGGCCAGCGCGTGCGCATATCCGAACTCGGGCTCTTCTTCGAGCAGGGCATAGAGCAGACCACGGGCTGCATCATGGAGCTGTTCGTTGTTGACATCGCGACTGAAACGACCAAGCATGTACTGGGTGAGCTCCACTTTAGTAAACGGTTCCACACCCGGGTTACGAATAATTCGATCGAGCAATTCGGCCGCTTCTTCCCAGCGGTTTTCGCGAATATACAGGTCCGAAAGGGTGATGATGGTCTCCTCGTTTTGGGGCTCGATGCTGTAGGCTTGCTCCAGAAGTTCGATGGCGCGTTCAAAACGGTTTTGCTCAGCGTACATTTGACCCAGAATCTGCATGGCCGCTACGTTGTCGTTATCCAGATCGAGCATGGCTTCGAGCTGCTCCATAGCCAGCACAGTTTCGCCCATTACGCTATAGTTACGGTACTTCTGGAAAAGGATCTGAAGATCAGGACCGTTGATTTCCAGTATGCGGCCCAGCGTCTCATTGGCTTGCCCGAGGTCACCTTCCTGCCGGTAAATGCCGGCTATGGTGTAAAGCACGTCCAGATCAGCCGGGTAGCGCTTGAGCACTTCTTCAAGCTGATTAATGCTGTCGGAAACGCGCCCGTTATCCTGATAAATTTCTGCCAGGGTGATGCGGTACCATTTGTTTTCTTCATCCTGCTCGACCGCGCTTTCTGCGTAGTAGAGGGCGTCGATAATGTTTCCGGACTTGAAGAATGATTCGGCTATGGAAAAGTCGAGCCCGGCATTCCGCCCCAGCTTTTCGCGGGCCTGAACTAAAAGGTCAGCGGCCTCTTCATAGTTTTCGAATTCATACTCTGTGATTCCGCGCACAAACAGGCGGCGGCCTTCGGCAGCATCACTCTCCGAAACCTGAATCTCGCTGGTATCGGGAATTGCCGGTACGTTGCGGTCCTGAGCGGAAACGGTGCCGAAACCGGTGAAAATCAGAAGTGCGGTAAACAGGATGAGGCCGGAGCCTTGAGTCTTAAAACTGGAAATCATTATCGTTAGTTGATGTTCACTTTGTGGCTTATCATATCTTAACGCTACTTAGCATGGGTTGGTATGAGGAGCCGTTTACAGTACAGAACCTAATTCTGCGCGCCAGCGGTTCAGGTAGCGGAAAGCCGGAAGCATCCGTGATCCGTACCAGCTGAAAAACTCGCCGTTTACAAGCATTGGTTTTGATCCTGGTACCTCTTTTTCAAGTTCAGAAACGTGCTTTACCGAAAACGGATAGGGTTCACTGCTCAGCAGAATAAGCTGAGGCGCTAAACGGCGGAGATCATCGGTTGTTATCTCCGGATAGCGCTGGTCATCAGCGAAAACGTTTTTGAGGCCCCATTTGTCCATAACATGATGAATATACGTATCCCCGCCGACTGTCATGTATGGTTTTTTCCAGATCAGATAGGCCGCCGTTAAAGGTTCGAATGTTTCTGCTTTTTTCAGCTCCCGGTTGATGGCGTTGGTGAGTTGCTTTCCGGCCTGCCCGGTTTCGGTGCGCTCCGCGATTTCGGTAATCGAAATCAGCGCGTCTTCAATGGTATTGATATCGGTAACGAGCAGGTCGGCAACCTGCTCCAAAAGCAGCGCGTCCTCCTTACGGTTCTCCTCTTTATTCATGATGATGAGATCCGGACTGAGTTCCTTTATCCGGTCGATATTCGGATTTTTTGTACCGCCAACAATGGCCACGTTTTCAACACGGTCGGCAGGGTGAATGCAAAAACGGGTGCGGCCAACAACATTTTCGGCGAGACCTAAATCAAAGAGCAGTTCAGTTAGGCTTGGTACAAGACATACAATTCGCATGGCAGAAAATCAGGTATACTGGTTGAAAATGGCGTTCGCCTGACTCACATATCCACCGCCAAACAGGTTTACGTGAACCAGAACCGGGTACAAATTATAGAGATCCCGCCTTTGGGCAAAACCGGGCTCAATCGGCCAGGCCTCCTCGTAGGCTTCATAAAAGCCGGCAGGGAAGCGCCCGAAAAGCATAGTGAACGCCAGCTCGATTTCGCGATTGCCGTAATAGACGGCGGGGTCAATCAACGCGGCCTGGCCCGACTCGCTGTAAAGATAGTTGCCGCTCCACAGATCCCCGTGAAGGAGTGAGGCCGGCTCATCAGGAAACAGTGAGGCCGCCGAGCGCTGCAGAAGCGGAAGTTTTTTTATACAGGATGATGGCATCAGGCCCGAATCTACGGCAGCGCGGATTTGCGGCTCAATGCGGCGAATCATGAAAAACGTAACCCAATCCTCATGCGGACTGTTGTTCTGAGGCAGGCGCCCGATGTAGTTGTTGTGGGAGAGGCCATATCCCGATGCTGTATTCCTGTGCAGTGCGGCGAGACCGTTTCCAAACTCGCGGTCAGTTGTGCTTCCGTTGCTGCCTTCATGGATATATTCCATTACAATCCAGCTGTAGGACGCGTTTTTACCAGTGCTGTATACCTCAGGCACAAGAAGCGTGTCCGTATGTTTCCGCAGCAGGTCGAGACCCTGATGTTCAGTTTCAAACATGGATGCTCTGGCTGCCGTATTCCACTTAATTACCACACGTTCGGAGCCGGAGTCGGCAACGGCAGCATCGTTAATTGAGCCTCCGCTTAGCGGATACTCATTTCTAAGGGTGATGCCCTCTGCGGCTTCGACATCCCGTTTTATGGAATCCGGTATCATGGAGACACTTGAGGTTTCAGCTGCTCGAGCAGCTGTTTGCAGCTCCTTTCAACTATTTGGAAGACGTTCTCAAATCCTGAAAGTCCGCCGTAATAGGGATCGGGTACTTCACCGTCCTCAGGTTTTGGATCGTATTCCCGTAAGAGCTGAACCTTCTCCTTATGGTCTTCAGAATCGGTCATCGCGAGGATATTTTCCAGGTTTTCTTTGTCCATCGGGATAATGAGGTCGTAATAATCGAGATCAGACTTCTTGAACTGGCGCGCACGGCTCAGAAGCTTCACCCCGTGGGACTCAGCTACCTGACTGCTTTTGCTGTTTGCCGGCTGACCTACGTGAAAAGCCGAGGTTCCGGCCGAGTCAATTTCAAAATAGTTTTCAAAACCGGACTCGTTTACCAAATGCTGAAAAATGCCTTCACCGGTGGGGCTGCGGCAGATATTGCCAAGGCAAACGAATACAAGTTTATATGGTTCATTCTCTGTGATGGGCCTGAGCGGCGGAAGTTTCATCCATGATGACATGAGATATCGGTTTGATTAAAAAAAGTGAACTGGCATCATCAATTATGATACAAAATGCAGCTTTCGCAACTTACGGAATTTCATTCATTTCGAAGCTGCGCAGCAGTTCTTCAAGATCGGTGCCCAGAAACTGAAGCTCTTCCTCAGCAGCCTGTCTCAGCTCCGATTCCGGATACTCAGCAATGAGCTGCCGGTAGAACGGTTCAGCCTGATCAGGCTGCCCGAGCATGTGGTTGTGGGTGTAGCCCGCAAGAAATAACGAGCGTTCGGCTTGCTCTGTACCAGGCCAGCGCTGGCTAATCTGACGAAAGAGCCCGATGGCTATGGCGTACTCCTGCAGGGCATCGGCTTTCAGGTTTGCCGCACGAAACATCATTTCGGCAGCATCTTCATGGGTTTCAAAGTGATCGGCAAACCTGCGATACTCTTCGGCCAGGAATCGCGCGGTTGGTCTGAACTCCGGACTGTTCGGGTTATTATCAACCAAATCATAAAAACGTTCTTCGGCTTCTTCAATTTGGGCGAGGCGCTGCTGTTCCGGGCTTTGAGGTTCGTCTTCAACGGACTCACATCCCGAAAGAAGGAGTAAAGGGATGAGGACCAACGCTATGGGCTGGCTCCGTATAGCTACTGAAAACATATCTGAGACTTAATTAACGGGTATAAATGAGTACAATGCGAAAGGTTTAAAATTCGTATATTTGCCACCTTAATCAAAATTGCAAAAAGCTTTTACCGCTTATATGGGTGCCAAATTTAAAGAAATCAAAAACGTCGATTTTCCAAAGCTCGAACTTGAAATTCTCGAATACTGGAAGAAAAACAATATTTTTGAAAAAAGCGTAACGACCCGCGAAGACGGAATTCCGTTCACGTTTTATGAGGGCCCGCCAACTGCTAATGGAAAGCCTGGTATTCACCACGTATTGGCACGCACGGTTAAAGATTTGTTCTGCCGATACAAAACGATTAAGGGCTACCGTGTTAACCGCAAAGCCGGCTGGGACACACATGGTCTTCCGGTGGAAATTGAGGTAGAAAAAAAGCTTGGTCTTAAAGGCCGTGCTCAGGTTGAAGAGTACGGGATAGCCGAATACAACAAGCACTGCAAGGAAAGCGTGCTTCAGTACAAAGATCTTTGGGATGAACTCACGCGTCGTATGGGCTACTGGGTTGATCTAAACGATCCGTACATTACTTTTGAAAACCGATACATTGAGTCGGTTTGGTGGGCCCTAAGCAAGCTGTATGAAAAAGACCTGCTCTACAAAGGCTATAAAATTCAGTGGTATTCACCGGGCAGCGGAACAGTACTGAGCTCGCATGAGGTAAGCCTGGGCTACGAAAACGTACAAGACCCTTCTGTTTACGTTAAGTTTCGTCTCGATGAAGCGCCGGATACATACTTCCTGGCATGGACGACCACTCCATGGACGCTCATCTCCAACATGCTTCTGGCCGTAAATGAGAAGCTCGACTATGTGCTCATTCGCGTGAAAAACGATGAAGATCAGGATGAGCACCTGATTGTGGTCAAAGACCGCCTGGAAGTAATCGACGGCGATTACGAGATTCTCAAAGAGATGAAAGGCTCCGAACTGGTTGGTAAAACCTATCAGCCGGTATTCGACTACGCCCTTAGAAAGCACGAGAAAAGTGAGGCGTGGCGGGTGGTCGCGGCCGATTTTGTCACTACTGAAGATGGTACAGGCGTGGTTCATCTTGCCCCTGCTTTTGGTGCAGATGACTTTAACGTGTGCCAGCAAAATGATATCCCGCTTTTCAATCCGGTTACAAAAGACGGTACGTTCGGTAATGAAATTGAAGAATATGCGGGCATGTGGTTTAAAGATGCCGACAAGCATATCACCCGTAACCTGAAAGAGCGCAAGCTGCTTTACAGGCACGAAACCTACCTTCACAATTATCCGCACGACTGGCGCAAAGGAACACCTTTGATGTCGTATCCGGTAGAGTCCTGGTTTATTCGTACTACGGCCTACAAGGACCGGATGGTTGAGATCAATAAGAACATAAACTGGAAGCCAGAAAGCACCGGAACCGGACGATTCGGTACATGGCTGGAAAACAACGTAGACTGGGCCATTTCTCGTCAGCGCTACTGGGGGACTCCGCTTCCGATCTGGATCAACGACAATAACCCGGAAGACATCGTTTTTATCGGCTCTATCAAAGAGCTTCGCGAGAAGGCAAAAATTGCCAAAGACAAAGAGCTCGATCTTCACCGCCCGTACATCGATGAAATCACATGGGAAGCCGCAGACGGTGGAACCTATCGCCGCATCCCTGATCTGGTTGACGTTTGGCTCGATTCAGGCGCAATGCCGTTTGCGCAATGGCACTATCCGTTTGAAAACAACCATAAGTTCAAGGACAACTTCCCGGCCGATTTTATAGCCGAGGGGGTTGATCAGACGCGAGGCTGGTTCTACACGCTGCATGCGCTGTCAACCATGCTTTTCGACAAACCTGCCTACCAGAACGTGGTATCCAACGGGCTTGTGCTCGATGCCAAGGGTAACAAGATGAGCAAGAGCAAGGGCAACACCGTCGAACCGTTTGAGGTTATCCGCAATTACGGAGCCGATACCGTTCGCTGGTACATGATGAGTAATACAGCGCCGTGGGAGAATCTGAAATTTAGCGAGGAAGGCCTCAAAGAGACTCAGCGCAAGCTTTTCAACACCATCATGAATACCTACTCGTTCCTGGCTATGTATGCCAATATCGACGAGTGGACCTATTCTGGTACGCCGATTCCGGTGGCCGACCGATCCGAAATGGACCGCTGGATAATTTCCCGGATGTTCACCACGGTTAAAGAAGTAGACGTATTTTATGATGAATACGAGCCAACAAAAGCCGCCCGTGAAATCGAGCAGTTTGTAGAGGACCTAAGCAACTGGTACATCCGTCGCAGCCGTCGCCGTTTCTGGAGAGAAGGCAAGAGTCTGGATAAAACAGCGGCCTATCAGACGCTGTTTGAGTGCTTGTTCAACCTCACCAAGCTTATGAGCCCGCTTGCTCCGTTTTTCAGCGACTGGCTATACCGTCAGCTCAATTCGGTGCACAAAATTGATGAAGAGTCTGTTCACCTGTCGTTCTACCCCACGGTAGAGGAGACCTCTATCGATAAGGCGCTGGAGTACAGAATGCATCAGGCGAGAGTAATCAGCTCTACGGTGCTGCGCATCAGAAACAAGATTTCGATAAACGTTCGCCAGCCGTTGTCGCGCATCATCCTGCCGACACAGGGCGTGGAGCACCGTGACGCTGTGGAGAGGGTGAAATCCATTATCCTGGATGAAGTGAACGTTAAAAACCTGGAGTATGTAGATGACGACTCCGGTATCGTTCATAAGAGTGCCAAGCCTAATTATCCCGTCGTCGGGTCGCGTCTCGGCAAGAAAATGAAGGCCGCTGCTGCCAGAATTGCCAAACTAAGCAATGAAGAAATTACGACTTACGAAGCAAATGGGAGCATCGAATTAGATATCGACGGAGAGCAGATTACATTCGCAAAAAGTGATATTTTAGTAACAAGAGACGGTCTCGAAGGTTGGGAGGTAGAAACCGAAGAAGGTGTTACCGTAGCAGCCGATACCACGCTTACTGAAGAACTTATTAGAGAAGGTCTGGCGCGCGAAATTGTAAACCGCGTCCAGAATATGCGTAAAGAAGCAGACTTTGAAGTTACAGACCGTATCAGGCTAACCGTAGAAGGCGACGAGCAGGTTTTAGGAGCTCTCGAAAGCATGGCCGGATACATAAAGGATGAAACCTTAACAGAAGAAATTCACACCATCTCCGACGGAGACGACGACTTCGTTAAGGAGTGGGACATCGACGATAAAAGCGTAAAAATTTCTATTAAAAGAAAACTTAATTGACAGAGTAAAGGAGCTATTATGAGCAAGGATGCTGATAAAAGAATTTCCCCGTATTCAGATGAAGAGCTGGAGTACTTCCGGGACATCATTCTGAAAAAGCGTGCCGATTCCGAGCAGGATTTGGAAATGCTGCAGGCATCGCTGCGCGACAGCACCGAAAACGCATCCGATGAGTCGGCCTACTCGTTTCACATGGCTGATGCAGGAACCGATGCGCAGGAGCGAGAAAAGACCTATATGCTTTTCAACCGTACAAAAAAGTTCATCCGTTATCTTGATGATGCCCTCACACGCATCGACAACAAAACCTATGGTGTTTGCAAGGTAACCGGAAAAAAAATATCCAAAGGTCGTCTTGAAGCTGTACCGCATACGCAAATCAGCATTGAAGCCAAACTTAAGCAAAAGTAACTACGGCTACTGTTGAGCGATTCAGCTAAAAAAATTACCTGGTTTTCTGTAATTGTGGTTATCGTGGCTGTGCTGGATCAGTGGAGTAAAACCACGGTCTGGAACAGCCCCGAGCTTCATCGCCTTACCCTCATCGACGGGTGGCTGATGTTCAACCTTACCACAAATCCGGGTATGGCTATGGGGATTTCATGGGCTCCGACCTGGGTGATAAGCATCGTGGCTATACTGGCTACGATCGCCATCACCTGGTACGCAATGAGCATTAGAAAATATGCAAACCTGGGCTTCATGATCTGTATGGGCCTCATCATAGGCGGAGCTGTGGGCAATATTCTGGATCGTTTTCACCGGGCGATATCCGGTGGTTACGGTGGGGTTCTGGAAGGCCACGTTGTCGACTTTATTCATTTTACCTACGTTTGGCCCGAGTGGATGCCCTTTGTAGGCGGGAATCCGTCGTTCCCCTACATTTTTAACGTAGCCGATATTGCCATATCGGTTGCTATCATCACGCTTCTTGTGTTCGCGAAGTGGCTCCTGCCTGATGAGCCTCCGAAGAAAAAGAAAACAGAAAGTCAGGACAAAGTACAGGAAGCTGATTCAGCCCCGGCTCCGGATACTTTAACTACTAAAACTTCCGAAACGCAGGAAAACGTAAAAGCAGATACCGACCAACCAGAAGAGACCAAAACAGACGATCCTCTTCCCGGCCCAATAGAAGACGAAGACCCGAAGTCGCCCGGTAAAGGGTAATTAACACACCGGCCGAGTATTCACCATCCGTTTAATTACAGCCAGCACCCATGTCAACTCCCTCCATTTATACCGGACTGATAGCTGAAGCTGGTCGCGATACGTCTCATTCCGGACTTCCCGCCGGTGCCTCTCCGGGCGATTACCATACTGCTGAAGGCATCAATCCCGTATGCGGAGACCGGGTTAGCTGGTATTTCAAGGTGAAGGACAGAATCATCACAGAAATACGCTACGAGGCAAAAGGTTGCCTCATGAACAAGGCTTCAGCCGCATTTTTAGCCCGCTTCGCTGAAGGCCTTGATATCGATGATGCCCGCCAAATCAAGAAGAAGATTGACGAAATTACCGACTCCCCAAAAGGTGATGGCGTAAGCGGAGAGTTTTCAGCGGATAAGCTCGAAGCAAAGCCATGGCTGTCACTGGCTCAAATTCGGGACTTTCCCGCAAGAAGAAAATGTGTGATGATGGCCTGGGATAGTTTTTTCAGTGCTTTAGATAAAGACACCGAAGGCTGAGCTTATAAGCTATTTCTTTCGTGCCGAGACCACTTCGACGGGCTTGCTAATCATCGACTCAACCATTTCACGTTTACGCATAGCACCCCAGATTTCCAGCTCGGGATCACTCATTGTTACGATGGAGATGCGAAGAACATCGTTGTCTTTGGTATCGAACGAAATCACGTTTTGGTAGTGGCTTCGGTCCAGTCCGTCGGCGAGGCGCATCAGCCCGGAAAGCTTTTTAATCCGATCCTGCTGCTCTTCAGAAAGTGAACTAAACAAAATATGACGTTTTTTGGGAGTCGAACGACGGTGGTACCGGGCAACGTGACCCATAATTTCGATCTCTTCCTGCGTAAACCCTTTGAGGTTTGAGTTCACGATGATGTAGAGTGAATGCTTATGGTGCTTTTTGTTCGAAATATGATACCCGATATCATGCATTAAAGCGGCATAATGGAGCAGTTCCCGGTCATTTCTGTCCAGCTTGTGATACTTTTGCAGATCATCAAAAAGTTTCAGTGCCATAGTGGCTACGTGGCGTGAGTGTTTCTTCGGCCAGTTGTATTTTTTCAGCAATTCGTGAACGGAACGCTCCCGTGTGTTCGGGTATGCGTCCAGAAGCTTCAGTCCTTTCACATTATGCTTCACATATTCTACAATGATTCCTTCACGCATGGCCTGCACGGAAGTCTTCACCCTTGAAATTCCGAACTTTTCCAGAACATACTTCACCAAAACCAAACCCGGCAGAATGAAATCAACCCGCTTTTCATCCAGTCCTGGGGTTTGCAGCCGTTTTTTGCGATTCAGTTTCATAAATTCCTGATAGAAATTCAGGAAGTCTTCTTTACTGTACTCAAACTCGTTTAGGGTAATGCTAAGACTCAGACCCTTGTGCTGCGCTATCATCGATGCGATATTCTGCATGGTTCCGGAAGAACCGATTAAAACCTCCGGACTGTGGATATCAACTTGCCCGGCAAGCATGTTCAATTCTTTTTTGTAATGCTTGGTGATGGCATCAATATCGCTTTTTGTGATGGGGTCATTTTTCACAAAGTCGGAGGTCATTCGGCTGACACCAATTTTCCGGCTTACGATGTACAAAAGCTCAGTTTTGTTCAGGATCACAAATTCGGTGCTTCCTCCGCCGATGTCCATCACAAGGGCGGGTTTTTCATCCAGTGCCATTCCGTGCATTACGGCGTGCCCAATCAGCTCGGCCTCTTTGTAGCCCGGAATTGGCTGTATTTTGAAGCCAAGTTCATCAATCACCTGCTGTACAAAATCACCGCCGTTTGGCGCCTCCCGGATGGCAGAAGTAGCAAAGGCGAGAATTTTCTCTACGTTTCTGTGGTCACAAAGCGTCTTGATTTTACGAAGGGCGTCCATGCCGCGGGTGAAGTCGCTTTTGGTCATTTTTTTGCCAACGCCGTTTTTGCCGAGCGTGACCATTTCCTTTAGTGAATCAACGCTGGTAAAGCGCCCGTCGGAATGCACATCAACAATAATTGCATGAAAGGAGTTGGTGCCCAGGTCGATGGCGGCGATTCGTTTTGATGGCATAAATGAGCTGCGGTTTGTAAAAGTTAGCTACACGGTTTCAGCTGAGAAACACACTGTTATAAGGTATCAAAATGACGCGGAAAGTAAAGATGATATTTAATGTTGAATACATCTGAGTTTGCATAGACCACAAACGAACCTTCATACTTAACAAGCCTGTTAGTATATTAGGTCGGAAGAAAAAACTCCCATTTAATCCCGTTTAAACGCTATGAAACTGAATCCGGATAATATCGACAACATTGAAGTTCGCCCGCTTAAGCTAAGTGATTTTGAAAGCTTACTGAAGCTGCAGCAGCGCTGTTTTCGGGATATGGAGCCTACATCTAAAGCTGAGTTCGAGAGTCAGTTATATCAGTTTCAGGAAGGGCAAATTGGCGTTTTTATGAACGGTGAGCTTGTGGGCTCCTCAAGCGCACTTGTGCTGGATTTGGATGAGTATTCCATCAACCATACGTGGAGCGAAATTGCTGATGATGGATACATACGCAACCACGATGAAGAGGGCGACACGCTCTATGGTATTGAGGTGATGGTCGATCCCGAATACCGCGGGATGAAAATTGGGCGACGCCTGTATGAGGCCCGCAAAGACCTGTGCCGCAAGCTTAATCTCAAGCGGATTTTGGTTGGTGGCCGATTGCCCAACTACCACATACACGCCAGCGATATGCGTGTTACCGAATATGTGAACTCCGTTATGGACAAAAAGTTTGAAGATCCGGTGCTCACGTTTCAGCTGAAAAACAGCTTCACGGTAAAGCGTATCATAAAAAACTATCTGCCGGATGATGAGCAGTCCTGCTACTACGCAACCCTCATGGAGTGGGTTAACCTCGATTATGAGCATACCGCTCCGAAGTCCAAGGTGTCGTCATCACCGGCCAGAATTTGCTGTGTGCAGTACAAGATGCGTAAAATCAAAAGCTTTGATGATTTCGCACAGCAGATAGAGTACTTTGTTGATGTAGCTTCTGAGTATAAGTCGGACTTTGTGCTTTTTCCGGAACTGCTGACCACTCAACTGCTCAGCTTTGTGGGTGAAAAAAGACCGGGTGCCGCCGCTCGTGAGCTGTCTAAATTTACCGATCAGTATATCGAGTTCTTTAACGAGATGGCGATTCGTTACAACGTGAATATCATCGGCGGCTCACACTTCACCCTGGAAAATGATCAGGTGTATAACGTCTCCTATTTGTTCCACCGGGATGGTAAAATCGACTCTCAGTATAAAATACACGTTACGCCTTCAGAGCGGCAGTGGTGGGGCGTTCAGCCGGGTTCGGAGCCAAAGGTTTTCGATACCGACCGCGGTCGCGTAGCGATCAATATTTGTTATGATGTGGAATTCCCCGAGCTGGCGCGGCATGCGGTAGATAACGGGGCGCAGATTTTGTTCGTGCCCTACTGTACTGACGAGCGCCACGGATTTACCAGAGTACGAATTACGTCTCAGGCGCGTGCTATCGAAAATCAGATTTATGTTGCCATTGCCGGTACGGTTGGGAACATACCTTCGGTACCAAATATGGATATTCAGTACGCGCAGTCGGCTATTTTTACGCCTTCTGACTTCCCGTTCTCCCGTGACGGTATAGTGGCGATTTCAGAAGAGAACACCGAAATGGTGGTGATTGCCGATGTGGATCTCGAAGTGCTCCGCCGAACGCGCTACAGCGGTACTGTAACGCCGTTGAAGGACAGGCGGAAAGATCTGTACAGTATCAATTTCAATGAGATCAGCGATGAGAAGATCATTCTTAAAATGAATGAGAAAAGCATCACCGAACCGGATAATCTGAAGTAAGATTTACCCTTTAGCCTCGGTGAAGGCCATCGTGACCTGATTGAGCTTGTCAGCAGGCTCGGAAACGGATGTGTTTACTACAAGTCTGCCATAAAACTGAATCATCTCTCCGTAGTTTTCGATAGAGAGGCGTTCATTGGTGCCGTGAACTCTGTCCAGGTCGCTCTGCTCGGCGCGGAGTGGGAAAAAGCGGTAGATGTTTTTACTTACCGCAGCATAGTGCCGGGCGTCTGTTGCGCCAACCATTAGGGAGGGAGCGACAGCAACTTCGGGAAAAATCTGCCGGATGGAACGGGAAAGCTGCTTGTATGGCTGGTTCTCGACGGATGAAACCGATGATGGCTCAATATATCCGAACAGTTTTTCGATTTTGATGTCATCATCGTTTATAACTCTTCTCACGTGCTCGATCACGCCTTCGACGGAGTCATTCGGGTGAATTCTGAAGTTCACAACGGCTTTAGCGAGGGTTGGAATCAGGTTCTCTTTAACCCCTGATTCAAAAATTGTGGTTGCAGTTGTCGTGCGAAGAGCAGCATCGGTTGCCGGAATTGTGGTAAGGAATCGGCGCAAGGGCGTTTTAAACATCCACAGGTTGGCAAAAGCATACCGAAGTGGAAAGGGCATACCCGAGCAGAGCGATTCAAAAGTGGATTTCACCAAACCGTCGAATTTGGCGGGCAGCGGATTTTCTTCGAGCCTGTGCAGCGCATCACCCAGCCTGGCTATAGACGTTTTCCCCTGAGGTACGGAAGAATGACCACCCTCTGTAAGAATGCTCAGCTCAAGGCTCAGATAACCTTTTTCTGCCACCGCCACGAGAGCTACCGGACTTTTAATTCCTTCAATCAGCTCTTCCACCACGGGAAGTCCCTCATCAAGCAGAAATTCAAGCTCAATGCCCCGGTCGGCCAGAATGCGGCCGATTTCACTGGCTCCGAACTCACCGTCGATTTCCTCATCGTGTCCGAATCCAAGATAAATGGTCCGTTCCGGGGCGAATCCCTGCTTGAGTAGCGCCTCGGTTGCTTCCAGAATAGCCATCACGCCGGACTGCACATCCATGGTGCCGCGGCCGTAGATATGCTCATCAGTGATGGCTCCCTGAAACGGAGGATGATCCCAGTCTTCTTCGGTTCCGGGCTCAACGGGAACAACATCGAGGTGGCAGGTAAGCATCATCGGTTTGAGGTCGGGATTGGTACCTTCCCACTTAAAAAGCAGGCTGTAGTGGTTTATGATCTCCTTACCGAGCTTGTCGTGCACTTCCGGAAATGCCTTCTCGAGGAAAGCATGCATTTTCTTAAACTCGTCGCCGTCCACTTCGTTTGCGTCCTGTTTGGACACCGTTTTAAACTGAATAGCTTTGCTCAGCCTTTTTACGGCATCATCCAGATTAACGGGAATGTGCCGCAGATCTGCCTTAATCGAATCACGACGCGAAAAGAGATACGTCCTGAAGAGTGTGAACCCGACGAAGAGAGCGAGCAGGGTTAAAAAAGCGTACAGCATATATTAGATCAGAAAGGGACAATTAGCGGAGAGTGCTCAGACCGGTCCCGATGATGTGATTGGTTTGTGAATTGAAATAAAGAGCCAAAATAAACACTTCGTTCGTAAAACAGAATAATTAAACTTGTTTTCAGTAGTTCAGGCACCAAATCCTTATATTTGCAGGCTTAAACGGATACCTAATTCAACCATCAGTCTGTAAAGAAATCAGCTATATGAGCGACTACAAACCATCGGACATAGAGTCTAAATGGCAGCAATACTGGGACAATAACAAAACCTTCAAAACCGACGACAGCGACCGGAGTAAGCCCAAATACTACGTGCTGGATATGTTTCCCTATCCAAGCGGAGCCGGTCTTCATGTAGGCCATCCGGAAGGCTACACGGCTACCGATATCGTGGCTCGGTACAAGCGGATGAATGGTTTTAACGTATTGCACCCGATGGGATGGGACGCTTTCGGACTTCCAGCCGAGCAGTATGCCGTGAAAACGGGCACGCATCCCAGAATAACCACTGAGAAGAACGTGAACGGATTCAGAAGGCAGTTGAAGTCACTTGGATTTGGCTACGACTGGGATCGTGAAATCAATACGACTTCACCGGACTACTTCAAGTGGACACAGTGGATCTTTCTTCAGCTGTATAGCAAAGGACTCGCATATCAGGCCGATGTTGCCGTAAATTGGTGTCCTGAGCTTGGTACTGTTCTTGCAAATGAAGAAGTGATTGACGGCAAAAGCGAAGTAGGAGGTTTTCCAGTAATCCGCAAGCCGATGAAGCAGTGGATGCTCAAGATTACCGAATATGCCGAGCGCCTGCTTACCGACCTGGATGATTTGGACTGGCCGGAATCCATCAAGGAAATGCAGCGAAACTGGATCGGGAAGTCATCCGGGGCTAACGTCGATTTCGCGGTTAAGGGCATTGACGAAAAGATCTCTGTATTTACAACCCGTCCTGACACGCTTTTTGGCGCTACATATATGGTCCTTGCTCCCGAGCATGAGCTGGTACAGAAAATTGTCGATAGCGGTAAAAAAGAAGAAGTAGACGCCTATCTCAAGGAAACCGAGAAAAAGTCTGATCTGGACCGAACCGATCTCAATAAAAATAAGACGGGAGTTTTTACCGGAGCGTATGCCGTCAACCCTGTAACGGGTAAGGATATTCCTATCTGGATAGCCGATTATGTGCTCATCAGCTACGGAACCGGCGCTATAATGGCGGTCCCTGGTCATGACGAACGCGACTGGGAGTTTGCACAAAAGTTCGATCTGCCGATAGTTGAAGTAGTAAAAGGAGGGGATGTTACAAAAGCAGCCTTCACCGATACGGCCGATGGCGTAGCCGTTAACTCCACCAACGATGAAATCTCTCTCGACGGCCTGAAGGTTGATGAGGCCAAGGAGCGCATCACCCTATGGCTGTCAGAAAAAGGACTGGGTGAAGCCACGGTTACCTACAAACTGCGCGACTGGCTGTTTTCGCGTCAGCGCTACTGGGGAGAGCCGTTTCCGGTCATTTTTGTTGATGGTAAGCCAAAGCCGCTTCCGGAGGATCAGCTGCCCGTAATGCTTCCTGAGGTTGAAAAATATGAGCCGAGCGGAACCGGAGAGTCACCGCTTGCCACTATTGAAGAGTGGGTGAACACCACGGATCCTGAAACCGGAAAGCCAGCCCGTCGTGAGACAAACACCATGCCTCAGTGGGCCGGTTCCTGCTGGTATTATCTGCGTTATATTGATCCTGATTATACCGAGGGTCCGGTTTCGAAAGAAAAGGAAAACTACTGGATGCCAGTCGATCTCTACGTGGGCGGTGCAGAGCATGCCGTTCTTCATCTTTTGTATGCACGATTCTGGCACAAAGTGCTTTACGATATAGGCGTGGTGTCTACAAAAGAGCCGTTTCAAAAGCTTGTAAATCAGGGCATGATTCTGGGCGAGATGGAGTACACGCTTTACAGAGGCTCGGACGGCAATTTCCTTTCACAGGATGATTTAGAGAGCTATGAAGGCGACCTCACCAGAATAAAAGTTACGGCAGAGCAACTTTCCAAGAAGGGTGATGGATTTGTGATAAATCCTCAAAATGCCGGCCGGCCTCTCACGGTAATTCACCCTGACGGAAAGCGTGAAGAAAAGAGCGATTACTTTACGGCTTCCGACCTTGAAAATGATCTTTATGTTGAGGCGCGATCCTATAAAATGTCGAAATCACGCGGTAATGTAATCAATCCGGATGACGTGGTTGAGCAGTATGGTGCCGATGCGCTGAGGCTCTATGAAATGTTTATGGGGCCGCTCGAGCAGGTTAAGCCGTGGAGCATGAGCGGCGTTGAGGGGGTATACCGCTTCCTCAAGCGCGTATGGCGTATGATTGTGGATGATCGCAGCGGAAACCTGCTTCCTGAAATCGCCGACGTTGAAGCTGCTAAAGCTCAGGAAAAGGCGCTTCATGAAGCCATCAAAAAGGTAACCGAAGACATCGAGGGATTTCGTTTTAATACGGGTATATCTGCTCTGATGATTTTTGTGAATGAGGCTATGAAGTGGGAGAAGCGCCCCCTAAGCGTGATGAATGATTTTCTGCTGCTATTAAGCCCGTATGCGCCTCACCTTGCGGAAGAGCTCTGGCTCAAGCTTGGGAACGAGCCTTCGGTAGCGCATCAGCCGTGGCCAAAGTATGATGAATCCAAGCTGGTCGATGATTCAAAAACCTATGCTGTTCAGGTAAACGGTAAAGTTCGCGGGCAGATTAACGTGCCGATGGATCAGGCAAAAAACAAAGACCTTGTTCTTGAGATGGCAAAATCCGAGCCCGGCGTTCTGAAGTATCTTGAGGGTAAAGAACTGGTGAAGGAAATCTTTGTACCGCTCAAAATTGTGAACCTGGTGGTGAAGGGGTGATGGATTTTGGGGTGTTTTGGCCGTCCCGGCTTTTGTGTCAATACCGAATGGTCGGGACAGGTTCCGCGGTTTATTTCCGTTAATCTGCGTCCGGAAATTTTCACACAACGTCCGCAAAATGAAATATCACGGCCCTTCGGCTCCGGCTCCGCCAGGGACCAGTTGCGTTGCCACGATGGTTGTACCTTTCGAGTCTGCTGTCGTGGAGGCAAAAGCTAGAAAAATGTTACTGTGCCCTAATTAAGCTGTTTGCCAACACATTCTTTGCGTTAATCCGCGGTATAATCTGAGTGCCTCTGCGTCCTGCCATTCATCAAGCCAGGCGCTCACATTTTTCCATGAGGCTACGGCACTTGTCGTGATCATGAATCATGCGTGGAAATTTGGTTTGCGCTTTAACATTCATATGCTCCCGCTGCCACTCTGCGATGGCTTCTTTGGTTAGCTCATAGAAATGCGGCATATCGATAGCGTTACCGTTTCGGCGAATCATGTAGCTGCGGTTCGTTCTGGCAAGCTCATCATCAATACCCTTGGCAAACTGCTTCATATCGGCAGGCTTCTCGGCCCACTGCACGAACCAAACGTGGTGCGGACTGTCCTTCTCCGAGTTATGGACTACACCAACGGTGCAGCTGGAAAAAACGCCGCCCAGTTCGCTTGTTACTTTCTGCATCGCTTCCTGAACGTGCAGAGCCTCGATAGTTTCGCCATAATTGTCGAGCACGTCGCTTGCCCGTCCTGCAACGCGTATTCTGGGTGTGTTCATATCGGTGAAAATTACCACATCATTCAGAAGGTAGCGCCATAAGCCGGAGTTTGAGGTTACGACCATGCCGTAGGGTTTGCCTTTCTCAACGTCCCAGGTGGGAATGGTTGGCTGCTTGGCAAGCTCTTCCCGGTTCTGTGAAGGGTTTGGTATCCACTCGTAGAAAACGTTGTTGTCGACAACCAGCTTCATATCGTCGCGGTGCTGATCGGTATTAAAGGCAAAATAACCTTCCGAAGCGCCGTAGTTTTCAATGAAGTGCAGACCCATGCCGTCGGAGAGCTTTAACAGATGCTTTTTGTATGAAGGAAGCGGCTCCCCACCTGAAACAAGTACGCGCAAATTGGGCCAGATGTCGCCGACATTGCTTTTGCCGGTATACTCAAGACAGAGCTGGAAATAACGAAGCATAACTGAAGGCAGTGCGGTAATAACGCGGATATCTGACTTCACTCCTTTTTCAACGGCGATTTCCAGCTTGTCCTTAAAGTTCATCCAAACGGATTCGGAAGGTGGAATGACCTGAGCCTTGGACAGAATAGGAGGCGCCATTAGAGCAAGGTGACCGCTGATTTCTCCAAAAATCACGCCGGGATAGTCAGGGTCTTTTTCAATTGTTCCCGGGAGACTGAGCTGTTTGCCCATCAGCTTGAAGATGTTGGGATTCTTACTGAGGTAGGAAAGCGCAACGCGGCGAAGAAAAAGCTTATCACTTCGTTCTCGGTCGGCGTTGATCTGAATGTCTTTTGGTTTGCCGGTTGTCCCCGCGGATATGGCGAATTTGTGGGCGCTTCCCGGCCAGGTCAGATTGGGCACTCCGCGCTTCATGGGCTCACGATACATATCGTAATCCTTAAAAGTAGTGAGAGGTAGCGCCTCTTTGTACTCGTGATAGCTTTTGATGAGTTCGAAATTATACCGCTTGCCGAATTCGGTATCGGCAGCATAACGAATGTATTTGTTCAGGATTTTATTCTGTGCATCAATAATAGAACTCATGCGCTTTATTTAGCTAAAAAATTACCCGTTGGGGCGATATTGTTAAAAGTAACAGATGATGCGTAAGCCGGGTTTAAATATCCGAAATCCCCTGCACAATTTATAGGGAAATATGATATTGGCGTCATTGGGATTTAAGTACATAAAAAAAGACCGCCTGATACGGGCGGTCTTTTTAAATAATTTCCCATAGAGAAGACGGTGCTTATTTACGGTCTTCGATCGGGACGTAGGTAAGGTTTTCGTTTCCGAGATAAAGTACACGCGGACGGATGAGTCTGTTCTTGCTGAGCTGCTCGAGGTAGTGAGCTGTCCAGCCCGACATACGGGCCATCGCAAAAATTGTAGTGTACAAATCCGGCTGAATTCCCATTGAGTAGTACACGGTTGCAGAGAAGAAGTCGACATTAGGGTCGATGTTTTTCTCTTCTTTCATCACCTTAACGATGGACTCAGACCATTCGTAAAGGTACTCCATATTCACTTCGGCAGCGAGGTCCTGAGCCATAGTGCGGAGGAACTTGGCACGCGGATCGTAGGTCTTGTACACACGGTGTCCGAAGCCCATAATTTTTTCCTTGCGCTCGAGTTTGCCTTTGATGAAAGCCACGATATCGGTGTCTTTATCAAGTTCCTTCAGCATGTTCATTACTGCCGTGTTGGCACCGCCGTGAAGAGGGCCTTTCAGCGATCCGATAGCCCCGGTTACAGCTGAATGTATATCAGACATGGTCGCGCAAACCGTACGGCAGGTAAAGGTTGATGCATTCATTCCATGCTCGGCATGGGTAATGAGAAGTACATCCATGGTACGCTCGGCGTTTTCACCCGGCTCTTCGCCGTTGAGCATATAGAGGAAATCGTAGGCAATGCTGTTCTTTTTGAGCGGGCTCAGGATTTCCTTGCCGTTACGTGAACGATCGAAGCCAGCAATGATAGCCGGAAGTTTGGCCGTTAGACGGATAGCTTTGCGAAGGCTGGCTTCCGGTGAAGTATCAGCCGATTCCGGATCGTCATCAGCGAGCATTGAGGTGGCAGTGCGAAGCACGGCCATTGGCTCAGAGTCTTTGTTTGCAGACTTCAGATAGTTGAGAACCATCTCCGGTAGGTCACGCTCGCTTCTGAGCTTTTCATTCAGCTCATCTAGTTCGGCCTTGTTCGGCAGGCGTTCATTCCAAAGCAGGAAGCAAACTTCTTCAAACGTGGAATGGCGGGCCAGACTGTCGATGTCGTAACCAGCATAATAAAGTTCACCTTTCGCTCCGTCGATCAAACTTTTTCTTGATGAAAATGCAACAATACCTTCAAGTCCCTTGTCAACATATGGGTACTGTGAGTAGTCGATTTCTTTTTCAGTAGTCGTCATTCGTTACTCCGTCAATATTTGGATTCTTTGTTTTTTCTAAAATAATATCAGTTAACTGGCTGAAAATACTATTTTTGGCACAGTCCGTAAGCTCTCTGAATGGCTTGGCCAGCTTGTGGAACAAAAAGCGCTTTTCGTCGGACTGAAGCCCAAACTATGTTGCAGGTGATTGTGTTCCAGCTGCTTGGGCTGAGAGCGGAAGATACAAAAGTTTAGCCTTTTAATGCTACTTTTTAACCCAGCTTTACCTTGGCTTCATCCCACAGTTTATCCATCTCTTCTAAAGTGGAATCGCTGGTGCTTTTTCCTTGCAGAGCGAGCTGCTCTTCCACATAATTAAAGCGGTCCCGGAACTTGTTATTTGTGGTACGAAGGGCGTTTTCCGAGTCGATTCCTGCGAGTCTGCCAACGTTTACCATCGAGAAAACTACATCACCGAATTCCTTCAGTTTCTCTTCTTCGGTGCCGCTCTCAAGAACGTCTTTGAACTCGCCAAGCTCTTCATCAAGCTTTTTCCAGGCTTCAGGCCATGTTTTCCAGTCGAAGCCAACCGCGCCTGCCTTTTCCTGCATCCGCTGCGCTCTGAGAAGGCCGGGCAGGTTATTAGGTACGCCCTGAAGCACAGATTTTCTTCCCTTTTCGCGCTGTTTCAGCTTTTCCCAGTTTTGCTTTACAATTTCCGGGTCGCCGGCTTCGGTATCGCCAAACACGTGAGGATGACGGCTGATGAGCTTGTCCTGTATGGAATAGATCACATCACCCATGTCAAACGATTTGGTTTCATTGGCCATTTCGGCATGGAATACTACGTGAAGCAGAATATCTCCAAGCTCTTTTTTGAGCTCATCCATGTCGCCGCTGTCAATGGCCTCAATTGCCTCGTAAACTTCTTCGACCATCAGATCGCGGATGGATTCGTGCGTTTGTTTCTTATCCCACGGGCAGTGGTTCCGCAGGATGTGCATCACCCTTAATAAATCGTCGAATGAAGTGCTTGGTTCTGCGGTGAAGCGTTTTTGATCAGCCATGTATGAGTTAAGAATGAGAGATGAGTTCTGTGATTTGTCTATTTCGAATCAGCTTGCTGGATTCCGGTTTGCTGAAGCGCCCATGCGCGGTAGAGCGCGCTTCCGGGTCCGAAATCATCCGGCCTCATGGTCTTCAGCTCCTGACGCTCGGCAGCAGGGAACAGAATGTTGTTAAGGATAAGTCGATAGCCTGGACTGTTAGGAAACAAATCCAGGTCGGTGGGTGGATCGCCTACTCTGTGCGTGTAGTCCTCAGGGTCGTGACCGCCATAGAAGGTCCAAAAGCCATCACCAAAATTTCCGTGAATATATTTGGCCTCTTCGCGACCGGAGTTTTTAGCCATAATTACCACATTGCTTTTTACGGTCTCCATGCGAAAAGCGGTAGACTGCCCGTAAAACCCTTTGATACTGCTTACATGGTTCTGCGTGAGCATGGTTGGAACCGGATCCCACTTTGCCGAAAACTCGAAAAGGGTGAAGTAATCGAGTGATTCATCCAGCTGACCAATGCGAACAGGAACATCGATATTTCCGTGGCGGTACTGGGCGGGGTCGGTTTCGACTTCGAAGTTTTCAAAAGCCAGCGTCTGGCTGAAATCGAGACGCTCCTGTGCATCAGGGTCCATGGGGTCTCCGTCGAACTGAGTCGGCACAATGTCGACCTCCAGAGCGGCTAGTGCTATGTCGAATGTATCGGTAGCCGAGCACATGGCAAACATGAACCCGCCGTTGCCAACAAAGTCGCGGATGGTTAACGCCACGGCAGCCTTCATATCGCTAACCTTATCAAAACCGTGACCGGCAGCCATTTCCTCAAGGTCCCGAACCTGTCGCTGGTACCAGGGCGTGTTGCGGTATGCGGCCCAGAACTTTCCAAACTGTCCGGTAAAATCCTCGTGGTGAAGGTGAAGCCAGTCGTAGTTTTCAAGCTCCCCGGCCAGAATTTCATCGTTATATATGATGTCGTAAGGGACCTCGGCATAAGTGAGTGCGAGTGTAACGGCATCATCCCACGGAAGCGCGTGAGAGGGGGAGTATACGGCAATGGAGGGCGTTTCCTGCAGCGGCACAACGGCCGTGTTTGAAGCCGGGCTTTCGACCTCGGCCACAATGCTGCTGGCACGGGAATCCGAAATTTGTTCAATGCGGATGTTTCTGAGACGGGCCTCACGAACAATACCGCCCTCCTCACGGGCCATGAAGCTGCCGCCTCTGTAGTTTAGCAGCCAGCTGGCTTCGTAGCCTTCACCGATGTGATTATAAATTAGACCGTAAGCTTTCAGATGGTTCGTCTGGCTGTCGTCCATCGGAATGAGGACATGCTGCGAAAAAGCAGCCGAAATCGAAAGCACAGCAAAAAGCAGAGATAGTATGATAATTCTAAGCGTATTCATGGTAATCTGGAGGGCTTCAGTTTAGCAGGGAAGAAGTTTGTTGAAGGGCGCGAATTCGCTCGCGGGCCGCCGAAGCGTAAAAGCCGCCCGGAAATTCGATAACGAGGTCTTCATACAGCGAGCCGAGCTGCGCGGTATCCATGTAATCAATCAGGTCGCTTCCCGGCTGCCCGAAAAGACGTTCATGACCAGTTTGCAGCGCGTTCTGCTCATTATATCCGGCGATGATCTGCTGAAGGTTTTGCGGAGCCCGAACCGGATTTTCCCCGGACTGTATGATAGCATCCGCTAATCTGGCACGCTCCCATACAAGTCGCTCGCGCTGAGTGACCTGGTTGCTGGTGGTCAGGTAGGTGTCAAGCAGATGAAAGGCTGCATCCGGGGAGTAGGTGCGCATGATCTGGCTTGCCAAAAGTATGGCTTCGGAATGAAGTGGAAGAGTTTGGCTGTAGTCGGCAAAGTGCTTCAGCGTTTCCAGAGCTTCGGCGTGCTCACCGGCGCTGTGCTGAAATTTGGCTCTGGAAAAAAGAGTTAACTCATGGGTAGTGCTGTCACGAACGATGCCTTCCTGCAGCAGGCTGCGCAAGCGAAGCGCATCGTTGGCATAGTACGACGTCGTCTGCCGCTGAAGCGAGCGCATTTGCAGACGCGCATAGTCGAATTCACCGTTCAAAAAGTCGGACAAGCTGAGAAAGTAGCGCGTGCGTTCTGCCAGTTCGCCGGTTCCAGCAGCTCGGTTTGCCCTGCTGAGCGCGATTCGCGCACGGGCAAAATCATGTTGGGAAATGTAGATTCTGCCGCTCAGGTAGTCACGTATAATTTCATCGCGCTCCCCACGCATTCTGTTCTCAAAATGATTAAGCCATTCTGATGCACGGGCGCTGTCTTTTAAATAATCCAGAGAGATCTCGACAAGACTTGTGTAGACTTCACCGATTGCACGATACTGCCCGTGCGACTCATGAAGCTCACTTAGTAAATCATAAGCTTGTTCATAAAGCTCGTTCGCCTGATTGCCGAAATCGAGGTTGTTGTCGAGAAGGTAGCGGGCCTGACGTACATAAAGCTGCGAAAGCTGTCGTCTGGCGTCTACAAAAAGTTCGTGATTCTGATTGTCGGCGTACCGTTTGAAGGCATCTTCAGCAAGATCGAACTGGTTGATGTTAGCCAGTCGCAACCCAAGCGAAAACACAGGAAAAGACTCCCCTTCAAGCCGGTCTTCAAGGCTGTTTGCTGTTGCAAAAGCCCGGCGGTAAAGACTGCGCTCGTTGTATAGCCAAATCAGCATTTCGCGATGGGCAATCCACTGTTCGCTGCCGGTACGCAGATTTCTGGAAGCTTCTTCAAACTGCATGATGCCTTCATCCTTGAAAAACTCATCATCATTCCGGGCAATTTGCCGCTGGATGGCGTTTATGAAGCTTGGATTGGTTGTGAGCAGATGGCTGTACTCCCGCATGGTTTCTTCATAATTCCCCGCAGCAGTGAAATTCTGGGCGATATCAAATCCAAACATCTGATCGTTCTGCATCACACGGCGCGCGTCTCTGTACAAAAATGCAGCACGCTCGTGCTCACGCCGGTTAACCATCGATTCTGCAACGAGCCTGTAAACCTGCACGTTCTGGCTGTTTCTTTCAACCAGTGATTCCCACCATGCGTAGGCCTGATCTCGCTGACCCGCCATGTGATAAATCTCACCGACCCGCACGGAGAGGTTGGGATAACCTGGATTTCTGTCGGTAAAATCACGAAGCAGGGTTATGGCTTCATCATATTTACGAAGCTGTACCAAAGCAGTAGCTTTACGGTCGATTACGGGAATATTTGCGGGATCGCGTTGAAGCAGTACTCTGTATATTTCGAGCGCTTCTTCTACCTCTCCCTGCTGCATGAGCCGGTTTGCCTGCTGGAAGGAGCCGCTTTGGGCAGTTGCGGTTTCAAAGCCAATTAGCAGGAAAATTGAAAATACGACGGAAGAGAAAAGGAAGCGGTTTATCATGGAAAAGGAAAAGTAGCGGTTGCAGGTATTCATACTGAACGGTATCGACTGTTCTTTATGATGCAATTCAGATGTAGCTATTTGTTAACTTTTGGTAAACGGTTTTGGTTCAGCTCGGTTCGATTTACGGTTTTTGAAAGCCTGATGGCAGATAATCCGGAGCGAAGGACTTTAGCTCTGTGTAGAATCTGTGCAGCGGAAAACCAACCACGTTATAATAGTCGCCCTCAATTTTCTGTACAAAGAGTGCACCCAAATCATCCTGAATACCGTAAGCTCCGGCTTTGTCCATTGGTGAGCCCGTTGCAATATAACGGTTGATTTCGTCGTCACTCAGCTCTGCAAAGGTAACACCGGTTGACTCAAAGAAGGTTTTAGAATCCGACCCCCTGTGTATAAGGCAAACTGCGCTGATGACAGTGTGCCTGCGGCCGCTTAGCTTGCGAAGGATGTCGAAAGCTTCCTCTTTGCTCAGGGGTTTCCCAAGAATGATGTCATCCAAAAGAACAATGGTATCGGAACCAATAACCAGACTATTTTGATTTCTCTCTGCGACATTAGCAGCCTTCATCTTAGCCAGATGCATTGCGTAATCGGCCGGAGCTTCTCCGTTTGGCAAGGGTTCATCTACGGATGAGGGAATAATGCTCAGATTCGGGTAGAGCATACCTAAAAGCTGCTTTCTGCGAGGACTTGCTGATGCCAGAATGATTGAGTTTTTCAAAAGCTACAATTATGTTTTTTGTGACAAGGAAGAAGACGATCAATTATATAGTTTTGCAAAGTCTTCTTAGGCAATAGAACGCGTTAAGGTACGTAATCGGTTACTCTTATGCGAAAGCTGCACAGGTTTTCGGAAATCGGGTGCAATGCAAAAGGCGGTTGTCTTATCTTACCGACTCTAATTTTAATGAAATTCGACTTATGGATACAAGAGCTTTACTTACAACTTTATTAGTGTTAATCATCACAATTTCGGGCATTTTTAAGGACCAGGCCGTGGCACAGTCCGGTGATGAAGGCGTTCAGAATGATGAAATTATGACCATTGCCGAGGCCCGGCAGCAGCCGCTGGGTACCGTAATTACCGTAACCGGCTGGGTTACGGTAACGGATGAATTCCGCGGCCCGGTTTATTTCCAGGATGAAACAGGCGGCCTGGCCTGGTACAATGGTCCGCTTATGCGCGTTGGTGATTTCGATATAGATGTTGCCCACGGAGATTCTTTGGTAATCACCGGTACGCTATCGCAGTTTGGAAACACAGTTACTCTGGATGATGGTCTTCGCCAGATTACCAACGAGCAAAGTTTTACGATTTATCCGGAAGGAAACCGCCAGATTGATCCGCTTCTAATTACCGTTGAAGAGCTCAACAGCACCGACTTTGAAGGTCAGCTTGTGCAGATTGAAAATGCCTATGTCGATCATTTGGGTGAGCTGCGAGGCAACACGAACTACACGCTTGTCGACAACTCCGGTGAAGGCGTTTTCCGGGTTGATGGCTTCAGTGGTGTTGCAAAAACGCCCGCTCCAAACGAACCGACTACACTTGTAGGCGTGGCCGGAATGTTTCGCGGTGATGCCCAGCTGATTCCAAGAAACGCTTCGGAAGCCAATCCGATTCCGCGGCCGGGCGATGAAATTTCACAATCCGAAACCTTCGACGTTGTAACATGGAATATCGAGTGGTTTGGCAGCAATCAGAACGGACCAAGCGATATTGAGCTCCAGATTGAAAACGTTATTGAGGTTATTACAACCATCGATGCCGATTTGTATACCTTTCAGGAGATTGCGAACGCTTCCCGCTGGGTACAGCTCGTAAACGCCCTTGAAGATTTTGATGGTTTCCGTGCCGGTTACTCCATCACCCAGAATACGGCATTTCTTTACAGAACTGATACCATTGAGCCAATCGCTTCCGGACTTCTGGAAACCGGCCAAAGCGTATTCGACTGGGCCAGCCGTCTCCCGCTTTGGTTTAACTTTAACGTAACCATAGGTGGTGAAACCCGGGAGGTTCATGCCTACGGCGTGCATGCAAAAGCATTTCCTGATGCGGAGTCCTACCAAAGAAGAGTTAACGCCTCAACCCAGCTGAAAACCTATCTGGATAACAACCGTCTGGGTGAGAATATCATTTTCTTCGGTGATTTTAACGACAAGCTTCTCAGCTCT
Source organism: Balneolia bacterium (assembly GCA_022565795.1). Lineage (GTDB taxonomy): Bacteria > Bacteroidota > Rhodothermia > Balneolales > Cyclonatronaceae > Cyclonatronum. Next base: position 59,773 of record JAIUMA010000009.1, read on the forward strand.
ACGCGTTCCGGATTTCCGTCGCCTTATGAAAACTTTGTAAGTGACCAAAACTACCTTCCGATTACAGCTACGCTGGAAGAGGGGGGGATGAGCTCGTTCCGCTTTGTGGATATAATCGATCACATTATTGTGTCCGGTGATCTCGCAAACTACCATATTGCCGGCTCGGAACGCGTTGAAAACACGAATGCGTACATCACTAATTTCGAAGGCACAACTTCAGATCACTATCCGGTATGGACGCGTTTTGACTTCAGCAACTTTGTTTCTATTGATGAGCCGGAGAATGACCTGCCGCAGGCGGTCACCCTGGCACAGAACTACCCAAACCCGTTTAACCCGACCACTAACATCAGCTTTCAGCTGCCGGAGTCTCAGCAGGTTACGCTAACGGTATATGATGTAACCGGTCGTCGCGTAGCTACACTCCTAAACGGAGAAACGCGCCAGTCGGGTGAGCATACCATTACGTTTGACGCCTCGAACCTGGCTTCGGGTATATACCTGTATCGTTTGTCAACGGCTGCAGGCCAGACGTTTACCAACAAAATGATGCTCGTCAAATAAAACTTGCGCTTAATTTAAGGCTGTGCTTTTTTGAGTACAGCCTTTTTTTATGCTCAAAAGACAAAGTTTCTGACGAATGTTTATGATACCGAATTCTGAAAAATCTCTGCTTATAATCACAGTCTTTTCAATGATGTTTTTACCGTTCATGATGATATCATGTAAAAGTACAGAACAGGCACATATTGAGAGGGTTCAGTCTGAAGACGTAAGTGCGGTTTATGACCGGGCGGCTTCCATTGAAGGCGGGCAGAATGCCTTTTATGAAATGCTTAGTTATCCGAGATCTGCCCTGCTCGACAGAAGGGACGGCCGAGTCCTGCTTATCGTAGATGTAAATACAGATGGTCTGGCAGACGAGATAAGAATTCATGAGGGCTCTGGTTATGCAGATTTCGATCGTAATGCAGTTCAGGCAATGCAGCAAATGCGTTTCATACCCGCCGTTGAAAATGGTGAGCTTGTAGACTCCGAAATGCTTTTTCCGGTTGTTTTCCGGCATGCAGATCAATAACCGCAGGGCGAGCCGGAGCAACAGCTTCATTTTTTCAGGGAATGCTATGATTTGGGACAGAGGGAGATAAGCGGTTTTGTAAAGCTTTTTGTCAGGTTTAACGTGCACGGTCTTTCAAAAAAGCCGAATAAAAGTTCCTTTTAAAAAGCATCTTTATCTATATTGACACGCACAAATTTTTACAATCATTACAAAAAAGACGATGTTGTCATACAGATTTATTCCCCTGCTTTTTATCATTGCGGCTTTTTCATTAGGCTCATGCGGAAGTTCGAACATTGTAAGTGAAGAAGATCATATAGCCGAAGTACAGGCTGAAGACGTGAGCGAGATTTTATTCCGCGAGCCTGTAATGCTTGGGGGAATGAGGGCCTATTTTGATGTACTGCGCTACCCGAAATCAGACAGAGACCGGGGCAGAGAAGGAACTGTGGTATTAGCCTATACCGTATCAGAGCAAGGCTTGCCGGTTGATATCATAGTTAGCCGTACGTCAGGATTTCGGACGCTTGATGAGCATGCTGTTGAAGCTCTCGCCCAAATGCGGTTTCTTCCAAGCGTGAGAAGAGGGGAGCGGATGGCATATGAATCCACTTTGCCGGTTGACTTCAGAATAAACCAATGAACCAGAAAGGGTTTTAAGGATTCGTATCATTTCAACCACAGGTTACTTATGTATTAGGGCAAACCAGTAGCCCTTAAACCTCAACCATGTATCACAAAATCACTTTTTTCCATGCACATATTTAAGCAGATCGTTTGCCTTCACGCTTTACTCTTGATTGTTGCCTTAGGTCTTCAGTCATGCGCAAGTTCAGAATCAGCCCGGGTTAGCGATGAAGAGCATATTGAGTTCGTAAAATCGGAAGATGTGAGCGATATCGAGTTCAGGCCTGCTGAAATTGTTGGCGGGCAAATAGCTTTCTATAATGAACTTCGATATCCGGACAGATCCAAAGAAAGAGGATCTCAGGGCAGGGTGCTGCTCTCATATACAGTTAGTGAGCTCGGAATTCTGGAAAGGGTGGAAGTTGAAGAGAGTTCCGGTGACCGAGCCCTTGACAGAGCGGCCGTTCGTGCATTTGAGCAGATGAGATTTTTACCAGCCGTTCATAACGGGGAGCGGGTTCCGATTGATTTGCTCTATCCGGTCCCGTTTCTATTGAATTAACCGTGTGCTGAGTGGCTCATAGTCTATTGTATAGCAACAGGCTATGAGGCACAGCTAATTCACCGTGCGCGTTTAAAACCTTCCTCAGCTATCACCCTTCGGCGGTAAGAATCTCGAGTCGTTCCCCGGCCTGATCGCGCAGATAAAGCAGATTGCTGTTATTCAGGTCCACGACGGTTCTGTAGGATGAACGCGCCTCAGCTGTCCGTCCAAGCTTCTCAAGGCTTTGGGCCTTATAGAAGTGGAAAATCACGTTTTCGGGATGTTTTTCAATGAGTTTCTCTGAAGTTCTGAGGGCATTTTCAAATTCTTCGTCTCTAAGGTAGAGGTAGGTAAGAATCATAAGCGCATCCACGCTTACGTGTGTGCCGGCACGGGCTGCCGTTTCAAGCTGCTCGAAGCCTGTTTCTCTGTCTCCGGAAAAGCCCGCAAAACTGGTAACCCAGCGTACTTCGCTCGGGATGGTACCCATCATATAGTTGAATACACCACGGCCCATCATCGCATTCGGATCGTCGGAATCCATAGATAGCAGCTGGCGGGTATAGGTGAAACCTGTCATGGCGCTTCGCACGGCGGTTCTGTATTCACGCTCACTTGCGGCTACCAGACCGCGATAGCCGTGTAGCCCGCTTAACAGCAGCACGGTTGACGTATCATTGCGTGCTGTTCTAAGATGGCGTTCGGAGACATCGATTGCTCTCTCAGAGCGGTCCAGGAACTCTTTGGCGTCTGAGTTTTGGCTCCCCGCAAAAAAATAGGCCCAAAAAGGGAGCATGGAGTCGTAGAAATAGACCGTTGGGTTGTTCGGAGAATCCGATTTCAGCTGTTCAATCAGCTGCCGGGCGGTTCGCCAGTCGCTGTCGTAAAATGCCTGTATGGCCTCAGTCAGCAGGGCGTCAACCGGATCTGATTCTGCTTCAGAGTGGGAAGAATCGGTAGAAGAGAAGGCCATCATGCTGAGCGATAAAATGATCAACAGTATAAGCGCCGGCAGGCGGGACAAGATCATAATTGGAAAATGTAAGAGGTGGATGTAGCTGGCTTAAAACGATTTAGGCTGGTATTCGTTCCGTGATGATAGCTGAGACGCATACCGGTTCTGACGTACTACAACGTCAGAACCGGTTGTTTTGGTCTGTTTAAATTGGTGCTGTTTAATCGTCGAAGTGGCCTTGCGAAAGTTTGCCTTCGGTGCTGGCTATGACAACTGAAACGGCAGCATCACCGGTAATATTCACCGCGGTACGGCACATATCAAGAATTCTGTCGACACCCAGAATGAGGGCGATTCCTTCAACCGGCACCTGAACGGAGTTAAGCACGATAACCAGCATGATGATTCCGGCGCCGGGAACGCCTGCTGTACCAATAGAGGCAAGGGTGGCGGTAAGTACAATCGTTAGCTGTTGTGCAATTGAAAGATCCATTCCAACAGCCTGCGCGATAAAAACAGCGGCCACAGCCTGGTAGAGACTGGTACCGTCCATGTTGATTGTGGCACCCACAGGCAGCACAAAGCTGGCAACTTCTTCTTCAACACCCAGGTTTTTTTCAACCCGCTCCATAGTAACGGGCAGGGTTGCGGCACTCGAGCTGGTGCTAAAACCAAGCAGCATAGCAGGTCGAATCCCTTTGAAGAAGTTCTTCAGCGACATGTTGCTGAAAATCTTGAACAGCCCCATATAAACGAGCGACATGTGGGCAATCAATCCGGCTAGAACAGCTATGGAGTACCAGCCCAGAGCAAAAAGGAGATCCACAGCCCGGCCAAGGTCATCGCCGGCAAGATCAATGATAACGGCTGCAAGAAGTGCAAAAACTCCATAAGGAGCCAAAAGCATTATATAATCCACAATTTTGATGATTACATCGTTGAAGCCATCAAACATATTTACCAGTAAATCACTTTTCTTCCGGTCTATTTGTATAAGGCCAATTCCGAGAAGTATAGCCAGAAAAACCACTTGCAGCATATTGGAGTTGCTGCTCATCGACTGGATCAGGTTTTGGGGCACAATATCAACCAGCGGCTGAAGCGGTCCGCGCTCCAGGGCCTGTTCGGCCGTCTGCTCTCGATCGGCGACGTTTTCCTGATAGCTTTCGAGTAGCTCAATACGGGTTTCTTCAGGAAGTGCTTTCCCAGGCTGAATTAAGTTTACGGATATGAGTCCAATGGTGATGGCCAGCACGGTGGTAACCATGTAGATACCAATGGTCTTTCCGCCCATGCGGGAAAGCTTGGTAATGTCGTTTAGCTTGGTAACGCCCACAACAAGTGATGCCAGTACCAGCGGTATAGCAATCATCTGGAGCATATTCACAAAAATGGTTCCAAAAGGGCGGATGAAATCCGATGTGAACTGATTGAAACCTGCCTGTGTAGATATCAATCCCCAGATCAGGCCCAGAACCAAGCCGATGATTATTTGCCAGTGAAGTTTTCTATACCAGGGCATAAACGAAAAGATTATAAAGAATGATGGCTAAAAAGGCAGCAAACCCAACAGCCATAAAATTGACAAGATTATTTCCGGGACGAACAGTTCTGCCTGCTAATCGAAGCGTTTTAGCTTTATGCTGAAAATGCGCACCAAAATAGGAATCTATAAGGCAACCTGAAAACCCGGATATAAATATGATTAGTATGCCCGCCGTTATATCGCCTCCCTGAAAGAGCCAGACAAGACCGGCAACGGCCGCGGAGCCAGCCAGCCCTCCAATACTGCCAATAAGACTGATTCCTCCGTCGGTTCCTTTGGGTACTTTTTGTGCTGGGTTGGTGATGAGCCGGACTTCAGCCTTGGGCGAACTGCTTCCGGTTATGGTAGCCCATGTATCCGAATTAGCCGCAGCGATTGCTGTTATTGATGCAATGGCGAACGGCCAGTAGCCAAATATATAATAGAGACAGAGAAACAGCACAAACCAAAAGCTGTTTGCCCAGACCTGATCAGAACTTCGCCGTTCAACCAGTCCGTTCGATGAGCTGTGCGCATCTGCGTTGAAGATTACGCCAAGGAGATTGCTGCCGACAAAAAAGAAAAGCAGATAGCCTGCAAACTCGAGTCCGCCCGTTCCCAGTGTGATTGTTCCAACGAGTATGGCTGTTTTCATGCCGTCCAGCGTTAGCGAACGAACTGTGAAAGCTATGATGGATACCCCGGCCGCAAGCAGAAAGGAAAGAGGTATTAAAATTTTGTCGAAAGGATCGGCTGCCAGCACAAATATAAAGACGAGCAGAACCGCAAACGCATAGTTAAGCATACGCAGATTAACTATGCGCGGCGTAGAGGAAACCGGTGAGTTGGTTTTACTGCTCAATGCGGGAAGAAAGAGAGATTTTGGGTTCAGCTGATAAACAGAGCAGTCAGGCAGGGTTGGACTGCCCGGCTTCGTTGGCATCACTTTTTTTCTTCATGATACCAAAACCAAAAACGATAAATCCGGCAATTACCAGTATAGGTGAAATGAAAAGTGAAACGAATCCGTCGATCTCATTTTCCATGGCCATGATAGTAAAACCGAGGAAGACCAGACCTGCACCACCCGCCATCAGCTGATAGTTTTGTTTGCTAAAAATTGGTACTTCTTTTTCGACTGGACTCTTGCGTTTTCTTTTCGGGTCTTTGCGTGGCATGTGTTTATGTAGGAAATTTGGTTGAGGATAAGGAATTAGCAATCCAATTTAAACCTATGCAATTTTTTGCGTAAATTAAATGCCCTGATTCAAATTCGATTCAGGCAAATTGGGACTTTTGGAAGCGCTTTTAGTCAAAAATAGTTCTCAGTTGGTTATTCGGAGCTAAGTACAAAAGACTGTTTAGGTTAGTAACTGTATCAGATTTCAATGTTACTGAAATGTAAAATGAAGGTTTGAAAATTTCTATTTCCAAGGGAAACCCCTAACTTTCGAAATCCGAATGATTCCGCTCAGGGAACTGAATATAGGTCAGATTTAATATATATCAATCGAAAATAGCTGAATGAAACAAATCAGGTTACTACTCGCACTACCTATCTTATTGTTATTACAGGATTTTTCTTACGGGCAGCAGGTGTTTGAAAGACGCGCCGTTACCGTAAGCAACTTGGGTATATCGTACACAAACGTTGGTGTAATCGGTCGATCTAACGTTAATACCCAGCCTGTTGGTCTGCCGAGTATGGCTTTCCCCCGTGATTCCGGAACGGAACACTTATTTGAAGCCGGCATCTGGCTAGGTGCACAGGTTCAGGGAGATGTTCGTGTTTCAACATCATCGGTAACCAACTCAGGCGGTTACAGTGAAACTGCCCAGGGTTTTGAGTTCACTAACGATGGATCACTCATTCTTGAGCGGTCGTCACTGCCGGACAATCCAAACTTTGCCCCAAGCGCTGTTAGCCATCAGGATTTAATCGCTGAATTTTCAGACAGACGTACAGTTCGAAACAACAGCCCTGTTCCGGGCCACGAAAATCCGCTTTATGCTGATGTCAGAATGGAAACCTACAATTGGAACTTTGGTTTTACTGAAGGGATCAGCATCATCCGATACGACATCACCAATAACTCTCAAATATTCTCCAGCTCTGCAAACGGATTTACCTGGCAGAACTTTTATTTCAGCCTTTATTCCAACATGGTAGTTCGTAACGTGAACACTACTGTGGAAACTGGAACGCCATATTTTAACAAAAACGGAATGGGCTGGCTGGACGATTTTTATGCATTTTATGTGTTTGACCGCGGTTCTGCAGATGAACCCAGAATTAATACGCACGCAGCAAACGCAATACTTGGTACGGAGTATCGTGGAATCGATTTTCATCCAAGAAATGCAGAAGCTGTAGAAGCTGCAGGACTTCCTGTTCCGACTGTTTCCCCCGATTTCTGGCTTTTTTCTGCCGGTACGGGTGCTTTTTCAAGGCCGAATAACGATTTGCAGCGGTACGAGCGTCAGAGCGGAATCTGGCCGCAAAGCCTCTTGCCTGAAGGAGACAACCGCACGCTCGATGATTTCCGTTTTGCCCTGCGTAACGATGGCTTTAACTCAAACGGTAACTACATACAGGCAAATACTATCGGTCCGTTTCCGGAGGTTGAGCCGGGTGAGACCATCACCGTATATGTAGCCTTTGTAGCCGCTGCGATGCCGGAGCAGTTTCAGGGTATTGTGCCCGCTAGTGAGCCAAACGTTGATAATCTTGATAATGAAGACTCGCGGGCAAACCTCACAGAAAGCATCGACTGGGCATTTCGCCTCTATGACGGTCAGGAAAACGAAGACGGAACGCGTACGCGCTTCCTGGTTCCCGAGCCGCCGGCAGTGCCGTTAATCCGTGTTGAGCTTGATGCCGGTGTAGCCAGCGTATACTGGGATAACAGAGCTGAGTTTTCTGTGGATCCCGTTTCCGGTGAAGTAGACTTCGCCGGTTACCGTCTGTATCGCTCAAGGCTGGGGGATGATCTCGATGGTGTGATTACCCAATCTGCTCAGATGATCCGTGAGTGGGATCTGCCGGAATCCGGCGCTGGCTTTGGTACGGGATTCGATGAAATAAGACTTGACGAACCGGTAACCTTTGAAGGTGACCCAACTGAATACCACTACCGCTTCGATGTAACCGGAATGCTAAGCGGCTGGCAGTATCTTTTTGCCGTTACGGCTTTCGATCAGGGTGAGGACAACTCACCGCCTCTTGAATCTTCTGTGAATGCAAATGCAGTACGTGTTTTCCCCGGTACAGCACCAAATGAGAACTTCAGCAGCAGCGACCCCGAATATAAAGTGGGCGTATACCCGAATCCATACAGGGTGAACGCCGCGTGGGATGGTGGTACTCCGTTCACCAGGAAAATTATGTTTTACAACCTGCCTCAGCGTGCGGAAATACGAGTCTATACGCTGGCAGGTGAAATTGTGGCAACGATGCAGCACGATTCGGAAACCTACATTGGCGATACCCGCTGGTTCAGGGATTTCAGCAGCAGCAACCGGATTCTTCCGGGTGGCGAGCACGCCTGGGACCTGCTTTCGGCTGCCAACCAAAATTTGGCGACCGGCCTTTATCTGTACACCGTTCGCGACCGCGACTCAGGGCATGTGCAGAGAGGACGTTTTGCGATCATCAAATAGGAACTAAACACGTTCAAAAGCAACAAATCAGCTTTGGTCAAACCGTCTGAAGCTAACTATTAATAAACCCTACAAGCTAAAATGATGAAACAGTTACAACTCCTGATTATAGGTTTGATAATCTCCGGATTTATGTATCTCGACGCTTTTGCACAGCAAGAGGTAACTATCCGTGAGCTCAATACCTACGAATTCCCGCTTGAGAGCCAAGATGACCTTCCGAACCATCCCTTGGTAGGTGTACCGGTATCTTTCGATGCTGTGGTAGTTTCATATCCAAGAAGCTCTGGTCTGGCAAACATTACTGCAGCCGGCGTTCCCGGTCGTATTCACGTTTTTGTTGCTGATGTTAACGCAATCGAAGACGGTCTTGACGGAAATTCCATGCAAATCGTAGTAGCCGGCGCGCTGCGCGAAACGCTGGAAGGGCTTGGCCGTGGCGATGTTATTAATGTAGTTGGTGAACTTACGTTCTTTGGAAATGTTGGACAGTTTAACGCTACTGACATCAATTTCCTTGGAAGTGCAAACGAGCCTGGTGAGTTCGAAGACCTGCTTCCGCTTCTTGAGCCAACCGTAATTTCTATGGATGAACTCAATATCCCGGCTGATACTGAAGGACTGTTCCAGTGGAATGCTGAAAATTATACCAAGTACATCTTCCGCTATGTAAGAATCGAAGGTGCTGAAGTTATTGACCGCCTTGAGGCTGATAACGGTCGTCCATGGATGATTGCTTCACAGGGAAACAGCGTAATGGTATCTAACGATACTTCGCTTCGTTACAGAAATGACCGTAACAACTACGCTTTTGATCCAGAAACAGGCAATGGCCTTAATTACAACTACCGTCGCCCGGCAGTTGATGGTCCATTCGTACCGCCTGCAACAGGTTCACTGGTAAACTGGTCTGGTTTCCCTGTGGTAAATACGTTTAACCCGGGTGGTACAGATGTTGCCGGCAACCAGTCTACGCTTAAGCTTGCTTATTTCGAAGATGGCTTTGTATGGGTCGCCGATGGCGACGATCCTGCGAACCGCTTTGCTCCTGAGGGATGGCCAAACGACCTTGTGGTTGTAGGTTTCCCACCGGTTTTCGAAAACTTCACGCTAACTCCGGAAGGCAATATTAATGGCGGAGATGATGTGTCTCTTTCCATCGATATTACCCTCGCTGAAGAAGATTACAGCTTCGAAAGCGTAACTATCGAGTATAACACGCTTAACTACACAGAAGATGAGCCAACTACATTCGATGGCGTGCTTGATCAAAGTGGCAACAACTTCACGTTCGATTTTGGCTCTTTTGGTGATTTTACATCAGTAGATTTTACTATCATTGCTCAAATCACAACAGGCGACGGTACACCGATTACTGGTACATTTAGTGAGTCCTTCTTTGTTGGTAATGAAGACCTCACCTCTCCGGTACTTTTCTCTCCGGCTTCCGGCGAATTTACTGACTTCGTTCAGGTATCGCTGAGCTCTCCAACTGAAGAGGCCACTATCTACTACACGATTGATGGTTCTGAGCCAACTGAAGAATCTCTTGTTTACGGATCTCCGCTGGTACTTACCGAAACCACTACTGTTCGCGCTATTGCAACAAGCAGTGGCCTTGGCAACAGTCCGGTTAACGAGCGTACGTACGTTGTAGCTAACGAAAACCTTGTTGATGTTTCTACAATTGGTGAGCTGAGAGAAGGCCTCAACGATGGCACGCTCTACCGACTAACCGGTGATGCAGTAGTTACCTTCACCCGCGCTACCAGAAATCAAAAGTACATCCAGGATGAAACCGGTGGTGTGCTAATCGATGATGCAGCAGGTCGTGTTACGGAATTCTACGCAACCGGCGACGTAATGACCAATGTAATTGGTACACTGAGTGTATTCCAGGGAGTAATTCAGTTTACTCCGCAGGCAAACCCGGGTGCCCCAACCGGCAACGAAGACGTAATGCCTGTTGATGTTACCCTGGCTGACATCGATCTCGACGTGCACGAATCAGTTCTCGTTCGCGTAACTGATGTAAACTTTGGTGGTGTTGCCGGTACATTCAGTGTAAACACCAACTACGATATCCTTGACCCGTCTCTTGATGATGGCGAATCACGTGTTTTCAGAACTATTTTTAACGAAAACGAAGTGAACTACATCGGTATGCCAATTCCAAGTGGTAACATCACACTTACTGCGCTGGTATCTCAGTTCAACGGTACCATCCAGCTTACCGCACGTAGTGGTGCAGACCTCGGCATGGATGTAAGCACACGCGATGATGAAATCCCAAGTGGTTTCGAACTTAGCCAAAACTACCCGAACCCGTTCAACCCTACAACGAACATCCGCTACACGCTTCCTGAAGCAGCTGATGTAACGCTTACGGTTTACGACGTTCTGGGCCGTCGTGTAGCTCTGCTTGTAAACCAGCAGCAGACTGCAGGCCAGCACACGGTAAGTTTTGATGCTTCAAGACTGGCTTCCGGTACTTATATCTACCGTATCCAGGCCGGAAACTTTACTTCCACCAAGAAAATGATGCTCATTAAGTAATCACTTTCTGAGTTTCATCGAAAACAAAACTCCAAGGGGATGGGCCTCAGATCGGCTCATCCCCCTTGTTTAACCTAGCTTATGCGCACTCGTACAATTTCAGTTATTGTGGCCCTTGCTGTATCCGCACTTTTTTACAGTGCATGCGATACCGGCTTGAAAGGTGATCTCAACGAAAACCAGCCGCCAAGTACTTTTTTTACCGTTGATGAAATCAATCTACCCGATGATGTACGCCTGGTCAGTCAGGTTAGCATTTCCTGGTGGGGTGATGATCCTGACGGATATATTGTAGGCTATGAATTCCAGATAGGCGACGAAAACGAGCCATGGGTGTTTACCACCCGCTCAGATTCCACGTTTGTACTTCCGATTGAGGAAGGAAACATGGACGCTGACGTTCGATTCTCAGTACGGGCAATCGACAACGACGGTGCCGTTGATCCTAACCCGCCGAGCCTGGTATTTCCAATTCGTAATTCACCACCTGAAATTGGTTTCGTTTCAAACGAAACACCACCGGACAGCACGTTCAGAGTTTTCAGCTTTGGCTGGAGCGCCAGCGATCCGGATGGGGATGCAAACCTAAACCGAATCGAAGTAGCGCTGAATGACAGCACCGAATGGCAGGAAATTCCGATAGATATTACGTTCCTTACTGTTCGTGTAGATGATACCGTATCGCCGGCAACTTCTCAGGTCTTTCTGGGCCGCGGGCTAAACAGCAGCGGTATTACTTTCGACAGTATAAATCTCGACGGAGACAACGAATTTTACATTCGTGCTGTAGATAATGCCGGTGCGGTAAGCGAAGTTGCAGTACACGAATGGTACATCAAGCAGCAGACTTCGAGGATACTGTTCCTGAATGACTATTTCGGAACCAACAGCAACACCATTTCTCAGCTTCACCTGGATATCCTTGCAGATCTTGGCTTAACTCAGATTGACTATATGGATATTTCGGATGGACTTGCAACAGGTGGCCGTCGCGTTCCGTTTTCTCAGGCATTTCCGGATCGCTCGCTGGCTCAGCCAACCATTAACCTGATGCTGGCCGAGTGGGATCATATCTACTGGCTCTCTGATAACCTAGACCGCCACATCGGCTACGGAATTGAGATAACGACTCAGTTCTTTGAAAACGGCGGAACCATGTTCATCAACATTCCAACCAAGAACATTTCTCCTGACAATCCGATGTTTGAGTTCCTGCCCTTCGAAAGAATGGAAATCCTCCCTTCCGGACAGCAGAGCTTTATTATGGCTAACAATTCAATTGTAGAGCCAAACGAGGATTTTATTGACAATCCGCCATTTCTTGCTGCTGGTGGTAACCTCATTTCTTATTACCCGATTGTACCGTTCGGCGAATCTGTGCCTTTATTTGAAGGTGATTTCAGAACGAGAAATCCATCATTTATTGGTGGAACAAGTGATTTTGACGGCTCAAAACTGATTTCAGCTACTAATCCTGATGAAAATATCGTCTTCTTTGGAATACGCTTTCAGGATTTATCGGCCGACAGTGACCTGAACCGCCTTGTAGAGTTAACATGTATTGAAATCTTAGGTTTTCAGCAATGAATAAATTGATATTAAGCTTTCTTACCATTTTCGCGGTTATGTTCTCAGGCCTGAGTATGGCTAATGCGCAGAATACGGGCAACATAACCGGAACAATCACAGATCGGGATGATGGCGAGACGCTGATAGGTGTTAACGTTATTGTTCGTGGAACCAGTTTCGGTGACGCTACAAACCTCGACGGCGAATTCAATATCAGAAACATTCGACCGGGAGAGTATTCACTGGAATTCAGCTACGTGGGTTACGAACGAATCCTTATTACTGGTGTACGGGTAGAAGCCGGAGAGACAACGGTATTAGACGTGGAAATGAGACTACAGCCTGTTTCTGCAGGTGATGAAATTGTAGTAATTGGTGAACGGCCGATTTTCGATATTGAACGCTCCTCAACCTCTACAAACCTGAGTCGTGAGCAGATTTCTGCGGCCCCCGTTCGACAGGTCGATGAAGTGGTTGGTATGACAGCCGGTGTGGTTCGCGATCCTTCAGGTCTCTACATTCGCGGTGGTCGTGCCAACGAAACCGGTTTTGTAATTGATGGTGTATCTTCACAGAATCCTCTTGCCGGCACAGGTTTTGGCCTGGATCTCGGTGCTAATGCCTTCCAGAGCGTGGAGGTAACAACCGGTGGTGTGGATGTTGAGTTTGGTAACGCTACTTCCGGCGTGGTTTCTGTGCAGACACAGTCCGGTGGCGATAGCTTTGCTGGTAATTTTGCGCATAAACGCGATAACCCGGGACGTATGACCGGTTCAACGGCGAACTTCTTTACTGATATATACGACTTCTCGCTTGGTGGTCCGTTCCCGGTTACGGAAAGTCTTCTTCCTGCAATTGGCATAAACCTGCCAGGTACCATGACATTCTTCATGGCAGGTCAGGCGAACATCACCAATGAGTTCATGCGTCAGACTGCTGATCAGGTGCAAAGCTCACTAATCGAGAATACCTTCTGGTCACCACGACAGGACAACAGATGGAGCGGTCTTTTTAAACTTACCTACCGCATTAAGCCAAGTATGCGTATAGAGGCAGCTTATAACCGATCGCTGACGGTTAACCAGAATACACGAATGCTCCAGATTATTGGAGATAACGTGCAGATTCGTCCGGGTTATCAGTTCTTCTTCGAGGAGAGCCTTGATAATGCAAACACCTATGCCAACGACAGCAACATGTCGTATGTAAAATGGACCCACGCTGTTTCGAGCTCTACGTTTTACGATGTTCAAATAAGCCGTTTCTTCACACGCCTTCGCGCAGATGCGAACGGAAGAAACTGGCGTCCTGAATTTGTTGATGGTGAATTTGATGCTGCAAGTATCATCACCTTTCCAATCACGCCATTCCCTGCCGGTGCCAATTTCACGTACGCACTTCCGGGCGACGGTTTTGCCAACAACGGTGGTATTGCTTCTTTATGGCACGATCACTTTGCCGAGGAGTATACCCTTCGCAGTACAGTTACAACTTACCTAACTGAGAACAACCACAGACTCCGTGTCGGACTTGAAGCAAAGTTCATGAACTACCAGTGGATCGATATCACCCGGCCTTGGGTTGGTGCCCCGATTCAGCTTGATGACGAAACGACCACAGAGACGGGTCGCCTCGGCGCTACATCAGATATCTGGAATGTACGCCCGGCCCAGGGAGCTCTTTTCATAAGTGATGAAATTCGTTACCGCGGCCTTATTGCTAATATTGGTGGTCGTCTGGAATATTGGTTCCCTGGTTCTTACGTAGACAACTTTGTAGACGATCCGTTGTCTCCAATTCCTGATGCTGTTCGTGAAGCTTACAAAGAAGACACGTTCAACCTCTTCGGTAACAGATTTAAGATGCGTTTTCTTCCAAGAATTAACGTGTCTTTCCCGGTTCGCGAAAACATGGTGATGTATTTCAACTATTCGCATAAGTCGAAACTGCCTCACCCGACACATATTTATGCCGGCCTGGATCCGTTCTACCAGGATCGTTCGTTCCTCTCCAACCTCGGTAACCCGAATCTCGATCCGGAAGTAGATATTTCCTACGAAATTGGTTTCCGCTACCAGTTGAGCTCGAACGACGCGCTTAACGTAACAGCATTCTGGAGCGATAAGTACGACTTCATTACTTCAGAACGTATCAATATTGTTGATGCAACCGGCCGTGAGTCTGAGCGTACTTTCCGTGTGAACGGTGATTTTGCCCGCGTTCGTGGTCTTGAGCTTTCGTACCTGAAGCGCTACTCTCACTTTTTGCAGGGATCACTTAGCCTAACCTATTCCCGCGCTGAAGGCTTGAGTTCAACATCTAATGATGCCCTCCAGGACATCATTTCAGGTGGGCAGGATTTTGGTAACAATATCGAAACACCGCTCGCATGGGATCGTCCGTGGGATATAAAAAGCAGCATAATTTTCACTTGGGATCGTGCTAATGACCCGTTATTCGGGCTGAGACCACTTAACCAAATGAGACTCTTTTTGTCCGGTACTTTTCGCAGTGGTCTTCGCTATACGCCTATGGTATTCCAGGGTAACCAGCGTAACCCTGTAACCGGTGAAGAAGACTGGCGCCCGATCTACGAGCGTGATCCGGATCCAAACCGTCGATTCTCAGAAGTTGGCGAGCCATGGATTATGTTCGACATGAACTTTGAGCGCTGGATTAATATCGGAAGTACCAGACTGCTGGCTTCGCTTGAGATTACAAACCTGTTCAACACAAGGAATGCAGCTATTATCAACCCGGTAACAGGACAGGCGTACAGAAGTGACTATCCAACCGATCCGGATGCGCTTATTGCGCTGCGCGATGACCGCTCGTTCGACGTTCCTGAAAACGTTCGCGACCCGCGCTATGTGGATCCGCGGGATAACAACAGCCCGGCTTTCCTAAACCCGGCTAACTTCCTGCAGCAGCGTCACATCATGTTTGGTTTAGCATTTAATTTCTGATTCTGGATATATACATGTTTATTAAAAAAGTAACATCACTCACGATTAAGACGCTTAGCCTGGTTGCGCTGATGCTGCTGGTTGGTGCATCAGACACCGTGCAGGCGCAAAGTATTCTGCCAAGTCTCGGGGGATCGAGATCGGGTACTTCCGGCTTTCAGTTCGTGAAGATTAACCCTGATGCCCGTTCTGCTGGTTTGGGTAGCTCAAGCGTAGCTGATGCCATCGACGGATCGGCCCTATACTTCAACCCGGCCCTTGCGGCTCAGCTAGACCGTAATCAGGTTTATTTGGGGCACACGCAGTATTTCGCCGACATTTCTCTAAACTACGCCAGCTACATCCACCGCTACAGAGGCATGGCCTTTGGCGGATCGCTCATGTATCTGGATTCCGGCGAAATGGACGTCACGAATGAGTTCAATCCCTTTGGTACTGGGCAAACCTTCCGTACGGTTCACCTTGCAGCTGGTCTGACGTTCGCGCAGGAACTCACTAACCTGTTTAGTTACGGCATATCAGTAAAATACCTGGACGAACGTATTGAAGAAGTGGAGTCACAAACGGTTGTTTTTGATGTTGGATTCTTCTATCGCGTAGGTGATACCGGGCTTCGTTTTGCCGTTGGATTGAACAATTTCGGCCTGGATGCATCACCAAGTGGTGAGTCTAGCCGGCAAACCCTCGATGGCGTTGTTATTGAAACGGATTTTGAAGACGTGTCTCCACCAACCACGTTCATGCTTGGTGCAGCCTATGATCTCTACTCTACCGACAACTTTGACCTGCTTGGCACAGCACAGATAACAAATCCAAGTGATAATGCAGAGCAGTTTAGCTTCGGTATGGAGTTGGCGTATCTCAACCAGTTTTATGTTCGTGCCGGATATGAGTTTGGTGTGGATGAAGCCCGTCTGCCAAGTTTTGGAGTAGGTTTCGATCTCCCTATTCTGGGTTATGGTCTGGGCCTCGACTACGGCTTCAGCACGCGTCAGTACCTTGGAAGCCTGCACAGATTTTCCCTCAAGTTTAATCTTTGATTTTTTTACCGCTTAGTATTATGAAGCAACGTATTGTAGTATTACTGCTCGTCTTAGTTGGCTCCGCCTATATCTTCACGGCCTGTGATGATCTGTTCGGTTCCAAGCAAGACAGTATCACAGATGAAATCTTCAGGGACGGAGAACAAGATCCCAATCTAATTGTAGAAGACGTTGGCTACGTAGCCCTTCTTCCATTTTGGTCCGGTTTCGATAACCCGACAGACGTTTTTGTCGGATATGATGAACTTGTGTATATAACTGATAGTGAAGGCCTGCATGTACTTGACCGCGCCGGTCGTAACTACTCTACGATTCCATTGCGCGGAGCGGTTTCTGTTACTCAGGATCGTCTTCTCAACGTATACGTGGCTGCACGTATCGATACAGTTATTACTGCAGTTGATCCAAACAGAGTATGGGATCTTCCGGCGGTCTACAAGATCAGAAACGCCAACGGAGCGGGTCCGCTTGAGTTTATTCAGACGATGGTTCATCCGTTTATGGATGCCAGCCGCTCAACCACAGCATCGCAGCGCGGACGCCTCAACGACAATCCGGACAGCGATGAAAATGTGGAAATCACAGGTCTTGCAACGCTTGCCAATAATGATTTGTACGTAACCCGCCGCGGGCCTCGTAATCAAACCGGCCAGGCTGTGGCGCAAGATAATACGGTGCTTCTTTTTGCCCGTACTACAGATTCTGAGGGCAATCTAACCGACATCATGCGCAATACGAGCCAAATTCGTACGCTCAACCCCAACACGCCGTCTCTGCTTAGCGCTATCGACGTGAGCGCTATTGCCTCCTTCGCCACACCTCCGCAGCGTGATAATGTGCCGGCAGAGCGCAGCTTTCTAATTGCACAGGGTAACGAAGACCGTGAAATTCCATTTCGGGTTCTTTGGATAAATGCCGTACAAACTCCGGATGGTCTTGAGTACCGCTCGAACCCGCAGCTTCTGGCTCAGGATACCACGCTTGCTGACTCTTTCCTATACGAGCAGGATAAGTTCAGAAGTCCGTCAGGTATTGCTTTTTCGGGTGACGAGCGTGCACATATCTTCATCACCGATGCGGTAACCGACAGTCTCTATCTGTTCCAGTCGAACGGTATTGAGGGCGTGAATCCTCCGGCCGGTTCTTCTGCTACACGTGCCATCAATGTTTCTTTTGGCGGTACGGGCAGCGGACCTCGTGAGTTCCGCGACCCGAGCGGCGTTGCCTACTTCCGCCGTATCGTATATGTGGCTGATAAGGGGAATAATCGTATTGCCCGCTACAGACTGAACACTGACTTTGAATAGATTCAGGCAAATTGATTAAGTACAAAAAGAGCCGTCAGATTCATCTGGCGGCTCTTTTTGATTTAAGCCCTGATGCTTCAGGCACATTCTGCGCTAAAACGGGCATGTGCAATTAGCGGCGAAAAAACAAAGGCCACCCCGGATAAGCCGGAGCAGCCTTCTGTTCAGTTCAGGTCTCACGTGAAGACCTTCACTTTAAAAATAATTACGGGGACCTTACGGATTAACCTGCACATTCGTAATGCGCATGGTCATGCCGCCGGGGCCTTCACCAGCCATCATCTGCTGGAACTGTTCGATTTGAGGCCCCATTTGCTGCATAATCATATCGCGCTGGGCTTCAGGCATGTTTTCGAGCTCACGCATCAGCTCTTCCATTGCCGCCATTCCTTCAGCCATTTCTGCATCTGAGATCATATCCTGCCAGCCGTCGATTTCAATGCGGGTTTTCATGGCAATAGGCATTCCGTTGAAGGTCTCGTAATCCTCCATATACATATTCATGGTGAAGCTGTTGCCTTCGCTGTTTTCCATAACAAAGCTCATACGGTAAAAGAGCATATCATCCTGGCCTATCCATGCAGTGGCTTCTTTAATTTCACCATCATCCTGGTCGTCGAACTCATCGCCAAGACCTGCATCCATGTCGAGCTGTTCGAATACAGCAGGGTCGTCTACTACGATTTTATACATAGCCCGACCGTCTACGCGCTCAGATGTAATGCTTCTGGCACCGTTAATAAACGTATAAATTTCGGAGGTGCCATATCCAAATATTGCAGCCATTTCATCTTCATCCTCATCTTCGGGCAGGAGTACAGGAGCGCCGTCTACCACTTCCTTCCGGTAGTAGGCGGTAGACTCACCAAGCATTTCATATTCGGTTGTAATGGCAATTCGGTCGATATTGGCAAGGTATCCGGCGCTGGCTTGCTGTAATCGTTCGGCAAGCTGGGAAGGGGAAGGTTGAGCAGAAGCGTAAAAGGGCAAAAGCACCAGACCGCAGTACATAATACAGCTTAGTAAAGCAGAGTTTTTAATTGAAGGAGACATAGGTTTAGTAAATTAATTACAGTTGGTTAGGTGCATTACTTCACTAATAAAATGAAATTAATGCTACATCGCAAGATGTTCACGGTCAAATGCGTATTTATTCTCTATTCATGTTCAAACATAAAGCTGCTGTTTTTTAAAGTGCACAGCTGTATTATACCGTATGTAAATCATTTAAGAGTACCATCATCACAAAAAAAAGGCATTGAAAATGAATCGCTATTACTGTTGGGTAGTATATGTTGGTATAGTATTGTTTGCTGCAGGCTGTGCGGCCTCATCTGAAGCAACTTATCCGGAAACGGAACACGTCAGCGAGGTACAGACTGCACCCAAAGTACAGATGGAGTTTCCGTCCCGTATTTACCCTGTAGTTGAGCCCGGTCGTTTCGACAACGGAAAAATGTGGACCTTCGAACACGCTCCGGCTGACTATTTCGAGGAGGAGTACAACCTCACCCTTACAGACGACTGGATTACCCAAGCTATGCGGGGAAGCGTACGGCTTCCTAACTGTACGGGCTCATTTGTGAGCAGCAGAGGCCTTATACTCACCAATCATCACTGCACGAGAGAAGAGGTCACGGCCGTAACACAAAACGGGGAAAACCTTGCGGAGGAGGGCTTCTACGCGGTTGATCTGAGTGATGAGCGCCGGATTCCTGACTTTTATGTGGATCAGGTGATTGCAATTGAAGACGTAACCGAAGAAATTTACGCGGCTTTGGAAGGTGTGCAGGGCAGACAGCAAACTGTACAAGCCATCGAACAGGCCAGACAGGCCGTTGCCGACCGTATCGACGCCGCATTCGACGATGAGTCTGTGTTTACAGACGTGGTAGCTCTCTACAACGGAGCGCTCTATTCGGCCTATACCTTCAAAAGGTATGATGATATTCGCCTGGTGATGGCCCCCGAGCTCGAAGTCGGCTATTTTGGCGGCGACCCCGACAATTTTACTTATCCAAGGTATACGCTGGATATGGCATTCCTGCGCGCGTATGAAAACGATGAGCCGCTTCATTCGGAGTACTATTTCAACTGGTCGCAGTCTGGATCAGCGGAGGGGGATGCCGTTTTTGTAGTCGGAAATCCCGGATCCACCAGCCGTCTTTACACAGTGGCTCAGCTTGAGTACACCCGCGATGTATCTCACCCGGCTTTCATTAGCCTGCTGGAAGAAGTTGTGGACGCCTTCATACATTATGAAAGCGCCAATCCGGTATCTGCGGCGCGGCTTGATCTTCGTAACTACATCTTCCAGATACAAAATGCGATAAAAGCGTACACCGGCGGACTTGAAACTCTGGAAGACGACTTCTTTATGGGACGCCGAATGCAGTCTGAGCTCGCATTCATAAACGAGCTTTCTGCCAGTGATGAACTCATGAGCAGATACGGAAATGTGCTGAATGAAATAGAAGACGTAGTGATCGAAAAGTCGGAGGTTTTTGAAACCTACTACGCCATGCTCGGAATGAATGCCGGCACGATACTGTCGTCGGGTACGCTTCAGCGTGCGATGCTGGTCGGGAATATCAATAACCACTTGAACAACGGGAATGAAGAGGCGGCCGGGTTTTATCTCAATCTGATTCCGCAAACGATTGAGTGGCCCGAGGAGCTGGAGAGAAAGCTCATGCTCAGCCGATTCGCGAGAATCAAAAACGTCATTTCGGAAATGGATGGTGATGTTGAAAATCCCGTAGCTTTTTCGCGCATTTCCGGTGGGCTGAGCCCCGAAGATCTCGCCGATCTGATTATGGCTGAGTCTGCGCTTATGTCTGTCGAAGGAACAATCGGGCTCATCCAGAATGGCGTCGATGACAGCGATCCTGCAGTACTATTTGGCGCACTTTATGGCCCGGTAACAGAATACACCATGGGACATGTCGCCGGACTTGAAGATCTGGAAGATGAGCTCAACCGCAGGCTTGGCCGCGCGCGCTACGAAGTGTACGGCACCTCTATGCCGCCGGATGCGACATTCTCCATAAGGCTTCAGGACGGCAGGGTAGCAGGCTATGATTACAACGGAACAATTGCGCCCGCCTATACCACTTTTTACGGTATGCTGGACCGCCATTTTTCGCACGGTGAAGTTCACCCGTGGTCGTTGCCCTATCGGTGGAGAAACCTCCCCGATTCATTTGACCTGTCGGCAAAACTAAATCTGGTGACAACTAACGACATTATAGGCGGCAACTCCGGCTCGCCATTGCTGTCAAGAGACCTGAACCTGGTAGGCCTGATCTTCGACGGAAATATCGAGTCGCTCTCGGGCGATTTCATCTACACAGATGACTCCGCCCGGGCTATCTCGGTTGATTCCCGGGGTATGCTGGAAGCATTAAGGTATATTTACGGAGCAGACCGAATTGTACGCGAGCTCGTAGACTAGAGGTCGAATAGCTATGGACATAAAAAAGGCCGGTCATGCCATGCGCATGACCGGCCTTTTTAGTTTCAGAAATCAGAACTATGATTCTGATCGGCGTTTTTTCTTAAAGTAGCTGTCTAAGGACCACTTACGTGCTCCTACAAAAAACAACCCAAGAAATACGATTCCAAGTTCAATCGGATAGGCTACATGCGGTATAAAATCATCACCCTGAGCGATGTGCATGGTTGCCGCAACAATCATCGTACTTAGAAGTAATAGCGCTGCAATACGGTGAAAGAACCCTAGTATTAGCAAAATGCCGCCAAAAAATTCTGCAAATGCGGCCATGAAACCCCAAAACATGGGTGCAAACGTAATGCCGAAGTTACCCATTGCTCCGCCAAGTCCTGTCCACATTTCGGGACCACCCATTATTTTGGGGAATCCATGGAGCATAATCATAAAGCCGATGCCGACCCGAATAATCAGGAAGCCAATTTCGCGAAGTGTATCAGAGAAGTAAAAAAACATAGGTTAGGAATTTGAGAGATTAACTTAGTTGTTTAAACAACAATTAAATATAAGAAGTATTTTACTCACATATTCATTCCCGCAAACACAAAAAAAAGGCCGAATCATTCAGACCCGGCCTGGAAAATTTAAACTTTTGAAATTATTGATTTTCAGCTTCTTCGCGGAACTCTTCTGAAGCGATAATAATAATTTCAACACGGCGGTTCAGAGCACGGCCTTCGTCGGTATCGTTATCGGCGATAGGCTCGGTTTCGCCACGGCCTTCAACAACCAGACGGCCTCTGTCAACTCCAATAGAAGACAGGTAGTTTACCGCTGACTGAGCCCGACGCTCGCTGAGGCCCTGATTGTAGGTGGCAGAACCAATGGAGTCGGTATGCCCGATTACAACTACATCGGTATTGTCGTAGCGGTCGAGGCTGTTGGCCAGCGATTGCAGGTTGGTCTGCGCTGTTGGCGAAAGCGTTGCCGAATCGAATCCGAACAAGAGGCCCGAATCGAACTTAATGGCAATGGCTTCACCAACGCGCTCGATGGTTGCGCCTTCAATTTCATCTTCCAGCTCCTCGGCCTGACGATCCATTTGTGAGCCAATGATTGCACCTGCTGCACCTCCAATTACCGCTCCGATGATAGCGCCTTTAGCAGTATCACCTAACGCGGCTCCGGCAATAGCTCCGGCAGCTCCGCCGGCACCTGCGCCAATTAATGCTCCCTGTCCGGTAGTGGAACAACCCACGAGGCCGAGCATGGAAACGATGCAAATCACTTTAAAGATTGAAGATTGTGTAATAGCTTTCATAGGTTAAGTAAGGATAAGTTGAAAATTGAGTTATTTATCACAGGTAAAATCATTAACATAATGTCGGATGATGCTAGATCTTAACGACCATTATGCTGGCACAATTTACAAAATTGAACCATAACCTTAACCTGTTACACCTCATTTAATTGCATTGCCTAACGTATGGCTCTGAGACTAATAGAAATTTACGCACCGCCGGAAAAACCTGAAATGGATGAAGCCCTCGATAAGGCCAATATGGTCGATATGTGGGTGAGTAACCTGGATAATGGCGGCAAGGTAATCAGGGTGCTTTGTGAAGTCGAATATTCAGAAAGTATCATTACCGAAGCTTCTGAAATGGGGGAAGGCTTCGATAAGTTCAGAGTGGTGCTGCTTGGGGTGGAGGCGACAATTCCCAAAGTGGAAGTTGATGAAGATGCCGAAGAGTCGAAAAACAAGTACAGCTCCGGGATCCGGCCGTCGGGTTATCCGGAGGTGCCGGATGAGCGGGATAAAGTACACCGTATCTCCACAGTTGAGATGTATGAAGACGTAAAGGAAATGGTTGACCTTTCCTGGATCTACATCACCCTAACGATTATGAGTACTATCGTGGCGGCCACGGGAATGATCAGGGATAACCCGGCAATCGTAATCGGTGCCATGGTTATTGCACCGCTTTTGGGCCCGAACGTGGGCTTGTGCCTGTCAACGACGCTTGGTGATCAGCGATTGCTTACACGATCACTCAAGTCTCTGGTGAGCGGTTTTACGCTTGCCTTTCTCTTATCCGTAGCGATGGGGGTTATAATCACCTTCGGTATTGAAACGCCCGAATTGTTTTCTCGAACGGAGGTTTCCTTTGGGGATATTGCCCTCGGAGCCGCAGCCGGTATTGCAGGCGTGCTTTCTTTCACCCGGGGTATTTCTGCGGCTGTAATCGGGGTGATGGTTGCCGTGGCTCTTCTGCCTCCGCTGGTTGCAACCGG
>JAIUMA010000010.1 GCA_022565795.1 Balneolia bacterium
TGCTCGACGCCCGTCTGGATTCCTTCTCTCTTGAGCTAATCGAAGGCCGCCTTCCCGAAGGTATAAGACTGGAAACGTCGGGCGCTATGGCCGGGGAGCGCATCACCCTGGATAAGCTGATGATATCTACGGGTCGGTCGCTGCTTGAGGCCGAAGCTTTGTACGAGCTTGACGGAAGCGAAATTGATGCTACTGTAGAAATGCCCGAAATCAGCCGAAGCGACCTGGCTGCCTATCTCGACGACCTCCCTGAGTTCGAGCTGGCTTCACTCCGTCTCAAAGCCGACGGAAGCCTGCGCGACCTGCAGGCGGGTCTCTCCCTGCACGCGCCCGGATTGCTACGCCTGGAGCTAAATACAACGGTCGAATTTGAACCCGAAATGGTGCTAACGAGCCTCCAGCTGGAGCTTGATGAACTCGATCTGCGACGCCTGAGCGGTGATCCTGATCTCGATGCCGAAGCGGGTCGCATAACTCTTTACGTTGACGGTAATATACCCGTTGAGCGCTATGAAGAAGCCCTGGCAGACATTACTTTTGAGCTGAACGGCGCCCGTTTTGAAGAGATCGTTCTCAATGGCCTCACCCTCACTTCAAAACTTGAAAACGGATCCATCACCGCTGAAAGCCGGCTAAGCTTTCCGGATCAGCACATTGATTTGAAAGCTGCGATCTCGGGCATTTGGGGCGATGAGCCCGACTGGGACATCAGCGGGGAGCTCTTTGATATTAATCCGGCTTTTTTTGCTCAGGACAGCACGCTTACCGGTAATATTAGCGGAACATTTGCAGCCAAAGGGCGCGGGTTTGAGCCCGGCACTACGCCATGGGAGTATCGCGTAAATCTTAATGACTTGGTGTTTACCGAGTTTAATCAGCTTGGCGATCTCACTCTCGAAGGCACGCTGGATGCCGAAGAATTGATTGCGAAACTCGAGCTCGATTCACCAGGAGGAAGCGTTCTCGCCGATGGTTCTATCACTGATTGGCAGACCGAGCTGCCGCGCTGGTTTTTTACTTTTGAAACCAGCGAGCTCGACATAGCCGTGCTGGCCAATATGGAAGAATTCCCTACCTTCATAAACGCAAAGGCAGAACTTGAGGGTGAAGGCACCGGCGAAGACGATTTGAAGCTTACCCTCAAAACGACCCTCGAAAACAGCCGTGTACTCGATGAGCCTTTCAATCAGCTGGACGCCCATATTGATATCGAAAACAATATCCTGTTCATCCGGGAAGCTAAAATCGACAGTCGCTTTTTCTCCGGCTTCCTCGAAGGTCGCCAAAATCTGGATAATCTGACCGACACTTCAAACAGACTGGATTTCGATTTTGAAATTAGCAATCTGGAAACCTTCATCGAGCTGGCCGGAGCTGATACGCTGCACGGAGTCGGCCGCATTACGGGTCAGCTGCGGCCAAACGAGGACGGCGTACCCTATTTCGAAAGCAAGCTCGACTTTACCGACATGCTGTATAACGACATCAGCGTTGCGGCTATAACCGGAAAACTGTCTGCCCTGCTCACCGAGGAGCCTGAAATTGATGTGGACGTTCTGCTGGAAACCCCAGCATCGGGAGAACTGATGCTCCAGGATATTCGCTTCATCAATCAGACAAAAATAACGGAAGACGCCATCACCGGAGATTTGGATATTCGCATTATCCGAACCTCATCATACGGACTATTCCATGAGGGTCGTTTCAGCATTGCCGACGAAATTGAGCTTCAGACTTCACGACTGGACATTGTTGAGGACGGATTCTCCCTAAATCTGGAGCGTGATTTCGGCATTTATATAAGCGGTGAACAGGATGAACAAACCGTTCGCATGGATACCCTTAGTATGGCTTCAGAGACCGGTGCCCGCCTTCAAATGCTTGCCGAAACCGGGCCCGGCGACTTCCTCAAGGCGTGGATAAAAGCCGACCGACTCGATCTGGGTGCCACGCAGGAAGCCCTGCTCGATGAGCGAATTGCCGAGCTGTTTTTCACTGGTGAAATAAGTTTGGAAATGCAGGGTGATGAGCTTCTCGCCGATATCGACACCGAACTGACTGATATCAGTTTCAACGGACTGAGTTTCGACCGCTTTTTGCTTCGAACGCAAATCGCCGACAATCGTATGGAGATAGTAAGCAACCTCACCTATGAGGAGACCGAGCTTATGGATGCTGCATTCTCGCTTCCTTTCCGACTGGGCGACATCGAGGCATTTCCCGACTCCTTCTATGAAGAGCAGGTTGAAGGTTATCTGACCCTTAACCCCCTCGAGTTGGTCAAATACGAAGAGTTCCTGGAGTGGGCCGGCCTCGAAGCCCTGGCAGGGACAATCAGCTTTGAGAGTGAGCTGTCAGGCGTAGCCGGAAATCCTGAGCTAAACGGGCGCTTTCAGTTTGATGACGGATCTGTATCCGGCGTGCAGGTTGAACGGTTTTTCTTTGAGTTCAACTACCTGAATGAGCTCTCGGAAATTGAGCTCACCTCCGAGCTTCGCTCAATGGGACAGACGGCGGCAACTTTCGAAGGTACGCTTCCTCTATTCATAGATATGCGCACCCTCACCGTTGAGGAACCTTCCGAAAGCGAGGGCATCAACATAAAAGCGGTCACCAATGATTTTGACATCTCGGCCTTCAACGACTTTCTGGATCGTGATGTGGCCCGAAATCTTCGCGGAAGGTTGAATGCTGACATTTCAATTACCGGTACGGTCGGGAATCCTGAGCCTGTGGGAAATATCAGGCTGGACGGCGGCCGTATTCAGATTGTTGAAAACAACATCAACATCACTTCGATAACGGCTGATATCGACTTTAATCAGGATGAAGTAAACATTAATACTATCAGTGCGGAAAGCTCGGGCAGCTTCAACCTGAGCGGCAAAATACTGCTGGACGACTTCATTCCCGACGAATTCGACATAAACGCACGGATGCGGAATTTCCGGGTATTTAACACGCGCGACCTCGATGCCTACATCACCATGAATACCACTGTAGACGGCACCCTGGATGAACCGCGCCTTAGTGGTGAGGTAATCGTCGAACGAGGCTACATTTACCTCGACAACTTCGGCGAAAGGCAGGTGGAGCAGGTAACCCTTGAAGAGGAAGATGATGATCTGGATACATTCTTCGAGGATTTCTTTGATGCGCTGGCTATTGAGCTGAATCTTATCGTAAGCCGTCGCTACTTTATCCGAAACAGAAGCAATCCGGAACTGGATCTTGAGCTGGAAGGAAATCTGGACGTGGTAAAAAGCGCAGGAAGCGACCTTGAGCTTTTTGGTGATATTACCACCGTACGCGGAACGGCAACCACGCTTGGGCGTCGTTTTGAGCTGGATGAAGGTGTGATTGTATTCAGCGGTCCGGCAGACAATCCCGAATTCGATATCCAGCTAAGCTACCGCGTTCGCCGGGAAGACGACATCCGCATCATGTATCGAATTACCGGAAACGCCGAGGAGCCGGAGTTCACATTCGACAGTGAGCCTGAAATGGAGCTTCAGGATATTATCAGCTATACCCTGTTTGGACGTCCGTTTCACGCGCTTCAGGGCTGGGAACAGGGCGTAAGCGGAAACGCCAGCGCAGGCGATGTAGTAGCAGACGCCGCGCTTGAACTGCTTCTGGACAGACTACAAAATATCGCAGCCGACCGCCTCGGCGTAGATGTGATAGAAATCGATACCGCAAGCCAAACCGATGGCGGCACCCGGATTAAAGCCGGCAAATTTCTTTCTGATCGATTGTTCGTCGCACTGGTTCAGGAGCTTGGAAGTGATCCCAACAGTCAGGTAATTATCGAATATCTGCTCCGCCGGAATCTGGAGCTCATCTTCACTGGAAGCGACGACTTCAGGAGCGGTCTTGACATCCTTTGGCGCCTCGACTACTAGCTGAGACAATTACGTAACGGCTTCTCTCAGCTGCTCAGAAAAACTCTCAGGTTGATCAGGATGCCAGCTGATGACGCCCGTGTGCTTCAGACCGAGATGATCCAGTCGGGCAGCACTCTTTTTATGCAGCGGAACAAAGGTGAACTTTGAAGGATCTGCATCCGGAAAAGCCACAAGAAACTGGGTGATGGTTCCCGGTTCGTGTAGCAGCACATAACCGAAGTCGTCCATCTTTCGGTAGAAATCCAGCCTGCGGTCCTCCAGCTCATCAGGGCTGAACGGTCTTGCTTCATACATTTTGAGGTAGCGTGACTCGTACTTCAGCTCAGCAAGAAACTCTGGAATTTCCTCGGTTTCCGGATCTACGCAGGGCGTAAGCACCGGCCCGGTTCGGTTGAGACGAAGAAAGTATTCAACCATATCGATTGGCTGCGCTCCCGGCGACTGAAGTACCGGAAAGCCGGCATTGTTCAGCAGCTCGAAGCTTTTTGAATCCTGCACAAAATGCACCACATTCTTTTTGAGATCAGATTCATTTGTATCATCGACTAGCTCAAGAAACATAGATACGTGCTCAGCTCTGCTGTAGACCATGTTTTCGATGGCGAATTCGCTTACAGCACCGGCAAGGTCAGCAGGTCCGCTTATTTTGTTAAGCTCCATAATTTCGATCTCAACTGGTTGAAGCCCGGCGTTTGAAACAGCTTTTTTCAATGCTGCTGTATAGACCAGATTTCCGGTAAAAACGATACGCTTGGAGATACTCATGTTGCAATGTAGATTACGTTATCAGAAATGGGCCTAAAGATAGAATCTTCCTATATTAGACGTAACCCGAATTTGAATAAAATACCCATAGCCGTGAGATTAAATCCTGATGTTCCAGCCCGGAACATTTTCATCTGCTATGAGTACTAATTTCATCCACTTGGCTTCATAACCTGTTTATAAGAACTTTCATATGTATTCTTATATGATGCGACTTACTGCGCATCTTTTGCTTCTGAGTCTGTTCGTTTTTACGACTACAGCAAAGGGTCAGGAAGCTCCGGCTCTGTATAATCAGCCTCCGGAATTTTCACTTCAGCCGGGCTTTTACGATGATGCCATCGAGCTCGAAATACTTCATCCTTTACTGGGAAGCGACTTTACGATTCATTTCACAACAGACGGAAGCGTTCCGAATCGGAACTCAGCTGTCTACGAGGAAGCCATCACCCTTGAAAACCGAACGTCTGAAGAGAATCATCTGTCTTCGATTCGCACCAATCCCCCGGAAGCCGACAATTTCAACTACAGGTGGGAAGAGCCTAACGGACTGGTGGATAAAGCCACTGTTGTACGTGCCGTAGTTTTCAATCCGTTTTCGGAGACCTACTCTCCTGTTTTAACAGGAACCTACTTTGTGGGAATTGAGACATCCGTACTGCCCATTGTATCCTTCAGTCTGGATGAAGAGCATTTCTTTGATCACGAAACTGGAATTTATATTCCCGGCCGGGAGTATGAGGAAAACGGATTCGGAAATCCGCCCTGGGGAACCCATGCAAACTATTTCATGCGTGGCGAAGAGTGGGAGCGCCCGGCGCATTTGGAACTTTTTGAAAATAACGCCAAGGTATATGAAACCGGTTTAGGCCTACGTATTCACGGAGCCGGATCCAGAGCTGCACCTATGAAGTCTTTACGACTTTATTTCCGGAGTGATTATGGCGACTCGGGCATGTTTTACCCGATTTTTGGAGAAAATAACGATGCTGACTTCAACAGGCTTATTCTGAGAAGCTCGGGTCAGGATTTTTACCTGCGCTCTACTATGTTCAGAGATGCTTTCATGCAGCGACTGGCCGAAGGTCTGAATGTTACTACACAGGACTATCGCCCCGCAGTCGTCTTTATTAACGGGGAATACTGGGGAATTCATAACTTCAGAGAGCGTTTCGACCGGCATTTTTTTGAACGTGTTTTTAGCGTAGCTGAAGGTGAACTGGATTACCTTGAGGGCAACAGCGAGATACAGGAGGGCGACAACACCAGCCATATCGAGCTCATGGAGTTCATCAGGCTTAACGATTTGAGCACAGATGAAAATTATGCATACGTTATTTCGCAGTTCGATAAGGGTAACCTGCTGGACTATTTCATCACACAAATTTATATCCGAAATACAGACTGGCCGGGTAACAACCTGGACTACTGGCGCTTCAGCGGAGAGCCGGATTCTATTGTTCCTGAAAAAGACGGACGCTGGCGTTATCTGCTTTTTGATACCGACTATGGCTTTGGCCATAACACCAACGGCGGAACCTATCAGCACAATACACTCGAGTTTGCTACTTTGCCAGACGGTACCGGCTGGCCCAATCCCGAGTGGTCGACGAGAGTCCTCAGAAAGCTTCTGGA
This sequence comes from Balneolia bacterium, assembly GCA_022565795.1. GTDB lineage: Bacteria > Bacteroidota > Rhodothermia > Balneolales > Cyclonatronaceae > Cyclonatronum. The sequence continues at coordinate 6,309 of JAIUMA010000010.1, forward strand.
AAACGATGATTTCAAGACAAAGTTTATAGCCCGGTTCTCAGACCTGATGAATACAGCCTTCACGCCGGATCGCGCCATCGGCCTCATTTATGAAATGAGTGCCGTTATAGCTCCGGAGATACAACGGCATAGTGATCGCTGGCAAAAGCTTGCTTCGGTTGCACAATGGGAGGTTCATCTCGAGGCCATGCGGGAATTCGCCATACAAAGGCCTGACTTCCAGCGACAGCATTTGCAGGAATTTTTTGAGTTGGGTGAACTGATTGAAGCTGAAGTTAACATCAGCGCCCCTTTTTCAGGCGTCATAGCACTTAACACCATTCTGCTTGACGAAACGGAAGGGACCACATTCCCGTGGAGCGGGATGTACTTCAGCGGTCAGACTATGGAGCTTGAGGCAAAATCCATGCCTGGTTACGAATTCAGCCACTGGGTGATAGATAATGAGGAATATGATGAAACCTCGCTCACCATCACCCTTGATGAAGATCTTACAATTCTTGCTGTATTTGAAGCATCTGAGGATTGGGGCGATGTGTTTCCATTGCCTCACCCTGTTGCGGAAAGCAGCTTTGAGTTCACAAGCTGGGCTCCGGATTCAGAACCCGGCAGCTTTCCCGAATCTATGGCTTTTGTTTACATGGATCGCAAGGAGCCTCGGGCAGGAGCCGCCATAGCAGGCTACACCAGCGGCGCATATAATCTTGACAGCCGAACCCGCATTAACGGGCTCGGCCACGAAGGCTTCTCGTTTATCAATACCGGAAATGAGGAAGGCAATCCCGGCTATCCGGGCGTACGTCTTGGGGGTGCCATTCTGGCAATTGACACTCGTGAAGTCGAAAACCCTGTAGTAACATGGGAGGCCGGCACCATATTGCCGAACTCAAGAATCTACAACCTCAGGCTGGAATACAGAATAGGCAACTCAGGAACCTTCAAACCCCTGGAAAATGAAGCCGGGGAGCCGATAATATACAGCGGGAATCAGGAAGAAGGTCATCTTCAGGTTTTCCCGCAAATATCACTACCGCAAGATATAGCTGGTCGACCATACGTACAATTGCTCTGGAGGTATTACTATTCAGGTACCAGACTCAGCGAGGACTCCGGAGACCGTTCTCAGCTACGTGTAGGATCTGTAACTGTTAGCGAGGGGCCACCCCTCAGCGAGCCGCCTGAACCTATTGATATACCTGAGACCATCGAGCTGTTCCAAAACTATCCGAATCCGTTTAACGCGCAGACTGTCATAACTTTTAACCTGCCGGAATCACAGCAGGTAGTTCTCCGGGTATATGACGTTCAGGGCAGACTGATTTCCACCCTGCTTGATGGTTCCCGAAGTGCAGGAACGCACCGTATAACCTTCGATGCAAACGCTCTTTCAAGCGGCGTTTATCTCTATACGCTGGAAACTGCTTCAACCCGGCTCACCCGAAAATTACTGTTGTTAAAATAAGTGCGAACCTGCAGGCCATTGTCGCAGTTAGATACAAAACGCTATATTAATACCCAGAAAAACGATTGTCCACCAAGGCTGAAATGCAGCCTGTCCTTTAATCCCGAATATGGTTTCATCTTTCGAAAAAGCAAAAACACATCTGTTTAGACTTACCACACTCCTGCTGTTAATTACAGCAATGTCGGCATCAGCCATTCAGGCACAGTCTATCGGAGAGTGGGAGCCAAATACGTCCTTTATTGCCACGAACGAAATCGTGCAGGATCGCAATGGCAACTTCATAATCAGCACAGAAGGTGGCATATATCTCTGGACACCAGGCGGAGCTGCTGACTTCTTTACAGCTCTGGACGGACTCTATCGCCTCAGCCCAACAGCCATGACCTATGATGCTGATGCGCATAAAGTTTGGCTCGGCTTTAACGACGGCACGCTTCAGTCTTTCGACTTGCAACGCTTTACATGGAGATCATACGACGATATAAGACGTAACCAAAGCTTTGCAAATCGCCGGATTAATCAGCTTGAAATGATCGAAGGCCGGCTTTATGCTGCCACGCAGTTTGGATTGGTACTATTTGATGTCAATCGCGGGCTTGTAGATGACAGTTACGTAAACCTGGGGCGATTCAACAGAGGCACTCCGGTTAGCAGCTTTTATTACCAAGAAGGCACACTCTTCGTTTCTACACCATCGGGCGCTGCCATTGGTGACAGAAGTCTTGGTAGCCTTGCTGTACCGGGAAACTGGGACAATTCCGATGGAGCTGGTAACTGGGGACTACTTAGCGAAAGCCTGCAGTCTATCATAGTTCGTGATGATGAAATTTTTGCCGGCGGCCAAAGCGAGAATTATCTGTGGGACGGAAACAGCTGGTCAGCTACAGATCTCTTCAGCGATACAGTCGAGCGGTTTGTCAAGAGCACGAGCGGTAATTTTATAATCGGGATTATGGAAAACCGAGTTCAGCTTCTGAACCCAAACAATTCACGGAGTAATCAACAAATTGCCGGTGAGTTTACCCGAAGTGCTTTTTACGACGACTCTACCGACAGCCCGCTTTTTGTGATGGGTACTCAGAGCCGTGGATTGGCGCTGAAGTCCAGCTTAAACAGTTCCGAGTTTGACTTTTTCAGTCCTCCCGGACCTGACTTGAATTTCTTCCGTGGCATCAGCATTCGTAATGGTGAAATCATTTCAGCTTCAACCTCTCTTCCGGGTCAGCGCTCTGCCCCTATTCGAAACTCAGGCTACTTCATTAAGCGGGATAATCAGTGGGTGAATTTCAATGTTACAAACCAGGAGATTCTGAATCAGTTTAATTATAATAGCGTTTATCGCTCGCTGATTACAGATGACTACTACTTTTTTGCCAGCTTTGGCCGAGGCCTTGCAAAGCATAACAAGGAAACCGATGAGATTGAAATTTTCAACGTTTCGAACAGCCCTATTTCACCATTTAACCCGGGTGGCTCATTTAATGTAATCGGTGGAATTGATCAGGACTCCCGCGGTCGCCTCTGGCTGGCCATGTATGTTGGCACCGGCAGCCGTATGCTCGAGTATAACATCGAAGAAAGCACATGGCGTGAGTTCACCCAGCCTTCAGAAGCCGGCAACGGACTGCTCCGCGATTTATACATCGACCGAAACGACCAGTTTTGGATACCTCTGGAGGGTGCTGCCGGATCGGGTGCCGGTCTTTTGGTAACCCGTTTTGATGAAGAAGGAAATCAGACCGCAATCCGGCTTACAACAAACCAGAACCAGGGTAACCTGCCCAACGATCAGGTGCAGGTGGTAACGGAAGATCGCCGTGGTGAAGTCTGGATTGGAACAGGTCGTGGCGTAGCACGCTTCCTGTTCCCGGACCGCGTAATCGACGGTGGCCCACGAGATCGTGAGGCCAGCTTCCTCATTAACGCAGATCAGGACGCAGATTCTCCCTTCCTTCTTCGCGATATCGATGCAACTTCAATCGCTGTAAACGCGGCTAACCAAAAATGGATTGGCTCCCGCGGAGACGGACTCTGGCTGATTGACGAAAACGGCCGTAACATTCTGAAGCACTTCACCACAGCTAACAGCCCGCTTTTCTCGAACACTATCGACGACTTGGCCGTGGATGATGAAACAGGTATCGTATATATCGCTACCGACGAAGGACTGCTCACCTATACAGATGTCCCCCAGACTTCTCGCCGCCAGATGGACGACTTGTTTGTTTACCCCAACCCCTACCGGTACAATCACGAAACAGGAAATATCATCATTGAAGGGCTGAGCGATGATACTCTTATTTCAATCATTACCGTAGACGGACGCATGATTAACCGAATCGATGCAAGAAGCGGTCGTGCTGAATGGAATGCCCGCGACTTCAACGGGAATAGGGTTGCAAGCGGTGTCTATATGATTATCGCAAACGACGCAAACGGAGACGAACGCGGCGTTGGGAAGGTCGCGATTATCCGTTAATTTTTCCCTTGGGTGAAGTCGCCCGTGGCCTGAGCAGTTTTCTACATTACACAAACTAAAAGAGGGTGATCCCACAAGGAACCATCCTCTTTTTTTTTCCAGCAAAGTATTGTCCGGACTATCTCACCACCCAGGTCTCTGAGCCAGCCAGCAGCTCATCCAGATTCCCCTTCCCCATTTTCTTCACTGCTGCCTCTACCTGAAGGTTTACCATCTCGTCGTAGGTCGGGCGTTCCACATCATAAAACACGCCAAATGGCCTTGGCAAGCGGTCTTCGTGGCGATTATCTTCAAAGAAACGAGATAGCAGGTACGCTTTGAAGTGGTCTTTTTCGTCATGCACCCAGAGATCCGACTCGCTGAACTCATCACCCAGCTTCACCACTTCCGGCCTCATGCCGTCAAGGCGAATTCCTTTGTCGGAGTCGTTGCCAAACACCAAAGGCTTGCCGTGCTCCAGATAAAGCGCGGTTTCACTGCGACGTTGTTTATCGGTATAGACCTCAAAAGCACCATCGTTGAATACTATGCAGTTCTGATAAATCTCACACAGCGCTGTTCCTTTGTGCTCATGGGTACGGGCCATTATATCATTCAGGTGCTTCGGGTCGCGATCCATGGCGCGGGCAAAAAAGCCTGCATCTGCTCCGATTGCAAGCGCAGCAGGATTAAACGGATGATCCAGAGAACCCATGGGCGTAGATTTGGTTACCATCCCCTCCTTGGAAGTTGGGGAGTACTGCCCTTTCGTAAGACCATAAATCTCGTTATTGAACAACAGAATATTGATATCCACATTACGACGAAGCGCGTGAATAAGATGATTACCCCCAATCGATAGCGAATCTCCGTCGCCGGTTATTACCCACACGCTCAGCTCGGGCCGCGTAACTTTGAGGCCTGTGGCTATAGCAGGGGCACGTCCGTGAATGGAGTGCATACCAAAAGTATCCATGTAGTACGGAAAACGGGATGAACAGCCGATTCCTGCTATAAATGCGATGTTCTCCTTTGGCACGCCAAGCTCCGGCATGAGGTTTTGAACCTGTTTGAGGATGGTGTAGTCACCGCATCCCGGACACCAGCGCACGTCCTGATCAGAAGCGAAGTCTTTACCTTTCAGTTTGGGCTGTCCGTTTGTTCCATTTTTACTTGTTGTTTTTACTGACATAGCTTAAATCTGCTTACTTATTAAAATTTGCTTGCGCGCTCGATGGCATCACACAGAGAAGAAACTGAAAACGGAACGCCCGTAATGCGGTTGTAGCCGTGGAAGGTAAACTCCGGGAACTGATCACGAAGCAGCTTAATTAGCTGACCGTTGTTTATTTCGGGAACGAGAATCACCTCAAATCTGGAAAAAACAGAGGCAAGGTTTTTGGGAAACGGGCTGATGTACCGTATGTGCGTGTGTGCCGCTGAAAGTCCGCTGCGATTCAGCTCATGCACCGCTGCCTTAATTGAGCCAAACGTCGAGCCCCAGCCGACAACCAGAATTTTACCGCTTTCAGGCCCTTCCTCAATCTGCTGCTCCGGAATGAAGTTGGCAATATTATCGCGCTTTTGCGCCCGGATGAGCGTCATTTTATGATGGTTATCCGGGTCGTAGGAGATGTTACCGGTTTTGTCTTCTTTCTCGAGACCGCCAATTCGGTGCTCCAGTCCCTTCGTACCCGGAACGGCCCACTTACGCACGAGGCGCTCGTCGCGCAGATACGGCAGAAAAGCTTCATCATCCGCTTCGCGCGGTTCCGCAAAGCTAACTTTGATTTCCTTTAGGTCTTCGGCCTTCGGGAATTTCCATGGCTCAGCTCCATTAGCAATGTAGCCATCAGAAAGGAACATCACCGGAATCATGTGCTCGAGCGCAATGCGGGATGCTTCAAAAATCATCTCGAAGCAGTCCGCTGGTGATGCCGGAGCGACGACCGCCAGCGGAGACTCACCTGCTCTGCCATAAACGGCCTGAAGCAAATCGGATTGCTCTGTTTTGGTAGGCATACCGGTAGACGGGCCGGCCCGCTGCACGTTTATGATTACCAGCGGAAGCTCCAGCATCATCGCCAGAGCTATAGCTTCCGTTTTTAGCGCAATGCCCGGCCCTGAGCTGCTTGTTACGCCCAAACTACCGCCGAAAGCCGCGCCTATAGCTGAGGTTACAGCCGCTATCTCATCCTCCGCCTGAAACGTTCTGATGTTATAATTTTTCAGCTTTGAAAGCCCGTGCAGAATATCCGATGCCGGGGTGATGGGATACGTGCCAAGAAAAAGATCTCTGCCCGACTTCTCGGTAGCGGCAGCAAGACCAATAACCGCAGCCTCGTTTCCGGTGATGTTACGATAAGTACCGGGCTCAATCTGAGCCGCCTGAACAGAGTAGCGCTCGGAAAAAAGCTCCGTGGCTCCGCCGTAGGCGTAACCTGCCTTCAGCGCAGTTACGTTAGCACTGGCGATTTCGGGCTTCTTGCTGAATTTTTTCTCAACAAAAGTAATCGTGGGCTGCAAGTCCCGGCTGAAAAGCCAGTAAATAACGCCTAAGACGAACATATTTTTGCAGCGGTCCACATCTTTAGGCGGAAGTCCCGAGTCCTCCAGACTGGCGCGCGTAAGTTTGGTTACATCCAGACGGATGAGACCAAATCCGGAGGTTTGAACCTGATCCAGCGGATTATCTTCCGGTCCATATTTGGCCAGATTCAAGTCACGCTTTCCGAATCCATCCTCATTGGCGATGATGATTCCGCCGGCTTTGAGGTACTTGAGGTTCGCTTTGAGCGCGGCTGCGTTCATCACCACCAGCACATCACAACTGTCACCGGGCGTGTGAATGGCTTTGCTGCCAAAGTGAATCTGAAAACCTGAAACACCCGCAACCGTACCCTGGGGGGCGCGAATTTCTGCGGGAAAGTCCGGCAGTGTGCTCAGGTCATTTCCTGCAAGGGCGGTGGTGTTGGTAAACTGGGAGCCTGTGAGCTGCATCCCGTCGCCGGAGTCGCCGGCAAAACGAATTGTTACGTCTTCTTTTTCCTGAATTCTAACTGACATAGTGTATCTTCAAATCTGTATTTAATGCGGGCTTTTACGCTATTCCATTTTATAACTTTGTGCCTTCTATATGGGCTTAATGCCTCCCTGATTGACCATAGCTAAAGCCTGAATAATTTGTAATTCATTCCTCATATTTTCTTTTTCCTGCACTTTTCTGCCGGCGCTTAATACTTGTAACATAGGGTGATGCCGGCTCATCTAATCTAACTATATTAAACCAAATTATCCCGTATTGATGAAACAGATATGAAGCCTTCGAAATACCCGGGCATCACCTTAAAATTGATTTAATTTAGTTCTGCTATGAGTACTTCCTACAATCCCGAACGCGTTGCCATTATCGGCGCAGGCAAAATTGGCGAGGCCATCATCGAGGCCACGCTCGCTACAAAGTTCTATAAGGCATCTCAGATCACGACCACAGCCCGTTCCCAAAAGCGGTTGAGTTACCTCTCGGAAACTTTTGGAGTCGATACGGCATCTAATATCGATGCGGCAAAAAATGCTGACGTTGTGATTCTGGCCGTGAAGCCTCAGCTCGCCCGCAAGATTATCACAGAAATTACGCCCGGCCTGAATTCTAATACTCTGTTGATCTCGGTCATGGCGGGCATCACCCTTGCACAAATCGATAACTGGACGGGCTCAGTCTGCCCCGTCGTGCGGGCGATGCCGAACACACCGCTACGAATCCGAAAGGGAATGACCGCCATCTGTGGCTCAGTATCGGCTCAGACACATCACACCGGCTTTGCCGAAGCCATGTTCAACACCATGGGTCGAACGCTTGTAATGGACGAAAAGCTGTTTGATGCCGTAACGGGACTTAGCGCCAGCGGTCCGGCTTTTATTTATATCATGATTGAGGCCCTTGCTGAGGGCGGTGTAAAGGCGGGAATCCCGCGCCATCTTGCCACCGAACTGGCTGCACAGGCTTGCCTCGGCTCGGCTTCTATGGTTCTGGAAACCGGTAAACATCCTGCAATGCTCAAGGATGAAGTAACCACCCCGGCCGGCTGTACCATCGACGGTATCCTGAAGCTTGAGGAGGGCGGAATCCGCGTTACGCTCATCAAAGCTGTTGAGGAAGCCGCTATCAAAGCGAAGGCATTGGGGCAGCCGGATTAGGCTTGGGAAGCCATCACCCTGTAATAGATCAGATACAGGGTGATGCGTAACATCCGGGCGTAAAGAACGTAGTGAACCGCAATGCTTTCCTTTATTGATAGAGTTAATTACCCGGATTTGACATGATGATGCCTCATTTTTTAAAATTAACCGGACTTCTTGTTCTTCTCGCTTTGCTTTTTGCGACGGAGGTGCCGTTCGCTGAAGGTGCTTCGCGCGAATTCCATATTCGCCAGATTGATATAACCGCTGAAGTCCGCACTGATGGCACCGTGCATATATCGGAAACCCGCACCTTCGAATTTACCGGGTCGTTTTCCTGGTATCAGCAGGAAATCAACAAAAGAGGGTTTAGTGAGATTCAGAATATCACCCTTAGTGAAAACGGACGGGAGCTTGAGTTTTCTGACACCAATGATGCCGGGACCTATTCAATACGGGACCGCAGGAACACAATTGAGATACGCACTAACTTTGCAGCCGAGAACGAGCAGAAAGACTTCACATTAAGCTACGTACTACAGGATGCCGTAGCCGCCCGCGACGACTGGGCCGAGTTCAACTGGACATTTATCGGCAGCGGATGGGATCGTCCTCATGAAAACATCAGTATCACAATAATCCTGCCCGAAGACGTAACTCCGCAGAATATTTTCGCCTATGAAAATGCCCGCGCCACAAACAGCCGGCTCCAGACCGGGGAAAACCGAATCCGTTTTACGGCCGAAAGCCTGAGAAGCGGCAGAGCGCTCGAGCTGAGAACTATCTTTCCAGCTGTGCATATTATAAACACAGTTCCTACCGACGCCACGCTGGACCCTGCCGTAATTCAGCAGCGTATCGACGCCCAGCTTCAGGCGGAAGCTGAGCGGGAAGCTCTCAGAGAAGAGCGCGCCGAATGGATGATTCCGTTCGGATATTTCCTGATACTCTTGAGTCTCCTGTTTACCATCTACATGGTGTTACGGTTCGGACGCAGGACGGAGATAAGTTTTCAGGGCTCTTCAATTGCAGATCGTCCTCCTTCTGAGATGCCGCCAGCCCTAGTTGGGTGGTTGTTCAGATATCGTTATAGCGGTCATCAGCAGCGATTTGCAGCCAGTATTTTTGACCTTGCAAGAAAAGGCTATTTCAGACTATCCCAGGAAAAAACGCAAAGCTCAATCCTGAAAACCGAAAAAAATATCTTCATGCTGGAGCGGACTGATAAACCAGTATCAGATGATTTGAAACCCTGGGAGAAAGACCTGATCAACCTGCTTGAGGATCGTTTACAGGGTCAGAAAAAGACGTTCGAAGAGCTCTTCAAAGATCAAAAAAGCAAGACCGGTGGTCCTGATCTCACGACCTGGTGGAATGCATGGTTCTCTGAAATTGGCAAGGAAGCCCGCACTAACAACTGGTATATCGACAACACCAAGCCAATCGCGGCACTTATTGTAGTTCAGTCGCTGTTTTTTGTGATCGCGTTCGGGTTGGCTATTTATATCGGAAGTATAAATCCAGCTCCGGCCATTGGCCTGATGATTGTTTCCTTAGCCGGAGCTTTTGCCGCATTCATGCTCAACGTACGATCTGAAGAGGGAGAAATTTTATACCGTGAATGGACGGCTTACTACAACGCGCTTCGTGAAGGGAAAGTAAGTCTGGCGAATGATTTAAAAGGGCTTCACATCATATACGGCATTCTGTTCGGGCTATCCGGAAAGCGGATGAGCAACCTCATAAACAGTATGAATGTGAACGATAACGACATTACATGGATGCTGCTTATGCCGGGTACCGTTCCGAATGCAGCCATGTTTGGCCAGGCCGTAAACAGTATGGTGCAATCGACTACTACATCGATTTCTACCGGAAGTATAGGAGCAACGGGCGGAGTGGCCGGAGGCGGCGGCGGTGGCTCAGCCGGCTAGTATTTGGTTCTGAAACAAAAACAGCCTGTCATATCCTTAGATACGACAGGCTGTCTTAAATTGTCTTCCAGACTGGTATTAGTCGCAGAATGCGTTAAATACCATTGTAAGATCATCGGCCACTTCCTGAGCAGTACGACCTTCAACGCGATGACGCGGAATCATAGCTTTAATCTCACCATCCTTAAAAAACGCAAACGACGGCGATGATGGCGGATACTCAGAGAAGTACTCACGCGCACGTGCAGTAGCCTCTTTATCCTGACCAGCAAATACAGTATACAGATGGTTAGGCTTTTTATCGTTTTCAAGAGCGATTTTTACAGCAGGGCGGGCATTACCGGCGGCACAACCGCATACAGAGTTGATAACCAGAAGGAATGTTCCCTCTTTGGTATCTTTCATTAGTTGATCGACTTCATCAGGCGTAGTTACTTCTTTTACGCCCAAATCGGTAAGCTCTTCCCTCATCCATGAAGTATCGGGACCTATTCCGAATCCAAATTGCATAATAACGACTCGTTTAAAGAGTTAATAGTAATCTTTACAAAACAGCACTGCCAACAACCGAACCGGAGCGCAGTAAAATATTAAGCCGTTTTGTGTCACAGGCATACTCGCCTTATCTTTGTCTGTTAATATAACAATTTCAGCTGTTAATTAGTGCCTCCACAGCTTCCATTCAGTTTCATTTATAACATGATTTTTTCAATTTCCAAGCCGGGCCTTTTCTCGCTACTTGCGGCTGCTTTTCTATTAATGAGCCTGCAGGCCTGCTCAGGAACCAAAAATATAAACAGCCAGCGTATGGTTAACCCCGTCCAGCCGGACGGAGATTTCGACGAGTGGCCTTCCGGTTCATTGAACTCCTCACTGGTTGATGAATTCGATGTAGCCGTAGCCAACGACGACGAATACATTTACATAGGCGTCAACTTCCGGAATAACCGGACCTACAGAATGGCGCGTGATCACGGCTTCCGGATTTACATAGACAGCGATGCAACCTTCAGGCGCTCGTTCGGCATCGTATTTCCAACTGGTGTTGTTGAAGCTCTTAGTGATTTCCCAGGTGCGCGGAGAAACTATCTCGAAAATCCGTCATGGCAGAACCTGCCGGATAACCGCCGGATGGTGGAACGAGCCGAAAGTCAGCTGGGCTCCAGAGTTCAGGTAATTCGACGCACCGACCGAAACGACTCGATTCGTCCGGCGCTGGTTTCCCGGGAGCAGCTTGCAGCGAATGGCATTATAATGGGACTTTCAGAGACCGGACGCGCCATGGCTCTGGAGCTTCGCATTCCTATTGATGATGGGTCCGAAGATTACTTTTCCGTTATACCAAACAGCAACGGACGCTTCTACATCGATTTTGAGATTGAGCCTATGACCTATGAACAGGTAACGGGCGAGGTGCCCGGACTCGAAACCGTGGATGTGGCCGACAACCGCGATCCAATGCGCCGAAACACCCGTGCACGCCAGGAACTCAGCGTGTCAAATCCTCAGCTGTATAACGCCCTTGGCTACAAATTTCAGGCGCGTGTTCGCGTTACGCTGGACCAATAGCCAGAGCGGTTTAGCAAAAGGCAATAAAAAAAGGTCGTTTCCGTGAAGAAACAACCTTTTTTTATTTGAACCTCAAACAGCAGAAAAGTTACTTAGCTGCTTTGTAAAGCTCGTTAGCTTTGTTCCAGTCTACTACGTTCCAGAAAGCAGAAATGTAGTCCGGACGACGGTTTTGGTAATTCAGGTAGTAAGCATGCTCCCAAACATCCAGACCGAGAATCGGGGTCAGGCCTTCCATGTATGGGCTGTCCTGATTTGCAGTGGACGTGACATGAAGCTTACCGCTTCCATCTACTACCAGCCAAGCCCAGCCAGAACCAAAACGTGTGGCTGCTGCATCAGCGAATTTCTCTTTGAAAGCATCGAAGCTTCCGAATGTGCTGTTAATAGCTTCACCAAGTTCTCCGGATGGATTTCCGCCACCCTTTGGTGAAAGAATGCTCCAGAAAAGTGAGTGGTTAGCGTGTCCGCCCGCATTATTAATTACTGCCTGCTTTTTACCGGCAGGTACTTTATCAATATTCTTAAGCACTTCTTCCACAGGCTTTGATGCAAACTCATGACCCTCAAGGGCAGCGTTCGCTTTTGTTACGTATCCGTTGTGGTGCTTGGTGTGATGGATTTCCATTGTTCTTGCATCGATGTGCGGCTCGAGTGCATCGTATGCATAACCGAGTTCGGGAAGTGAAAAAGCCATAATTGTTACTCCTTAATATTTTGAGTGTAGATTAGCAGTTTAATGATGAATCAATATTTTTGCAGGGCCTGAGCCACCGGCTAAGCCCGTGAATAATTAGTTCAATATCGATGTTATCATAAAGCTGTGCAAGCATTTATGCAGTTTATGTCTTCTTAACAATGGCCGGCTGAATATAATTCAAAAGGGTGTATGTATTCATCAGGAAAAAGCGCTCATGCTTTTGTATCTTAAGGCGAAAGAATTTTATGCAGATATGCGGGTCCCAAATGAGGCCTGAACAACGAATTAAGAAATAAGTTATGAATTACGACTATGATTTAATCATTATCGGCAGCGGTCCGGCGGGATTTTCAGCCGCGATGCAGTCAACCAAGTTTGGCAAAAAGGTACTTTTGGTTGAAGCCGATGAAAAACATCTTGGCGGCGCATGGATCAATGCCGGCACCGTACCAAGTAAAGCGCTCCGTGAAGCGGCAGCATCAATCCACAAGTATAACCTTCTTTTTAGCGAAAACGACAACAAGAAAGTCTATCACCGCTACAAAATGTCTGAACTGCTCCGGTTCAAAGACAAAGTGGTAAACTACGAGAACAGCGAGGTTAAACGAAACCTCATCAAAAACGAAGTTCATACAGCACGCGGTTTTGGCAAGCTTAGCGATCCGCACACGGTTGAAGTTGCCGACCATCTTGGTAAAGTAAAGAAATACTCATCCAGGTATATTTTGGTTGCTACCGGCTCCACTGCCCAAAAGCCAACCACGTTTGAAATCGATAATAAAATCGTTGTCGATAATCAGAGTTTAGTAACCATGAGTCACGTTCCCCGCAGACTTGTGATTATTGGTGGCGGAGTTAATGCCATTGAATATGCAACTATATTTGCAGCCCTCGGAACTAAAGTAAATATGCTTAGCTCCCGGGAAGACTATTTACCATTCCTGGACTCTGAGATAAAAACTGAGCTCAACCGTATGCTCGAGCGCCACAGACTCATTATTCACACCGGCGTACATGTGGATGGCGTAGCGTTAAACCCTCTCCGCAACTGTACCGAAGTGAAATTTCACGATATTGAGACCAAAGAGCCTCGAGTAATCGAAACCGAGCAGGTGATTCATTTTGGCATTCGAATGCCAAACAGCACTGGTCTCGGACTTGAAGAGCTGGGAATCAAAACAGATGAGAAAGGCTATGTTGAGGTCAACGACCATTACCAGACCAGCGTCGAGTCGGTCTATGCAGCGGGTGATATTGTTGGCTTTCCCGGTCTGGCTTCGGCCTCTTTCACGCAGGGTCGTATTGCCTGTCGCCACATGGTCGGCAAGGACGACATCAAGCTTACAGGTGCCCACCCGTTTGGAATATACTCCATTCCGGAAATTTCCAGCATCGGTATCACCGAGGATGAAGCGAAAGCGACTGGTGTTAACTACGCCATCGGCCGTGCCTACTACAAAGAGCTCACCAAATCGTCAGTTAGCAACACCGATATCGGCATTCTCAAGCTCATTATTGACCCGGAGAGCATGCTACTTCTTGGTGTACACATCATTGGCGAAAGCGCATGCGATATTATTCATATCGGCCAGTCTATGATGAAAAATAAAGTGCCCGTAAACTACCTGATAGATAACATTCTGAACTATCCTACCTTCAGTGAAGCCTATCGCGTGGCTGCCTTCAACGCTATCAACCGTGTTAATAAGAGCGGTCTGAAGTACAAGCAGGAAAACAGCTAGTATTGTTTTCTATACCCGGATTCCGGGTGATGGCACCATAAATTAAAACGGGCGTCTGCCTTTAAGCGGACGCCCGTTTTTTTATACAAAATGAATGGCCATTGGAATACCCTTTCCGTCGACCTCCGGTGGCAGAGGCAGGGTCCGAATAGGGCGATGCGGTGTCTGTGCCGACATTATTGCCAGAATGAAAGCATCCAGGATGTCATCATCCTTCACCTCTTTCTTAAGGTATTCCGCTCTGATACTGGAATAGAGCGCTTCAACTCGCTTATCGGCTCGCTTTAAAAGAGTGAAGCGCTGTTCAGAGCCTTCATCTGTTTTCTTCTTAGCCAGAGGCTCCCCGCCCCGGTTCAGCTTTTTAAACAACAACTCAGGATGACTCTCATGCACGCTGGATAGCAGCGAAGGGTTTTCCTGCAGAATATCATCTACCTGCCGTATTTTCGGCATGATGTTCCAGGCCTGCTTGCTGAATCTTTTTCCGGTTTTTGCCTCGTTTATATCACACGCGGCTTTGTAGTCATTCACAAGAAATGCAGCGCGAACAGGCGGACCAAAAACCGATGAGCTGTACGAACTGCCCAGCACCCGACGCAGCAGAAAGTCACACATTCGAACCGGCTTGTCCTCACTCAGTCCAATCGGTACATCTATAAATGTGCAGTCGTTTTTTGTGAGGTAATCGGTCAGCTCTTGCGAGGTTCTGAGCAAATCGTAAGTAGCGCGGCCCCGGTCGAGTGAAATGGCCAGCCAGCCAGCTTTACAGCCGTCAATCCCGGCGGTTTTCAATGTTGAATTCATGGTATCAATATCATAAAAAACGGCTTTGGCATCCGGCTTCCTTTTCAAAGCTGATACACAAAGCCGTTACGTTCTGTTCAAAAAATGATGAATCCCTGATTTGATTCAGGACTACTTCACAATTGGCTTCAGCTGAATATAAAGCTCATCGAGCTGGTCTTTATCGACTGAATCCGGGCTGTTGTCCATTGTACTTTGGGCACGCTGGTTTTTCGGGAATGCAATAACATCACGCAGACTTTTTGCACCGGCGAGCAGCATCACAATACGGTCAAGACCAAAGGCGATACCACCATGTGGCGGAGCTCCGTACTGGAACGCGTCGAGCAGGAATCCGAACTTCTCACGGGCTTCTGCCTCATCGATACCTAATGACTTAAACATAGTCTTCTGAAGCTCAAAATCGTGGATACGAATAGAACCACCGCCAATCTCGCTGCCGTTCATTACCAGATCGTATGCTCTGGCGCGAACTTCGCCGGTCGCTGACTCCATCTTGTCTACATCTTCCGGACGGGGCGATGTAAACGGGTGATGCATGGCGTAGTAACGGCCGTCATCTTCGTTAAACTCAAACAGCGGGAAGTCCGTAACCCAGAGAAAATGCGTTTTGGACTCATCGATCATTTCGTACTCTTTGGCAAACATCAGTCTCAAATCGCCCAGCTGATGGTAGACCAATGGTGCTTTTCCGGCAAGAATGAGCACAAGATCTCCCGTTTCAGCGCCGGCTGCTTCCACCATCTTACTGGTTGTATCTTCGCTCACAAATTTTGAGACCGACGAGTACAGCTCGTCCTCATTGTTTTTGATATATATAAGTCCGCCCGCACCGATTTCCTGCTGAACGCGCTTAGTGAGGCGATCCATCACCCCGCGACCAAGATTTCCAAAGCCCGGAGCCACGAATCCCACAACTTTACCGCCTTCAGCTACGGTTTTGGAAAATACGCGGAACTCAGAGTCAGCCACGATTGGCGACAGGTCTTTGAATTTCATATCAAAACGGGTATCCGGTTTGTCGCTGCCGTACGTTTCAATAGCCTGTTGGTAGCTCATGCGCGGGAATGGAGCTTCGATCTCTTTACCAGTCGTCTCTCGCAGCATACGGACCATAAGCCCTTCGGCCATTTCGTAGATTGACTCTTCATCCACGAACGACATCTCTACGTCAATTTGCGTAAACTCCGGCTGACGATCGGCGCGAAGGTCTTCATCGCGGAAACACTTTACAATCTGGAAGTAGCGATCCATTCCGGAAATCATCAGCGTTTGCTTATAAATCTGAGGGCTCTGCGGTAGCGCATAAAACTTGCCCGGATTCACGCGGCTTGGCACCAGATAATCGCGGGCACCTTCCGGCGTGGAGCGCATCAGTACAGGGGTTTCCACCTCGGCAAACTCAAGCTCGTTAAAATAATCACGGGTGCTTTTGTACACTGCCGAGCGCAGCATCAGATTGTTTTGAAGCGGTTTTCTACGAAGATCCAGATACCTGTTTTTGAGGCGAACCTCTTCGTTTGTCTGGATATCATCCTTAATTTCAAACGGAGGTGTCTTCGCTCTGGAATAAATATGAAGGCTTTTTACCCGTACTTCGATTTCGCCCGTTTCCATATTCGGGTTGATGGTCTCTTCATCACGTTTCCGAACCAAGCCTTTAATACCGATTACAAACTCAGACCGCAGCTCATCAGCCAGCTTATGTGCTTCAGGTTCATCCTGCGGAGAAAAGACAACTTGTGTCAGCCCGTAGCGGTCACGCAAATCGATAAAAATTACACCACCCAGGTCTCGTCGTGTGTTCACCCAGCCGTTGAGGACTACTTCTTCATTTTCGTGATTTTGATTTAGTTCACCACATGTATGCGTGCGCTTTAACAACATAAATTTATTTCTGTCTGAGAATTGCTTGTAAAATATTTTTGTTTACTCCGTAATCGGGCAAGCCTCAAAAATAAGAAATTAACAGACTATTTCCTGTAAAGGATAGCTAATTAATAAACTATGACCGATCTCTTCACAATATCTTTGCTGGTCTCCGTTGCCGCCTGTGGGTATATGACAGGGCTTGTGGTTTTTGTACATCTGGTGCACTACCCAGGCTTTTATTATGTTGATAAATCCCGTGGTCAGGCTTTTCATAACTTTCATACCACCAATACAGGCTACGCTGTTGGCCTTCCAATGATAGCCGAACTGGCCGCTGCCGTGGGTTTACTTATCTTCGCACCAGATTCAACCATGCTCGTTTGGGCAGCCATTGCTGCTTTCTTACTACTGCTCGTTTGGCTTGAAACCGGACTGCGGGTTATCCCTGTTCACAATAGGCTCGCTGGCGGGGAAATGAAAAATGATGATACCATCTTAAAACTGGTTCAGTCAAACCGAAATCGGACATTTATCTGGAGTTTGCGTTTTCTAATATTGCTCTTTATGATAAAATTATTACTTTAGTCCATATAATGATTCAGCAAGAGGTCCGGTTCCTCAATATATGGACTGAAATTTTAGATTGAACACGGCTTTTATAGGGGATTATCAATACAAAGGAGTTTTAAGCGAATGGAAGACATTCGAATATTAGTTGCAGACGACCACAGTGTTGTTCGGTACGGGTTAACCACTATACTCAATAGTGTGGCCAACATCACGGTCGTTGCGGAAGCATCAAGCGGGGCGGACGCATTCGAGCTTTATAAAGCACAGCGTCCGGACATTTGCTTTCTGGACATTACTATGCCTGATTTAGACGGAATCGAAACCTGTAAATCTATTCTGGAATTTGACCCGAACGCAAAAGTCATAATCATGACCATCCACCTCAGTAAAGATTACCTTAACAAAGTGCTTGCCGCAGGTGCCCATGGTTATATGCTTAAGAATTCCTCCAAACAGGAGATTTTGGAAAACATCCAAAAGGTGATGGATGGCGAGCGGGTGTTCAGTAAGGCCGTGTCCGAGCTGATGGCTAAAAGCTTTATGGACACGCACGACTCAGGCAACATCGGCAACCTGCTTACCAAGCGTGAAAAAGAGATTCTCAGGTATATTACCGACGGACAAACAAATCAAGCTATAGCCGAGCAGCTTTTCATAAGTCCGAGGACTGTGGAAACGCACCGGGCCAACCTAATGCAGAAGCTTCAGGTAAAAAATACGGCCGCTTTGGTCCGCAAGGTTTTACGCGAAAACATTTTATAAATTTTATACGTATTTATACGTATAAAATTTACGTGTATAAACTTATTGTTCACAGCATCTATTAGTGATAAATTGAAGTATACAAATGGGGTAATAGCCGTCTGTAGATGATAAATTAAACGCCTTGGCCTGAACAGCTGAGGCGTTTTTTTTTACTAAAAATTCAGTGGCATTGCATTACAATTTTCGGGCAAAATAAAAGAGCCCGGCATTTCCACACCGGGCTCCTCATGTTCCAAGCATTAAGGTCAATTAATGAAGGAAGTAGCTTTTTAGCATGCGATCTGCATGATTGGAGCAATCAAGAACAACCACTTGTTGCCCCGCAGGTTTCGCATTTCAAACAGGTCCCGTTACGGACCATAGTCATACTGCCGCAGTCACCGCAAATATCTCCGGTATACCCCATGCTGCGGGCACGCTTATATTTCACCATGAATTTACTTTCACCCTTCACCGTGCTGCCTGCTGAACCTGCATCAACTACAGGTTCGGGAGCGCTAGCTTCTTCTGCACGATTTTCAACAGGTTCTACGTTTCCGTTTAGCTCGTTATCGGATGGACCACTTTCGCCCTCAGGACGCAGCGTACGGGACAGGATCGCCTCAGGGCCTACATGTGCCAGGTCGTCACGGTCCATGTAGGTAACCGCAAGCTCACGGAAGATGTAGTCGATCACGGAAGTCGTCATTTTGATATGCGGATTGCCCGTTACCATACCACTCGGCTCGAACTTGGTGAATACAAAAGCATCAACAAATTCATCCAGCGGCACACCGTGCTGGAGGCCGAGCGAGATTGAAATCGCAAAGCAGTTCAGCAGGCTTCGGAAAGCAGCCCCTTCCTTATGCATATCGATGAAGATTTCACCAATTTGACCGTTGTCGTATTCGCCGGTACGCAGGTACACGCTTTGTCCGCCAATCTTACACTTCTGCGTATATCCGCCCCTGCGATTTGGCAAACGCTGACGCCCGGAGACATACTTATGTATGATTCGCTCGGCAGTTTTCACTACGGCGTCCTGCGCCACGTTATCGGTTTCACTAACGGTTTCCTCAGCCGGTGTATCATCCTCTTCCAATACCACTTCCAGGACATCTGAAGTAGAGTTTAGCGGCTGGCTTAGTTTCGACCCGTCACGATAAAGTGCGTTGGCCTTGAGCATCAGCTCCCACGACTCCATGTAAGCTTGCTTCAGCTCGTCAATTTTGGCTTCGTTCGGTAAGTTGATGGTCTTGGATATCGCCCCGGATATGAAAGGCTGTGCCGCGGCCATCATACGAATATGGCCAAGCGCAGAGATGTAGCGGGTACCAATTTTACCACACTTATTGGCGCAGTCAAAAACAGGCAGGTGCTCATCCTTAAGATGCGGAGCGCCTTCAACAGTCATCGTACCGCAGACATAGGCGTTGGCCGCATCAATTTCGGATGATTTGAAGCCAAGATGCGCAAGCATATCGAAACTCCAGTCGCTGAGCTGCTCTTCTGTTATTCCGAGTACGTCTTTGCAGAAGTCTTCACCGAGGTTCCACTGGTTGAAGGCGAACTTAATCTCAAATGCACCCGGAAGTGCTTGTTCAACAGCCGCGATTTTCTCATCGTTAAATCCCAGTGCTTTGAGCTTCTCATGGTTGATACCCGGGCAACCCTTGAATGTACCGTAGCCTTTGGCATACTTAACGATATCATCGATCTCTGCTGCCGAGTAGCCAAGCTTATCAAGCGCAGCGGGAACACTCTGGTTAATAATCTTGAAGTATCCGCCGCCGGCTAGCTTCTTGAATTTCACCAGGGCGAAATCAGGCTCAATACCGGTTGTGTCACAGTCCATCACCAGACCAATGGTGCCGGTCGGTGCAATCACCGTAACCTGCGCATTGCGATATCCGTGCTCTTCACCCATCTTGAGGGCATTATCGGAATCTTCACGCGCAGCCTTGAGCAGATACTCCGGGCAAATGTTCGCATCAATACCAAGCGGCTTAATGGTGAGGTCTTCGTACTCATCCGGCGCGGTGTTGTAGGCGGCTCTACGATGGTTGCGAATTACTTTGAGCATATGCTCTTTATTGCGCTCATAACCTTCGAAAGTGCCAAGTTCAGACGCCATTTCCGCGCTCGTTGCATAAGAATGCATATGCATAATGGCGGTGATTGCACCGGTTAACGCAACAGCTTCATCGCTGTCGTAAGGAATACCCTGTATCATCAGCAGAGAACCGATATTGGCATAGCCAAGACCGAGCGTTCTGAATTTATACGAAAGCTCCGCAATTTCTTTTGAAGGGAACTGAGCCATCAATACCGAAATCTCAAGGGTGATGGTCCACAGTCGGGTTGCATAGCGGAAACCCTCTACATCGAAGGTGCCGGTTTTAGCATCGTAGAACTTCACCAGGTTCAGCGAAGCCAGGTTACATGCCGTGTTGTCCAGAAACATATATTCCGAGCAGGGATTACTCGCGTTGATTGCGCCGTCTTCCGGGCAGGTGTGCCATTCATTTATAGTATCGTGGTACTGCGTTCCCGGATCGGCTGAAGCCCATGCTGCGTATGCAATCTGATCCCAAAGCTCGCTTGCTTTTAAGGTTTTGCACGGTTTCGGCTCTCGGTTCTCTTTTGCAGCATTTTTCTTCTCCGTCCGGTGGTACAGATTCCACTCGCCGTCTTCCTGTACGGCCTTCATAAAGTCATTCGGAACACGCACCGAGTTGTTCGAATTCTGACCACTCACAGTGGCATACGCCTCGGAGTTCCAGTCGGTATCGTACGTTTCAAATTTGATGTCGGTGTAGCCCTGCTCAGCAAGCTGAATGATGCGCTGCACGTAGTTCATTGGCACAAACGCCTGATTGGCTTTACGGATAGCCTCAGCCAGCGCTTTGTTTCGCTTAGGGTTTCGGCTAACCTCGCCATTATAGGTACGACCTTCAATTTCTACCGGAGTGTGGCAAAGTTTGATAATCTTTTTGAGGTGGCGCTCGAGCGTCTTGGATCCGGCCACAATAGAAGCAACCTTCTCTTCTTCTTTCACCTTCCAGTTAATGTACTCTTCAATATCCGGGTGATCCAGATCGAGCGTGACCATCTTAGCGGCACGCCGGGTTGTTCCGCCAGACTTTATTGCACCGGCAGCGCGGTCACCAATTTTGAGGAAGCTCATGAGCCCGGATGACTTCCCACCCCCGCTCAGCGGCTCGTTTGCTCCGCGAATGTTGGAGAAGTTTGTTCCCGTGCCTGAGCCATATTTAAAAAGGCGGCCTTCACGCACCCAAAGGTCCATAATGCCACCCTCGTTAACCAGATCATCGCTGATGCTCTGAATAAAGCATGCATGCGGCTGTGGATGCGAGTACGCATCTTCAGAACGTTTCACCTGACCGGTTTTCGGGTCGGCATAGTAGTGCCCCTGCGCCGGACCATTAACTCCGTACGCCCAGTAAAGCCCGGTGTTGAACCACTGCGGTGAGTTCGGCGCAACCATCTGCCGCGCCAGCATCAGTCTCATTTCATCGAAATAGCTGCGGGCATCTTCCTCACTAGTGAAATAGTTATGCTTCCATCCCCAGTAGGTCCAGCAGCCGGCCAAACGATCAAAAACCTGACGACTATCTGTCTCAAGAGTGTAGCGATCCTCTTCAGGAATATCTTTCATTGCCTTCAGGTCGGCTT
Organism: Balneolia bacterium; assembly: GCA_022565795.1. Taxonomy (GTDB): domain Bacteria; phylum Bacteroidota; class Rhodothermia; order Balneolales; family Cyclonatronaceae; genus Cyclonatronum. The sequence continues at coordinate 28,042 of JAIUMA010000010.1, forward strand.
CCTGTCGCTGCAGCCACTTGGGAACCCCTTTCTCAGCAACTCGTTTTAATTTCACAGGCACGCCCGCTTTGCGGAAGTACTTTTGCGCAATGATGTCGGTGGCCACCTGACTCCACGTATTAGGTACCATCACATTTTCCAGGAGGAAAACACTGGAGCCGTCAGGGTTTTTGATTTCTGACTTTCTTGCTTCGAATGTGAGGGAGTCGTAAGGACTCTTCCAAGAGTCTTTTGTGAAGTGGCGCGTAATCTTCATATGCGATGCCTGTGGTTAGATAATTGATGTGTATATATAAAAAATATATGTGGCTTTTAGCCTGATAATCAATTTAGCGCACCTCCAATTATGATTCAAAGCTATTTATCAACAACTTATTCACAGAAATTGTAAAACACAGCGGTTTAATTCACGCAGGCGCAATTGTGGATAAGATGTGCATATAGTGTGACGGCATCACAGCCTGCAACAGCGGGTCTACAGAACAGCCCCCTCTCAAAATCCACTTTTCATGTAAATAGCACCCAAAATCGCCTAATGTGGCTCGTTACCAGAAGCCTGCGCTTCGCTTACGCCGCCACAGTCATCAAATTACCCACGTTGATGAATTATCCATTTGCCGTGAAGTTATCCACAAAAAAAGGAGCGCTCTGCCTATGCCGGCAAAACGCTCCTTAAAATGTAGCTTATCCGGATATTACCCGGCGCCGGAATTAAGCTTCCAGCGTTTTTTCGATAATACGAAGCACGTGACGCGTGTGTGCCTGAGTCTCGGCATTCCCTCTGCTGCGGCCTTCCATCTTGGCCTTGATGTTCTCAAGGCTGCGAAGGGCTGCTGAGCGGGTGAATGCGTCGTAGGGATTCGGGCCGTCTCTAAGCACAGATGCCAGGCTGGTTACGTAAGCAATCTGCAGATTCTGACGGAACGTATTTACGTTAGAGCGCAGGTCTGCATCGAAAATAGCGCTTGTTAGGTCATCCATCATTTCTGTGAGTGAATACTCATTGCCATACAGACGGGAGTCGGTGATACGCTTGGTAGTATTCGGGTGAAGCAGATGCGCAAGCACCCCACGCTGCATGTTCAGTACAAGGTCGTGGATTTTCGGGTCTTCACCTGAAAATGGGAAGCTGAAACCGCGACGCTGGCGCTGAAGATGGTTGTACGCCTCATGAGACTCGTAAAATGCATCCGGGGCAAACAGATTGCGTGCCAAAACATCCATAGCCTGCTTCTGATCAGCAAGGGCTACAGGAGTGTACGGTGCAACATCGTCGCCCGGCTGGCCAACAAAGGCACGGTTTACATATACACCACCAACATGGCGTGAAGCAACGCCCATTGCAGTTGACCACTGCCCCATGCTCGACATGAATGCATTGTACAACTCATGATAGCTCTGGTTCTCACTTGAGTAGCGCTCGAGCAGATTGTCCAGCAGGTTGTGAACAATCTGAACACGCTCATCAGCATAAGACACAGGGTCGCTTGTCATATCACCAATCATGATGCGCGGATCAATCGCTTTACCCGGAGAGCGCATGTCATCGGCATCATTACCGAAAATAAGCTCCGGCTCGGTTGAGCGCTCAAGAATTGCGCGAAGGCGCTCTTCCTCAGCTTCAGGATCATCAAGACCTACAGAATAACCAAACTCAATGGCCCAAATGTCGTACGGTCCGGCAACAGTTGTGTAGAACTGTCCCTGCTGAGAAGGGTCAAGAGCTACGTTAATTGCCGGGTAATCCATCACAGAACCAGCAAGACCAACTTCTTCAGTCAGGCTTCTGTCATGAACCTGATCAGGGCTGAGCATAGATGAAGCCGCCATATTGTGGTTCAAACCAAAGGTGTGACCAAGCTCGTGCATAATCAGATACACGAGTGCATCATGCATCAACTGCTCTTCGTCAACTTTATCGAAGTCGAGCGCCTTAAGTGCAGCGAATCCGAACATGTTGTTCATATGTACAAAGTGTCCGGCTGAGCAATACATACCATGGTGCTCTTCGCCGTCGTGCTCGTGAGTTTCGATTGCGCCAAGGAAGTAGTCGATTACGTTTTCTGAAAACAGCTTCTCATTGTTCGCAGCGTTACGCAGGAACACAAACTCAAGCATAATATCTGCACCAATGATCTGACCGGTGCGCGGATTGGTGAAGCTTGGGCCATAGCCACCGAACGGTGGGTTCGGCGAAGATGTCCATCTTAGTACGTTATAGCGAATATCGCCTGCATCCCAGTCAGCGGTATCAGGCTGAACTTTAACTTCGATTGCATTGCGGAATCCGGCAGCTTCAAAAGCACGGTTCCATGCAAGCGTAGCCTCTTTAATGGCCGGGCGAAGCTCGTAAGGCGTGGTATTTTCAATCCACCATGTAATTGGCTCGACAGGCTCCGAGATTGCGGCCGTTGGATCCGCTTTTTCCAGGTGCCAGCGATTGATTACATCAGCCCATGGTGTCGGACCGAAAGCAGTCTGATCATTCACGGTCTGCGTGAAGTAACCTACCCTTGGATCATCGCGGCGTGGCCTGAAGTCGTTATCCGGCATTTCTATGAATGAATGCTGGTAAACGATACTGATTGACCGTGCATCGGTTACCGCTGCGCCACCTCTGTTTATTGGAGACGGATTATCATACACATACTCTACAACAACCGCCGTGTTTTGCGGATAGCTGCGGATATCGGCAAACTTGGTTTTATCTCTGTTTAGGTTGCCAAGTGTGAGCATCGCTCCCGGAGGCACTCCGGGGAACGGACTTGGTTTAACCTGATGGAGACTTTCGCCGAGGAAAAGCGGATCTGAGTTAATTAAAAAACGGCCGTCATCTTCCGTTTCGATTTTCGCGCTGAAAAGTACCGCACGACTGATGTTAGCCTCAGAAGCACGGCTTAGCGGGTTATCTTCATCAAAGTGGAAACTTGTATTCACTACAACAAACTCCAGGCGGTCGAAGTAGCGCTCGATAGTGAAAACTTTGTTGTCCCGGTAGTTACCGCGGAAATGACCAACCTGGGTAACGCCATCTACGGTATGACCCCAGTAAATAAATTCTTTACCAATCTGGTCTTCGGTTATAAGCATTTTGGTGCTTCCGCTGGTGGTATCCTGATATACAGTAAACAGGCCCTCCATAGCGCGGCTGCTTTTTACGGCTTCTTCAATCTTGTCGACCTGAGGTCGCTCACTTGCTGTTGGTGCAGCAGCCTGCTGAGACGAGGAGCAAGCCATTAAAAGTGCTGAGATAAACAGCACTGCAAACACATGGTTTAGTTGTTTCATAGAGTAGAATTTGGCCGCCGGATTGTTGAAAAACCGGCCGCTGGTGATGTTTGTTTTACGAGTAAGTTGCCAATGTACGTAGAATTATTTCACTTGTTTGAAAAAATACATTAATGCACACACGTGCTTAGTTGTGTTTTACTGCGGTAAAGCTTTTTAACTAAATGCCTATTTCGATCTGAAAGCGCAGATACAGCAAATCGGAATTTGAAATATCCGTAAGGACGCGTGTTTCGTAGGTTAGCTCGCCCTGTACCTTCAGGGCGTGTTCCCACACGTAACGGGTGAGACCAACGGTGTACTGCTGCCGCTCGGGCTCAAAAGCACGAATTTCACTATCGGGCAGCTGATTCGAAAACCGCCCGATTATCTCATAATTGGATGGAAACAGATAGCTGGCCTGTAAATCGTAGCCCTGCCCCGCAAACACAACCCGTTCGCCGGGCTCACCGGTCAGCGGTCTGGTAATGGGGTCGTCTGCTGACCTCATCATATAAGCAGCCATAAACGCCCAGCCCTGGTATTTCAGCATGGCATCCAGGTGAAGCACGCGCAAATCTCTCTCTTCAAAAAGCACTGAACCCAGCTGCCCCCGTGATCGCTGTGCCGAAGCATTATAATGATACGAGCCGCCGAGCAGCAGCTTTGGCGTTTCTTCCCTTATCAGGTCGCCCTCAAACAAGGTGCCATTGTTGAGAAAGGAGCCGAATGGCATCAGCTCTACACGCCCGGTAATCGCCGAAAGCCCGTTTGATTGCGATGTGTTCCGTCCGTCGCCATCGCTGATTGCAGCCCTCAGGCTGTATGAAAACCGGCCCGGGTTTTCATTAGAGTAGTTTGCAAAAAGGCCAAAATCCCTGTCGATCGTAAAGACCGCATTGTTTATGGAGCGATCCGTAAGCTGTAAAGCACCGGAAGAATTTACCCGCTGCCTGTTTCCCGGAAGCTTGGTCTGCCCGAAGCCAAGATTAAGCCTGGGATTGGCTCTGTACAGGAATACAGCGTCTCTGATTACGTTCAGGTTTTGCCCTTCCTGAAGCGTGCCGGTATCACCGGGCGAAAAGGAGAGCTGTATGGCATATAAAAAGCGCGGATCACCTACGAAGCCGTCGAATCTGAGGCGAAGCCTTCTCACTTCACCAATAACTGATGAATCGTTATCCAGATTATCTGTATAAGTAACCCTGTTTTGCATCCGGAAGCGGATATTGAGCTGATACGTGCTGTCCGGAGTTGTAAGACCAAGCCCGCGGCCATAGCTGTAGTACGGCAGCATAGGAAACCGATTGTCGTCGTCAGGTAAATCACGGCTTACAGTTTGCGCCTGGATGGATTCACCACCGAGAAAAAGCATTAGAACTGCGAGAGCAAAATATCGATAGTAGCTTTTCATCATGAATGGTTCCTGTGTTATTGGCAACGTATGGTTTTGTTTAAGCACACTTACTCCCCGAAAGGTAATGACTTCCAGGGTTCTTCCTTCGGCATGGACGCTTTAAAAGAAAGACGCTCTTTTTGTGTAGGGTGATCAAACCCGAGCCCGAACGACAACAGCGCCAGGTCTCGATTCTGGGGCTGATTTCCGTCTCCGTATTTATAGTCACCCCATAGCGGGAACCCGGCATGGCTACACTGCACCCGAATCTGATGCGACCGGCCGGTAATCAATTCGATCTCAATAAGGGCGAGACCATTGCTTCTGGAGAGTGTTTTCAGGCGGAGCTCGGAACGCTTGCCTTCTTTATTTGATGGCGGAACTACGCTAACTACATTCTTTGAGCTGTCTTTCCAGAGATGATCTACCAGATGCGTTTGATCCGGAGGATTACCAACGACCACCGCCCGGTATGTTTTTTCGACCGCTTTTCGCCTGAACTGATCCGATAGCCTCGAAGCCGCTTTTGATGTTCGGGCAAAGACCATTAGTCCCGATGCCGGCCGGTCCAGGCGGTGAACCAAACCCAGAAAGACGTTGCCGGGCTTGTCGTACTTCACCTTAATATACTCTTTGAGAACGTTGAGGAGATCCGGATCACCGCTGGCATCCTCCTGCACCGGCACATTGGGTCTCTTTTCAATCACCAGTAAATGATTATCCTCATAAACCGGACTGAAATACGATTCACTTTCGTTATTTTCCATAGGCTCAATGATAGCAGTTTTCCGTAAAAAAGACACGGCTTCTTCAGCCAATTCGTCTTGGTGTCTATTGAACCGAAACTGATTTCATCACCAGTAGCAATAGCCTTAAATCCCGATTCTTCTTTAAGCTTCTATGTCTGTAACCAAGTACGAGCAGCTCAATAACAAGCTGGAACACCTTCCGTTTAACCCCGGGGTGTATCAGTTCAAGGATGATGCGGGCAAAATCATCTATGTGGGCAAGGCGAAGAAGCTTAGAAACCGGGTTCGTTCATATTTCCAGGAGTCGCGCCACCATACCGGCAAGCTACGGATGCTGGTGAGCAGGATACGCGATGTAGAGACCATCATTACCGACTCCGAGGCTGAGGCTCTGATTCTTGAGAATAATCTCATCAAAAAGCATCAGCCACGTTACAATATTGCCCTTAAAGATGACAAGAGCTATCCGTATATATGTCTAACTCAGGACGAGCGACCCAGAGTTTTTCCCACCCGAACCGTAATCAAAGACGGCAGTAAGTATTACGGCCCGTACGATCATGTAGGCAAAATGAAGCATATGCTGGAGACCATTCGAAAAGTCTTCAACCTGTGCACCTGCGCCTGTAATCCACGGAATGTTGATCTCAATCGGGGGGTGCCCAAATGGGGCAGCTGCTTCGACGACTATTTTGAACAATGTTCCGGCGAGCTGCCTTTAGACGTGTATCAGGATAAGATGCAGAAAGTGATTCGGCTGCTAAACGGGAACACGGCTTCACTCATTCGCGAGCTGAAAGAAGAGATGCAGATTGCGGCAGAAGCCCTCGATTTTGAGGAGGCCGCTCAGCTGCGGGACGGTATCGACGCGCTTCAGAAGTACAGCGAAAAGATGAAGATGGTGACCAACGATGAAATTAACCGGGATGTCTTTGCCATACATGCCGATCGGGAAAATGCTGTTGCCTGCGGTGTGCTGTTCAAAATTCGCGAAGGCAAGCTGATTGGCCGCCACAACAAAGTGATCAAAAATATTGAAGGCACCGCCGATGAAGAGCTGCTTCAGGCGTTTGTGGAGGACTACTACACCGGAGAAACGGCCGGGATAGAACCCGATGAAGTACACGTGAGTCACGATTTCGATGATTCTGAACCACTAATGGAATATTTAAGCAGTCAAGTCGGGCGCAAGGTAAAACTGATTGAACCCAAGATTGGTGAAAAAGCGCAGCTTGTGAAAATGGCAGAATCCAACGCCAAGCTTTTGACCGGGGAATATGTGCTACAAAAACAAAAGGCCGAAAAGGACTTCATACCAAACTCTGTGAAATCGCTAAAGCGTGATCTTTTCCTGGATCGCCTCCCGCGCCGGATCGAATGTTTCGACAACTCAAACCTTATGGGAACAGACCCGGTGGCATCAATGGTTTGCTTTGTTGATGCTCAGCCCCGAAAGTCCGAATACAAACGCTACAATATAAAGACCGTAGAGGGGCCCGACGACTTTGCCTCCATGAAGGAAGTCCTCACCCGCCGCTATTCAAGAGTTATGAAAGAAAAGAATCATATACCCGACCTGATTGTGGTCGACGGTGGAAAAGGCCAGCTCTCCAGCTCGGTCGAGGCGCTCAAGGAAATTGGTTTTTTCGGGCAGGTACCCATTATTGGACTGGCAAAGCGACTGGAAGAGGTGTTTCTGCCCGGCAAGTCTGACCCTATTATGATACCCAAGACCTCCTCAGCCCTTCAGTTACTGCAGAGGGTGAGGGATGAAGCCCACCGGTTCGCCATCACATTTCACAGAGATAAGCGCTCTAAGCGCACATTCAGCTCTGAGTTGGAGTCAATTCCAGGTATTGGTGCCAAAACGGCGCAAAAGCTTATCCGACTCTTTGGCAGTGTTAAGAAAATACGGGAAGCCGAAAAGAAAGCACTCATCAAAAACGCAGGTCAGAAGACAGGCATGCTCCTATACAACCATTTCCACCCCGGAAGTGAAGACTGACCTAATTTAGATTCAGTTTATTGTGTGTTTTTTTGGACACTTCAACCCTTTAATGTGTACAAATAGCAGCAATTCGCCCTGTGTTGTGCCATTTTTGTCCTTGGTATAGTTTTTGCCACACTCTATACAGATTCCGTAGCAACAGGGTTCTAAAGCCTTCAGCGGCAGTTTAGAACGGACCAACACACAGTTTCGTTAGTAATTAAACAGACTTGTGAGACAATCCGAACTAACAGACAAGGCGGCAAGGAGCCACAAACGGCGGAATGCAGGCAAATAAGTTTCCTGCGGAGCAATATCAAAATTCATTTAACGTTTTCGTACTATGTTGTCAGTAACTAACATATCAGACCCTAAATACTCCGGGATGGACGACCAGGATTTGGTTCGTGCTTTCCGTAAAGATGGAGATCAACTGGCATTCAGCGAGCTTCTGAACCGCCACCAGAACAAGATATATTCGTATATCTACAGCATGGTTGGTAATCAGGAGACCGCAAACGATATTTTCCAGGAGACATTCACTAAGGTCATCACTAAAATGGATGACACCTACAATGAGCAGGGAAAGTGGATTGCCTGGGTAATGCGTATTGCACACAACGCTACGATTGACCACATCAGAAAGCGCAAGCGTTTTGTAGATGTGAACTCTTCGGATGACAGCGATTATGACTTCTACGACAGGCTGGAAGACGAGTCCACACCAAGCGCTCAGGATAATCTTGAGTTCGGTGAGGCAAAGTCAAGCCTGATGAAGCATATTGCCGGCCTGCCGAAAGAGCAGCGTGAAGTTGTAATGCTTCGCCATTACTACGAAATGTCGTTCAAGGAGATTGCTGAACTCACAGGAGTTTCCATTAATACTGCTCTGGGTCGTATGCGCTACGCGCTTATCAACCTGAGAAAAATGTTCGACAAACAAAATGGAAAAGAATACGAATATGCACAACGCGGATGAACTTTGCCTAAAATACATTCTCAATGAGCTCGATCCGTCTGAAGTACTCCTTGTAGAACAAGCGATGAAAGAAGACGAGAACGTGCTCATTGAGATTGAAAGTCTCCGGGCAACGCTCCGCAAACTCGACAAGCTTCCTGAGGTATCACCCTCAGAAGACGTGCGGCAAAAAATCCTTCAGCAGGCCAGCGAATACGCAGCCAACCAGACTTCATCCGGCTTTTTCGGTACTACCCCGGCTGGTGCAACCTATATTGCTGTTGCTGCTTTATTAATTGTAACTATTAGTATCGGGCTATACAGCTATAATTCGCAACCAGGAGTTGCCGACCACACAGCTGAACCAGCTTCTGAAACCGTGACTACGCTCTCAGTACCAGTCACCGGCTCAGCGGCTGCCACTATTTCCGGCAGATCCACTCTTCCGGCACTTAACAGACCATCACAGGGCGTACAGCCGTGGGTAGATAATAATAATGTGCTCAGAATTGGCGTATCCAATAGCTCTTCCGGCTTAACAATCGTTTCTCCTGATGCCGGTTCAACACATCCTTCCTCACGCCTTGTTCCAATAGAACGTGAGCCTGACCATTTTGGATCAGGGCTCCGAGAACTTCAGCTAACAAGAACACAGTATTAGGCATAGTTTACTTTAGCTGCGTCTTCCTGATTTTGAGCCCGCTGCCCCGATGGAGTCCCCATTTAAGGCAAACGGGCTTTTTTAATTTCACTATATTTACATACTTTCGATTCACATTACACAGCCTGTCTGAACCAGCTCCACAAGGCGGTATCCGTGTTTAAATTATTGTATCGGGATGTTTCGAACAGGCACAATCATTTTTAAATAACCTTTATTATGGGCAAAGTGATTTCCATTGCCAACCAAAAAGGCGGCGTTGGAAAAACCACAACATCAATCAATCTGGCAGCCAGCCTCGCGGCTATAGAGCACAGCACGCTGCTTATTGATATTGATCCGCAGAATAACTCTACTAGCGGTCTTGGCATCGAATCCAAGTCTGTTCAGGGCTCTGTATACGAGCTTCTTGTAGATGATATGCCGGTAGATGATGTAATTATGAAGACCGAACTTCCCCATCTGGACGTTGTTCCCAGCCATATCAATCTGGTGGGTGCGGAAATAGAAATTATTGACCGGGCAAATCGCGAGCGCATACTCGAAAAAGCTATCACAAAAATACGCGACAAGTATGACTTCGTGATTATCGACTGCCCCCCTTCCCTTGGCCTGCTCACCATCAACGCACTTACGGCTTCCGATTCCGTGCTGATTCCCGTTCAGTGCGAGTACTTTGCGCTGGAGGGTCTTGGTCAGCTGCTCAACACGATCAAAATTGTACGTCAGCACCTCAATCGCGAGCTTGAAATCGAAGGTGTAGCCCTTACCATGTACGATATACGTACCAGACTCTCCGCTCAGGTGGCTGAAGAGGTGAAACGCTACTTCGGAGACAAAGTCTTTGAATCTCTTATCGCACGAAATGTAAGACTGGCGGAATCCCCGAGCTTTGGCAAGCCCGCCCTGCTTTATGACTCCATGAGTACAGGCTCACAGAATTATCTGTCTCTGGCACGGGAAATCATCATACGAAACAAAGAACTTTATAAGCATAGTCCGATTTTCGAATCTGATGCCGAAGGCGTAAGCCCGTCTTCGAACGACTAAACCTTTCCCATTTCCATGGCAAAAAAAGTATTAGGAAGAGGCCTTGGCGCCTACTTCCCGAATCTCGACGAAGACTCCGATAAAGAACAAAAAGAATCCGGCAAATCCGCTGATGGCGACGCAACAGGTACCGTTCGCGACAGAGTGAACGTAATCCTGCACGTGCCGGTCGAGTCGATTCGCATGAATCCGCATCAGCCGCGTACTGAGTTCGATACCTTTCGTCTTCAGGAGCTTTCAGACTCTATTAAGCAACACGGGCTCATACAACCAATTACGGTTCGCCATCTTGGCCAGGAGCGCTATGAGCTGATTTCCGGCGAGCGCCGCCTTCGCGCTACTCGTATGGCTGGCATCAAGACCATCCCGGCTTTTATACGTGAAGCCAATGATGAGCAAATGATTACCTTCGCCATCATTGAAAACATACAGCGCGAGCAGCTAAACCCTATTGAGGTAGCGCTCGGTTATCAGCGCCTGATCGACGAATGTAACCTCAAACAGGAAGAAGTCGCTCAAAAAGTAGGACGTAACAGGACCACGGTTACAAACTCCCTGAGGCTTCTCAACCTTCCGGCTGCTATTCAGCAAGGGCTGAAGACCGGCAAAATCAGTGCCGGCCATGCCCGAACGCTGGTAAGCGTGGAAGATGAAGAAAAGCAGGAAGAGCTCTATAACAAGACTATCGAAAATGAGTTATCGGTCCGCCAGCTTGAGGATTTGGTCCGCCTGATTGGCAAGCCAAAGAAAGGCAAAGCTAAGAAGTCCTCAGCTGCTACGCCTCAGGGTATAGAGTATCGAGAAATTACAAACAGGCTGCGCCGCACGCTGGCAACTAAGGTGAATATTCGCAAGAAAGCCAAAGGAGGCGAAATCAAAATCGAGTACTATTCTGATGATGAACTCGAGCGGCTGCTTTCCCTTTTCGACGGCATCAGGCAGTAACGGCTTAAAGCCCACCGTTTATGGAATCCAACTCTTTCGGGCATAGCATCCGCATTTTTCATCCGCTGTTTTTTTCGGTAATGCTGGTGCTGTGCTTCTCCGGATTGAATGCTTCAGCGCAGGCAAATTCGGGGAACGGATTTCATTTACAGCAGCTAAAGGCACACGATTACCAATTCAGTTTTAACGCTGGCAGCGAAATAAGGACTGACTTCAGACCTGTATCAAAGCCACTGCATGAGAGCCGTACAGACGTTACCTTTGCGCTTAAAGCCGATGCGCTGGAGTCCGCTGAACGAGATACGGTTCCGCTTCCCCGCGACGTGATGTTCCGCTCCCTTATCCTGCCAGGCTGGGGCCAGTACACTAATCGTCAGTCGTGGAAAATTCCACTCGTTTATGCTCTGATAGGCGGCGTAGCTTATTATTCCTATTATGCCGATACCCGATACAGAGGCTACAGGGCTGCATTTTACAACTCAAATCCGGAAAATACCGACTTTCGCTTTGGCGGTACGCCTTCATGGATCGATCCGAACGCCTCGCCAGATTTTCTGCGTGAATCACGCAATTTCTTCCGGAACCGCCGGGACTTCCTCATCATAGCAACTGTGCTATCCTACGGGCTGAACGTGCTCGATGCCTATGTCTTTGCCCATATGCGCGATTTCGATGTTAGCGACGATCTCTCGAGCCGTAGTTTTGAAATCGGTTCTTCAGCGTTTACCGCTTCGGCCGGCAGCGCTCCTGTTCCACTTGTATCCCTCAATCTCCGTTTCTGATTTTTTGCAGGTCCGGATGCCATCACCCTATACAACCTTTTCCGACAAATATGACTCCAAAAGATAACGCACCGATTCCCGACAAATATTCAACTAACCTCAGAAACGACGTCTGGAGTATCTTCAAGGTGATGGGTGAATTTGTTGAGGGCTACGAAAAGATGTTTGAAATCGGGCCCTGCGTTTCCGTTTTCGGATCCGCCCGTATAGATGAAAACAGCCCCTACTACAAAATGACTGTCGAAATGTCTCAGCGGCTGACCGATGTCGGTTTTGGCGTTATTACAGGTGGCGGACCCGGCCTTATGGAAGCGGCCAATCGAGGTGCTCAACAAGGAAACGGCAAATCGGTAGGACTCACGATTCGGTTGCCGTTTGAAGCCGGTGCCAACGAATTTGTTGATAAGCAGCATCATATTGACTTCAACTACTTCTTCGCCCGTAAGGTGATGTTTGTGAAGTACGCTCAGGGCTTCGTGGTTTTTCCCGGCGGTTTTGGCACCCTCGATGAGTTCTTCGAAAGCCTCACGCTTATGCAAACCGAAAAAATTGACCGGTTTCCGGTTGTGCTTATGGGCACAGAATACTGGCAGGGACTGGTCGACTGGATTCGGGACACGATGCTTGCATCAGGGGCCATCAGCGATAAAGATATGGACCTTTTCCTGCTTACAGACAGCATAGACGACGCTATCAATTATCTCACTGATTTTTACAAAGTTCACAAAATCGCCCCCAATTTTTGATATCGACTTCAAATTAAATTATATTCGCAACGCTTCAGTTTTCGTCAGATATACTATCTGAAACAATCTGCTCGTTAAACTTCTGAATACTTTTACACACCGTAACCAACCAAGCTACTTATGTCTCAGGTTAAATTTTTTCTCTCTTCGCTGTTTGTTGCAGCGCTGCTCTTTTCGAGCCTTGATTATGCTGAGGCTCAATCCAGAGCCGAAGCCGTAGACTCCTTTAATGAAGCCCAGGACCTTCTGCGTGCAAACAACTTTGCAGAAGCTCTCGTTAAGTTCCAGGAGACCCGCTCTATCGCGCAGGCCGCCGGCGAAGATGCCGATGACATTCGCGAGCGTGCAGAAAACCAAATCCCCGGCGTGCAGGTACAGATTGCCCGTGCTGCCTACCAGGCACGTGAATTCGAGAGAGCTATAGATGAGTTCGACAAAGCCGCTGAACTGGCCGATGAACTTGGAAACTCTCAGGTGGCCCAGCAGGTACGTAATAACACGCTGGTTGTGTTATTACAGTGGGGTAACACAGAGTACAACAATAATAATAATGACAGAGCCGAGCAGATTTATCGTATGGCTCTGGAAAGAAACGAGAACTATCCGAATCCGTACTACCAGCTCGGCCTTATTGAGCGTCGCCGCGGTAATTTGGACCAGGCGCTTGAGTACTTTGATACAGCCATCAATTTGGCACTTTCACAAAATCGCCAAAACGTTGCAGAGAGTGCAGAAGGTGCGGCTCGCGACTTCCTTACTTTCCAAGGTGCATCACAAATTGAAGAAGGGAATTATCGCCGTGCCATCCAGCTGCTTACACGTTCGCTGGAGTATGATACAAATCACGCCGAAACTTACTACCGTCTTTCCGAGGCGCATAACCTGCTCGGCAACTGGTCTGATGCTGTAAGTAACGCTAACAGGGCTCTTGAGCTTGAGCAGGGCGGACAGTCAGCACGTGCAAAAATCTACTTCGAGCTTGGCACGGCCTACATGAATCAAAACAACGAATCACAGGCTTGCAGCGCGTTCAGAAGCGCATCGGTTGGTAACTTCCGAGCAGCGGCAGAACACCATCTCGAACACGACCTGAACTGCCCGTAATCTTACGATTGTACAGTTTTTATAAAGGCTTCCCGTCATAGCGACGGGAAGCCTTTTTTTGTTTGGGGTGATGGCTTCCAAAGGTAATGAAAGACGGGGATTCGTTAAGCCCTTCATCAGATTTTTAAGTATCTTTGCCACAGTTCTAAACAGCCCGGATTAAATCATATTATTAACAAAAAAACCGACCTAATGTCATTATCACTTGAACAGCGTTGTGTGCATACCATCCGTACACTTTCGATGGATGCGGTTCAAAAAGCGAACTCAGGACACCCCGGCATGCCTATGGGTATGGCCGATGTTGCTTATGTATTATGGACAGAATTTCTGAAGCACAATCCAAAGAACCCGAAATGGGACAACCGTGATCGCTTTGTGCTTTCCGCAGGTCACGGCTCCATGCTGTTGTATAGCCTTCTACACCTAACGGGCTACGACCTGAGCATGGAGGAAATCAAAAACTTCCGTCAGTGGGGCAGCATCACTCCCGGTCACCCGGAAGTGGGAATCACTCCTGGCGTAGAAACCACAACCGGTCCCCTAGGTCAAGGATTTGCTAATGGAATCGGCATGGCGCTCGCTGAGGCACACCTTGGTGCGCGCTTTAACAAAGGCGATCAGAATATCATCGACCACTACACCTACGCAATTGTAAGTGACGGCGACCTGATGGAAGGCGTTACCCAGGAGGCCGCATCACTTGCCGGCCACCTGAAGCTCGGCAAGCTCATCTATTATTATGATGACAACAAGATAACCATTGACGGCTCCACTGATCTTGCGTTCACGGAAGACGTGCAAAAACGCTTTGAAGCCTATGGCTGGCACTGTATTCCTATCGACGGTCACGACCGCGATGCCATCAGAAAAGCGACTAAAGAGGCGCAGTCAGTAACCGATAAGCCATCGCTTATACTTTGCCGCACCCACATCGGTTTCGGAAGCCCGAACAAGCAGGATACCGCGGGCAGCCACGGCTCTCCGCTGGGCGATGATGAAATCAACCTTACCAAAAAGGAATACGGCGTTGACCCGGAGAAGACCTTCCACATTGATGATGATGTCCTCGATTTCTACCGCAAGGCTGTAGACAAAGGCGCTGAAGCCGAAGCAGCCTGGAACAAAAAGCTTGATGCTTACAAGAGCTCAAACGCCGATCTGGCCGAGGAGTATACCTCAATAATGAGCGGCGGCATTCCCAAGAGCTGGAATGAAGTGCTTCCAGTATTCGACGCTGATGCAAAAGGCATGGCTACGCGCAAAGCTTCCGGACTCGTGCTGGATGCCATCACCGAAAAAATCCCTGCACTTCTCGGCGGATCGGCTGACCTGACCGGCAGTAACCTGACTAAGGCGCAATCGGCTTCCATTCTGCAGGCCGACAACTATGGCGGAACCTATATCCACTACGGTATTCGCGAGCACGCCATGGGCGCTATGATGAACGGTATGGCGCTGCACGGCGGAGTGATTCCGTTTGGCGGCACCTTCCTGGTATTTTCCGACTATTGCCGTCCGACCATTCGTCTGGCCGGCCTTTCGCACATCCCGTCTGTTTTCGTATTTACCCACGACAGCATCGGACTGGGTGAAGACGGACCTACGCACCAGCCCGTAGAGCATCTGGCCGCGCTTCGCTCCATGATCAACGTGAAGGTACTTCGTCCGGCTGATGCCAACGAAACCGCTTACGCATGGCGTGCAGCCATCGAAAACAACAAAGGTCCAAGCTGCCTGGTGCTCACCCGTCAGAATCTACCAACGCTGGACCGTACAAAATATGCTTCTGCTGAAGGCACGCTCAAAGGAGCCTACACCCTCAACCCAAACGACAAGGACCCGAAGGCGATCATTATGTCGACCGGATCCGAGGTTGAGATTGCCCTGAAAGCGCACGAAATGCTGAAAACCGAGGGAATCACAACCCGCGTGGTAAGTATGCCGAGTTTTGAGCTGTTCGAAGCCCAGGATGAAGCCTACCGCAACGAGGTGATGCCCAAAGCCATCAAAACCCGCGTTGCCGTTGAGGCCGCCGTTCCTATGGGATGGGAGCACTACACCGGAAGCCGCGAGAACGTGGTAGGCATGACCTCCTACGGCGCCTCAGCACCGTTTGAGACCCTGTACGAGAACTTTGGCATCACCGCAGAAGCCGTTGCCAAAAAGGTGAAGGCGCAACTGGCCTGATCCGAAGCTCCGTTCAGAAAATAACGTTTAGTATATTTATGGTGGGTGATGGCTTTAGGGTCGTCATCCACCATTTTTTTTGATTCGAATTGTGAAGGGAAACACTAAAGCACGAAAAATTAAAACCACTAAATTTTCCTTTTTAGTGGTGATTGGTGCTTTATTTTTTAGTGTTTCTTTTTAATGCTTGAATTCCACCACAGCAACAAATCAGCCACGCATGGACGACGACTATTTCGACAACGACGAAGCCCACGAGCTTCCCATAAACGGGATTCTGGATCTGCACTTTTTTAAGCCCAAAGAGGTGAAGGATCTGGTGCCCGACTACATTGAGGCGTGCCTGGAGAAGGAAATCTATCAGCTTAGAATAATCCACGGCAAGGGAACCGGCACGCTGCGGCGGCTTGTGCACTCCATACTCGAAAAACACCCCGATGTGGAAGCCTACTACCTCGGCACCGGAACCGGCAACTGGGGCGCTACGTCGGTGGATTTACGAAAAAGGTAACGAAGCTCATTACCCTTGAACTAATGGTTGATCACAGCCAGGTTAGCCACGGCCAGGATCAGCCAGCCTACCGTAATGGTTGCCATCATCTGTTCGGTAGTCAGGGGTTTGCCGATAATCCGGTACACCAGCCAGGGAATTAAGGCCACGCCAATGGCAAAAAGCAGATGTCCGGCAATGCTCTCAAACATCCCGGAGAAGGTGATTTCAAACGCAGTTACAGCCGACACTACGGCCGTCGCCACGATCAGCAAAATCCACCAGATGATGTGATTGGTGATGAGTTTCATAAGCTATCTCCCAAAATTGGATTATGATTTTCGCGTTGTTCCGGGACTATCTGTGATATACGGAGTGCAGGGGAGGAAGTTGGGATTGGCGAATTGCTAAGATCCGCGATATAACCTCATCTTTTTTACTAAAATGTACCGCATCTTAATTTACTCTACTTTGCAACTTGAGGATGTCAACAACTTTCATTGTGAACTAATATTACTTAATTTGAGGATATTCGAACAGAGCTAAAAGCCTTTCCAAAATCCGAAAAGTGCTAGTTCTCAGAACAAACCATTTTGAGTTATGAAAGAAGTAACCCTGAAAATACCCGATAAAAAGTTAGGTTTCTTCATGGAGCTCATCAATCAATTGGGCTTTGAAGTTATCGATGAAGTGGAGATACCCGAAGAGCATAAAGACATCGTCCGAAATCGCATCTTAACTGCTAAACCCGAAGATGCTGTTACATGGGAAGAAGCCCGGGAGAAGCTCGTATTTGAAGAAAAAGCATGATAATGGCTTTTAGGATAGTTGTTGATCCAAGGGCAATTGATGATATCCAGCAGGCGATTGCTTTCCTGGATGAAAAACAACCAGGACTCGGTAAACGATTTGATGCTGAACTCAACAAGTTCGTGCTAAGGCTTGGAAAAAATCCGTTTTTCCGTATCAGATACGACAGCGTCCGCTGTTTACCCCTACAGAAGTTTCCTTACATGATTCACTTTACTGTTGATGAAACTAAAAAACTTGTTACTATTCAAGCGATATTCCACACATCAAGAGATCCTGAAAACTTGAAAAAGAGGTCTTAATTAGACTTTCTAATTAGTTTTTAATAGCATTCGAATGACAATTCATGCATCCAGATGGTTAGATATTTCGGGTACCTGAATTAGGATTTTGTGGATTTAAGGATTGAAAGGATTCCTTGTTCATACGCAGGAAAAAGCTGGTTATCCAATATTTCAATTCCACCCCGGCCATCCTTGATGGTATTTACAATCTGGGTATCCTAATTCACGGACTATGCCCAAAACCCTGTATCCCACTCCCTCATCCATCAATTTCACCAATCTTTACATCATGAGTGATTCCCGCGCTTGAAAATTCGGACCGGAGCGGTTATTCTGTTTAACCAAACATATGGCGATTCATTTCGCTAAACCCAACGCTAACAAGCTCCGACCGATCTATGGCATCAACTTTACGCTATGCAGCCTCCGTGCTGACTTTGTTAATTTTCTTCAACGGCTGCGCTACTGCAGCTGCTACTAAAAACGCCACAAGCACATCTTCCGGCGACTCGTCTGACTTTGTCCGGACGTCCGATCTTACGAAAATCAATCAGCTGGGTCAGCTTGCGATTTCGCCCGACGGGTCGAAGGCCGTGTATGTGCTTCAGACCACCGAGCGCAATAAGGATGATGACGGCTATCGCTACATGAATCAACTCTGGATGGTGAATCTCGAGTCCGGTGATGCCCCCTACCAGCTTACCCGCCACGAGAGCGGCGCATCCCAGCCGGCCTGGCATCCCGACAGCCAGCACATTGCCTTCACCAGAAGCGTGGACGGCACCTCTCAGATTTTTGTACTGAACACCACCGGCGGGGAAGCCCGTCAGTTTACCGACCAAAAGAACGGCGCCTCCTCACCCGCATGGAGCCCGGACGGTGACCGCATTCTGTTTGCATCATCCTATTCCCACAGCGATCTGCTGGGGATGGAAGATTTTAAAGACGGTCCGCAGTGGCCGCACGAAAAGCCGGGAATCGATCCGCTTCCGCTTAATCATGACGTTACACCGGATCCCGATGGCTCTATCGAAGAGGTTCGCGCGTGGCTGGCCAAAAATGAGGGCAACCGGAATCCGGCCGTTCTCAACCGAATCGATTTCCAGGGCGAGTTCAACCTCAATCCCGCCCGCAGCTACACCCACTGGTACGTGATGGCCAACGAGCCCAAAGCAACTCCGGAAGCCATCACCCTGCACACCGGATTTTATTCCTTTTCAGGCGGCGCCTGGCTTCAGGACGGCAGCGGCATCATCCTGTCGGGCAGCATGGACAACAGCATGCACCCCGACCGCAACGCGGAGCAGGATCTGTACCGCTTTAGTGCAAGCGACGGATCCTACGAGCAGATTGCATCTCGCGAGCACTATACCTACACCGGTCCGGTGGTTTCACCAAACGGCCGCTACGTAGCTTTTCGCGCATTTGATACCCGCGAGCGGGGCTACAATCAGGCCGAAATCGGCATCCTGGATCTGCAGAATGGTGATGTGCAGCATTTGGGAAGCAATCTGGACCGGAGCCTGGGCAACACAAGCTGGAGTCATGATAACCGCCACGTGTACGCCACGGCGCCAAAAAACGGCGGATTTCCGCTTTTCCGTTTTGATGTCCGCAATGGCTCCTACGAGCGCCTTACCGGTCATGAAACCGGCATCCGCGATTATGCCGTCAGCCGGAACGCGCTGCTGTTTGTGCAGACCGACTACCGCAATCCGTTCGAGCTTTACCGCGCCCGCACCGATGCTTCGCGGGCCGAACGCATCAGCGATCACAACCACAGCTGGATAAGCGAACGCACCATTTCCGAGCCGATAAAATACTCCTATACCACCGACGATAATTTCGAAGTTGAATACTGGGTGATGAAACCCGCCGGCTACACCGAAGGCGAAACCTACCCTACCCTGCTGCAGATCCACGGCGGACCCAGCGCGATGTGGGGCACGGGTGAAGCCTCCATGTGGCACGAATTTCAGCTGTTTGCAGCTCATGGCTTCGGCGTGGTCTTTTCCAATCCGCGCGGCTCCGGTGGCTATGGCTACGATTTCCAGAGCGGCAACCGAAGCGACTGGGGCACCTCGCCCATGAACGACGTGCTTGGCGCGCTTGACGCCGCTGCGGCCAACTACAGCTGGATCGACGAGGATCAGCTTACCATTACGGGCGGCTCGTACGGCGGATATCTGGTGGCTTTCACCGTGGCCAAGGATCACCGCTTTAAAGCGGCGGCGGCCCAGCGCGGCGTATACGATTTACCGGCCTTTTTAGGTGAAGGAAACGCCTACCGCCTCGTGAACGATCAATTTGGCGGCTATCCGTGGGATGAAGACGTCCGGGAAAATATCCTGTTCAACTCCCCATTCACGCACGTGAATCTGATTGAAACGCCGCTGCTTATACTGCACGGCGACAACGACCTCCGCACCGGCGTGAGTCAGAGCGAGATGATGTACCGCGCCCTCAAATTACAGGAAAAGGAAGTAGAGTACATCCGCTATCCCGGAGCGGGTCACGATCTTTCCCGCACGGGTGATGTGCATCAGCGTAAGGACAGGCTCCTGCGGATGATTGAGTTTATGAAGCGATATGTAGATTAAAATTGTGAATTTTGAATGGTGAATGGTGAATTCTTTGCCGGGGAATTTCTAAATATCTGCCCCAATTTCATCTTAGGGGAAACACTAAATAGAAAGAATTGGTGGTTTTTACTTTTTTCGCGTTTTAGTGTTTAGCCCTCATTTATTATTGCTTATTGATAATTGCTTATTTTCCAACATAATCACATCAACGAACAAAAATACCGAACTATGAATAAAATTCTTACCGTATTGATTGCAGCAGTTCTGCTGCCTTTTGCCGTGTCGGCTCAGTCGGGGGTGCAAAATCTGGAGTATCAGATGCCGCCCGAAGAGGTTGCCGCCATTGTGGATGCGCCCGCGACTCCGGGCGTAAGCCTGAGCCCTACCCGCGAATGGATGATGCTCACTGAGCGTGCGAGCCTTCCGGGAATAATCGATTTAGCCCAACCAGAGCTTCGTCTGGCTGGTATCCGAATCAACCCGGCTACTAATGGCCCAAGCAGATCAGCTTCCGCTATCGGTCTGCGTCTGGTAAATATGGAAAGTGGTCAGGAGTTTGAAGTTAGCGGTCTTCCGGAGGACGCCTCAATCAGCAACCTGAGCTGGTCGCCAAACGGCAACTATTTTGCTTTCGCTCATACCAAGCTTAGCGGAATCGAGCTTTGGCTTGGATCCGTATCTGACCGCAGCGTAGAAAAAGTTGACGGCGTACAAATTAATGATACTTATTATGGTGGAAGCATCAGCTGGCACCCGTCTTCTGACAAACTTTTCGTACGCACAGTACCTGCCAATCGCGGTGATGTACCCGTTGCCGATTTGGCTCCGCGAGGTCCTAACGTGCAGGAAAATATCGGACGTGCCGCACCTGCCAGAACGTATCAGGACATGCTTGCCAGCTCGCATGATGAAGATCTTTTCGAGTATTACTTCACATCCCAAATTGCCGTTGTTACCCGTGCAGATCACAGCGTTCGTGAGATCGGGGAAGCGGGAATACTTCGTGGCGTTTCTCCATCACCTAACGGAGAATTCATAATGGTGGCCTTCACCGACCGGCCGTTCTCCTACACGGTACCGGCATCCCGTTTCCCGCTTCGTACCGAAATCTGGAACAACGACGGGCAGGTAGTTGAAACCGTTGCCGAAATTCCATTACAGGATGAGATTCCAATTGGATTCAGCTCGACAACAACCGGTCCCAGAAGTATTACATGGCGTAATGATGCACCAGCCACCGTAGTGTGGGTGGAGGCTCAGGATGAAGGCGATCAGCGTGTTCAGGTCGATACACGAGATATCGTTTTCATGCAACCTGTTCCGTTCACAGGTGCTCCGAATGTATTGGCACGTCTGGAAAACCGCTACTCAGGAATTCGCTGGGGGCACGACGATCTGGCTTTGATTACAGAACGTTGGTATGATACCCGTAATGAACGTATGTGGCGTGTTTCACCAGAGAACATTCGCGGCAGCCAGACACTTGTCTGGGATCGCAGCTATGAAGACATTTACGCTGATCCGGGCTCTCCCGAAATGCGCACCAACGAAAGCGGCTATTCCGTGCTCGTAACTGATGAAAGCGGCTTTGGAATTTACCTTACGGGTCAGGGCGCATCGGATGAAGGAAATCGCCCCTTCCTCGATCATTTTGATGTGAGAAGCGGCGAAAGCGAGCGCCTCTGGAGATCCGACTCTCCGTATTACGAGTTTGTAGTTACCCTGCTTGATAATGAGGCAGACCGCATCATCACCCGCAGAGAATCCGTAACGGAACCTCCGAACTACTTCCTGCGCAGCATGAGTGCCGGGAGCGAAGTAGCCATCACCCGTTTTGAACACCCGAACCCGGATCTCCGTGATGTGTATCGTGAAGTTGTGAGCTACGAGCGCGAAGATGGCGTTCCTCTCACCGGTACGCTGCTGCTGCCACCGGGCTACGATAAAGACCGCGACGGACGTCTGCCGCTTGTGGTTTGGGCCTATCCGCGCGAATTCAGAAGCGCTGATGCAGCCGGACAGCGCTCCGACTCGCCCTACCGTTTCAACAACATAGGATACTGGGGGCCACAGTGGCTCATCACACAGGGTTATGCCGTGCTGGATGCAGCTACCATGCCAATCGTGGGTGAAGGCGACAAAGAGCCAAACGACACCTTCATAGAGCAGCTGATTATGAACAGCGAAGCTGCCATCAATGCAGTAGCCGATATTGGCATAGCCGATCCGGAACGTACAGCAATAGGTGGCCACAGCTACGGAGCATTTATGGTGGCTCACATTCTGGGCAACTCAGATCTATTCCGTGCAGGTATAGCTCGTTCAGGAGCATACAACCGCAGCCTTACCCCTTTCGGATTTCAGCGCGAGCAGCGCACAATCTGGGATGATACCGACCTGTACATCACGATGTCGCCTTTCTTCAACGCGCATAATATCAACAATCCGATTCTGATTATTCATGGTGAAGAGGATAATAACTCTGGTACCTTCCCCATGCAGAGCGAACGCTTGTATCAGGCGCTTCAAGGGCTTGGCGGGACAGCTCGTCTTGTGATGCTGCCGCATGAAAGCCACGGCTATCGCGCTCGTGAATCTGTGATGCACATGCTTTGGGAAACGCTCACCTGGCTCGATACATACGTAAAACACGCTGAGGCACAAACTGCAGCATCCGGTATGTGATCTGCAGCTGAGCCTTATTCGCCACTAAAAAAAGCTGACCTTATCATAAGATGGGGTCAGCTTTTTTATTTTCAGACGCGCTGGTATTTGATGGATGTCGCTACCATCTGGCTTAATAAGCTATGAGATTATCTAATAAGGAATCGACATCAACTCATCCTTCACAATCACTTTTGTATGATGATGCTACATGGAGCCCAGGCGGAAAATAACGGGCTGAATAAGCTCTCCATAGACTGGTTCTCCGTTTAGAATCCCCGGATTATACTCAACTTGATAAAAAGCCGTTTTGGCCGCTTTATCTAGCGCATCATTACCCGAACTCCGCTCGATGCCCATCCAACGAATTTCGCCCGCAGGGTCAACCACTACTTTTACCAATACGCGTCCTTCAATTCCGCTGCGCCTTGCCTGGTCCGGATAGCGCAAGTTTGCATACATAGCCATTAACCCGCCTATCATTTCGGGGCCACTGTCTAAATCTGCAGATGTATAAACGACGAGGTCATCAGGAAGGGGTTCAAAAAACAACTCTGGTGTTTGGGAAGTTGATGAGCAGCCTGCTAGAATAAGCAAGACTAAAAGAGCCGTTCCGATGGTACTTGTGCGCATAAAAAGATTGGTTATGTGGGTGTTGGCCACCTAATATAATCAATACTTTCAGAAGATAGGATTGCTCAGGCAGCTTTTTCCTTAGCGATGCCTTCACGCTTCATTTCACCCCACTCCTTATCTCCCTTGAGGTAGGCAATAATTCCCCGTAGTCGCCACCACACGTGTAGCTGACGATATCCGAGATTTTCAAGCAGTGCGTAGAGTGCCAGCTTCAAAACATCTCGTCCTTTGGAGTAACGACGCACCGTCAACTCTTCCAGAAGCACGGCGCTTAGCGAAAGAATCATTCCAAGCACAACAGCAACAAAGAAAAAGACGAGCGCAAAAGTTGTGTTCACAATGCCAAACATCCACGAAACAATTACCAGGATATAGCCGCTAAGCTCAATAATCGGTGCAAGCAACTCGCCCACAATGAAAAACGGCATCGCGACTGTTCCAAGTTTGCCATACTTTGGATTAAGCGTCATATGCTTGTATCGCCACAGTGAATCGGCCAAGCCACGCTGCCAGCGATTTCTCTGTCGGGCGAGGGTTTTGTAGTCTTCAGGCACTTCCGTCCAGCATACCGGATCGGAGATAAATCGTATCTTGTAAGGAATATTCTCTTTGATGTAATGGTCATGAAGCCGCAGTACGAGCTCCATGTCTTCACCTACTGTGTCGTGTACATAGCCACCTACACGAATTACCGCACGGCGGTCGAATACGCCAAAAGCTCCGGAGATAATCAGAAGTGCGTTCAGGTAATCCCATCCTACACGGCCGAAAAGAAACGCCCTCAGATATTCCACGGCCTGAATTCTTCCGAAATATGATTTCGGAAGTCCCACTTCAGCTAGCTGCCTGTTTTTGAAGGTACAGCCATTGGCCACTCGAACTACTCCACCTACCGCGATGGTATTTTCATCCTCCATGAAAACACGAAGCATCTTCAGAATCACATCCGTTTCCAGAACCGAGTCGGCATCTACGGAACAGATGAGTTCATTCTTTGCCATATTAATTCCCGCATTCAGGGCATCAGCCTTCCCGCCGTTTTCTTTATCAACAACAAGAAGCTTCGGATAACGCTCTGACGAGAAAACGGCCTTAATGGGCTTATTTTCGACAAATTTCGGCCTGTGGCGATCATCGGGAACAAGTTTGAAGTAATCGATCAGGCGCTGTAAAGTTTCATCCTTACTGCCATCATTCACTACGATTACTTCGAAATTTGCGTATTTAAGGTTCAGCAGCGAATTAACAGAATTGATTACCGACTCTTCTTCATTATATGCAGGGGCTATAATACTAACCGGCTTATAAAGTTTCGTCGAGTAAACGCCGGTCATCTGGAAAATCCGATCGATATTCCGATACCTGCGAATATGGAAAAACGAGGAAATAACCAGAAACAAATACATTCCATTAATCAACACGAAGTAAATTATTACAAGGATGTTGATAATGACAATAATGCTAATAAAGACCGACATCAGCTGCTCCGCTTCGTTTGATTTCTACCCATTCGTTTTTTAACTCATCCGAAAAAGCTTGTACTATTTTATCTGCATCGGAGGATTTACACAGAGCTTTTTGTGCAAATATTCTTACTTCAAGATCTGAATCCTGGCTAAGTATCTCTAAAATATGCTCCAGCCCTGGTTCATACTGATTCAGCGCCCATTTCGCTACAGCCAAACGGACCAGGGTATTGGGTGATTTCCATAGCTCATTAGCCATGATGTATTTTTTTGCTCCCGGGTCGTTCAGCTCATTCAAAACCTCAATAAGAGTAGCTCGGTAAACCCCCTGGTTATCCTGCGGGTGGCCGGTATTTAAAGATTCTAAAAGAATATCTCTCAGCTGAAAATAACCGAGCTCCGGAATAATTCTGATTAGCGATGCAGCCGTATTTACCGGAATCCTGGGGTTTTGAATACATATTCCCAGTATGGCGGCCGCTGTATTGCTGTTCTCGTGTTTACCACAATACTTAAAGACAATATCGTTTACCGCCATTGAGGCATTTTGGCTGCGCTCAAGAAAGGTTTTGAACGCCTCATCTCGGGTTTTCTCATTAGGAGAATTAATAAGCGCCAGTGTTGAAGAATAGTTCAGAACATTATAAGGGTGCTTCTGCAGCTCTTTTAGCTTATCCAGAATTGAGGCGTTGGCAATATTTTTCTGAGCAAAATACCGGCAGGCCTGCGCTACATCCGTTGGCTGGTTTGAATCCAGGCGGCTTGCAAAATATCTGTGAAACTTCTGGATCCCAAGCAGCTGACGCAGCTTTTCTCTTTCTTCACCCCTCATGTTATCAATGAGAAGGTTCAGCGTACGGAATGCCGTTACAACGTGCTGAGCAGTAACCAAACTGTTTGAGAACTCATTTTCCGAAAGTTTACCGTCCAGGTACTCGTATATAAGAGGCTGCACTTCCTGCTCAGCAATATTATATCTCTTTTTGTCGCGATTTAGCTTTACGCGGTGCAGACTAGTGTAAAGAATCAAAATAATGAACAGCACTATTAAGACTGCAAGAATAACAGTCATTACCGTAGCAGCTATGGAATCGTTTGGAATCAGCATTTATGACTCCGTTATATCTAACGCCCGCTCAATTCGCATCAGCAGGCTATCCATATTGAAGGGCTTCTGAAGGTAGTCGTGAATTCCCAGATCAAATAAAGCTTTAACCTCGTCAGTAACCTCTTTTCCGGAAAGAACTAATATTTTGCCCATGTCCATGAGCTTCTCTTCACGAATTCGCTCAGCTACCTCACGGCCGTCCAGGCCGGGCATCATCATATCGAGAATAAGCAAATCCGGCTTTTCTTTTCGCACCAGATCGAGCCCGTCGAACCCGTTATCTACGTGCTTCACCTCATATCCTTGCTTCGAGAGCTTGAATCCGATGAAACGCGCTACGTAAGTATCGTCATCGATTAATAGTATTGTCTTACCCATAGGTAATCAAGTGAGTCAGTTTGGAATCGAAATATGAATCATGGTTCCCTTCCCGGGGGCTGAATCTACAGCAATATTTCCTAAATGCAGTTTAACATATTTTTGGATAGTAGTCATCCCTATTCCTGTGGAAGGTTCACCCTCTGTTCCAGGCCTTCGGATTTCGCCACCTCCGCCAAAAAGCCGCCCCTGAAGCTCCGAATCCATACCAATTCCGGTATCAGATACTTTAAGAACAAGCATGCTCCCGTCGTCGGAAGTTGACATGGTTAAAAAAACATTCCCTCCCGACGGAGTGAATTTACAGGCATTATTTAAAAGATTCCCAATTATTTGTTTCCACTTTTCGCCGTCTACTTTCCACATCAGGCTATCGGGGAGATCTGACGTGAAATTTTGATTTTTGAGCATCATAAAAGGCTGCATCAATGTAATAACTTCTTTGGTTAGAGCAGCAACATCCGTTTGTCGTCTGTTTATGGTAAAAGCCTCATTTTTAACATATTCGGAGCTTAAGAGCACATTTACTATCCCCAGAATAGCTTCGCCCGAGTCTTCGATAATACCCAGAATCTCCCTGTGTTCATCATTATCTGTCTCCTGTTTCAAGACTTCAGAAAATCCGATAATACCCATTAGGGGATTGCGCATGTCATGACTCACAATTTTTATGAGCTCATCTTTCTCGCGGTTGTTTTGCTGGAGTCGATTACGGGTATAGTTCAACTCAAATTGTGAAATAATTTCATCAGCAAGAATCTTAATTGCCCTACGCTCTCTCTTCGTTAGCTTATTAGGCTTATGGTCTATAAGGCACAAGCTCCCTATGTTATAACCATCGGGCGTTTTTAGCGGAATACCAATATAATACACTATCTTGAGACCACTATTCACGTTTGGATTATACTTGAAATACGGGTGCTCGCGGGCATCTTCAACTTCAAGTATTTCGTCCTTCGCTATTGTAAACTGGCAAAAGCTGGCGTTTTTTGGGGTAGTTTTACCATCATAACCATAACAGGCTTTCTTAAACTCTTTATCTTCAGTGAGCAGATTAATGAAACCAATCGGCAGATCACAAATCTCGGCTGCCAGCTGTGCCAGCCTGTTAAAGGATTCTTCCTGCTCCGGCTCGGAGTCCAGCCTCTCGTATCTTTTAAGCGCTTCTACCCTTTCCTTTTCGTGCTCCAATACCGGAAAAGGGGCAAAATCAAGCCATTCATCTCTGTTCATAATCTGTTTAAATGCTTAGCGGAAAGTCCATAAGCAACTTCCAAAACCCAACGGCTCCCATTAGCCGACAACCTTATTTATTCGTATAATATAACAAAACTTTTTTGTTAATTGATTCTAATTCTTCTGTCTAAAGAGACCTATGTCTATGAATGATAATAGCTTTGATGCGCATAGCCATTCCATGCACATTCTGCCTGCATTTTTTCTGCTCACTTTTCTGATTAGCCTGTTTTCATTTCCGGCTTATTCACAATCCGAAAGTTTTCCAAAATGGACAGCAGGCATTTCTCAGCAGGTAGACTTTTTCTCCGATTTTTATGATGAGCAGTACATCACTCAGTTTTCGCTCATTTCAGAGTTTTCACGCTCAACATGGATCGCACACGTAAACCAAGGCTATCGTTTCGAGCAATGGGGAACTCAGCTCGAGCTTGAAGCCTATCCGCAGCTTGGCGATGGCATTTATGCGCTTATTAATTACGCATATTCCCCCGATGATATCTTCCCTGAACACAGAGCAGGATTTGAGCTTTTTGCATCTGTGCCTCCCCGTAGTGAAGTTTCTTTGGGTTTCAGGTATCTGGACTTCCGTGGCAATGCTCAAAGCCTGATTTTCACCGGAGCGCTTACGCACTACTGGAACAGCTATATGTTTACTCTGAGGCCCTATTATACCATGACAGACCTGGGCGACGGACAGACACTAACCCTCTTGGCGCGCCGTTTCTTCAATCTCGAGCGCAGCTACATCCAGCTTTTCGGGGGCTTTGGTACCACAACTGAAGACATCATCCTTCAACTTGTTGATGGTGCTTTCCAAGAAGATGTGCTTCTTCTCAAGTCTCAACAGCTATTACTATCCGGTCGTTTTCACCTGAGCAACCGTTGGTATCTTACGGCTGAAACCGGACTTATTCGCCAGGAACTGGGCTTCGATCCTGATAACTACGTAAATAACTACCGCGTAAAAGCCGGCTTCTACTTCCGGTTCTGATTACAATCCCATCTCTTCGAGGATATCATTCCCGGGCCCAACCTCAATATCCATGCCCGATTGCGCATAAACAGCTACACCGTTTAGCATCCCCGGTGTGAACCTCATGTTGTATACATTTTCCATGATGACTAAATCAACCTGCTCATCACCGGAGCTCTCTGTTACGACAATATTTTTTGGTTTCCCCTCCGGAGTTATCACATATTCGACACTTGAGGTGCCGGAAAACCCTACTCGTGCCAGCCTTCTGTTATTCTCGCGCATTTCTTCTAAACCAAATTCATTGTAGTTCACGCGAGGAGGTTCGTCCAGCTCTTCAGATGAAAAAACATAGACATCAGGGGGCAAAACGGGAAAATCTTCAGGTTGCATAGTCGAACTACTCATGCATGAAGTTAAAACAAAACATAGCACCAACAGGGCTAACAGTCGTCTGAAATACGGGTAAATCATGATAAATTTATAAGGTTGATGAATCTAATTTCGGACTTTAGCTTCCGAATACGTTAAGTAAAAACAATTTCAAAAAACGGTCGTTCCAGTGCCAGTTATGAGCCGCCTCCGGGTGAAGCGGTACTCTGTTAAATCCAGCTATAATTGATTTTTCTCTTAGCAGCGCTGTAAAATACTTGCAGCGGTCCAGATTTCCTGAGTCGCCGTCGGTAGCTGCGCTTCGGATCCAGAACATAGTCTCCTGCATCTCTTCAAGTGCGATTGGGTCGGCATAAGTTATCAACTCGGCAGGATTCCAGTGTGAAAGCTGTTCCGGTGAGCGGTCTTCAGATTCACCAAGGGCTGCGTTAAGGTAAGGTGACGCCATCCATGTCGAATCGTACTCTCCGGTACGTGTATCGGTCTGGCTGTCGAACATGAAGAGTCCGTCGTATATACCCGCATGGTCGAGGTAGCCCGGAAATGCTGTGGCCAGTAGCGCTGCCGTATATCCACCAGCCGAGAACCCTGATGCAAGCCGGAGCCCGGTTTCAAGCTTTTTCTTGTAGCGCGCTTCGATGTAAGGGATCAGGTCATCAATCAAAAAATCCCAGAATAGCCCGCTTCCCATTCCGTCTCTTGGGTCTCCGGTGGCGCCCATCATGTTAATTCCAAAGCTGTGTAGCTTTCCGTCAAGCGATGTAAGCCCGGGCATCACGGCCATTAGGGGTGGAATCTGCCCGCTGGTAATAAGCTCGTCGAGGTCTTCGATACTGGTAGAATTCCGGGTATCATCCTCGTCGATATAAACAAATTCACGCTCGTGTCCGCGAAAGAGATAGAGCAGATGCAGCTCCCTTACGTTTCGGATACCCGGAGGTTCGT
Source organism: Balneolia bacterium (assembly GCA_022565795.1). Taxonomy (GTDB): domain Bacteria; phylum Bacteroidota; class Rhodothermia; order Balneolales; family Cyclonatronaceae; genus Cyclonatronum. Next base: position 57,845 of record JAIUMA010000010.1, read on the forward strand.
AGATAAAAACTGTACGGGAAATTCCGAGAGCCTTCGAACGGAACGGAAGCAGACGTAGTGCGCCCCTCAGGGAGCTTTTATGCCTCGAAAGAATGTTCCTGTACAGAGGGTTCATAGCGATTCAGATGTCGCGGCTGTTATCCTGCTACGTTTTCCTGAACAGCATTTACAAGTTCAGGACGATTGTTTTCCACGGCACGGCGAAGAAATCCGGGAATTACAGATGCGTGAGTCCGTGCGATATAGTTCGGGTCTTTGAGACCTGTTATGATTTCATCATATTTAGCCACACCAAACTCATCTACAATTTTTGCTTTCTGCTCGGGGGTTGAGAAGTGGTACAACATCCCCTCCGGATCTGCCTCCGGATGAAACTGGAGCGCCACCATCTCTTTCAGCAGCCTGATGCCCATCACAGCGCGCTCCAGATCTACATGAGGACGCTCTTTTTCCAGACACAGGATTTCAGCTCCCATCTCTTCCATCAATTCTTTCTTTGGCTGGAGCACCTGCCATTCGCGAAAATCAGCGGCATAGAACGGATCACCTAATGTTTTGAACATGGGATCGCGTTTTCCGGCATCAGTAAGGTGCACAGGATACACGCCAAAAGACTGACTCTTGCGTTCGGTCACTTCAGCAAAACCAAAATGCCGCGCTACCATCTGGTAGGAGTGACAGATAAACATGGCGTATTTCGGCGGGGTGCGCTTCGCGGCGTTGTAGCTCCAAAGATCATCCAGGAAGTTGAAATAGTTCTTTTCCCAAGTTTTTCCCGCGCTGTCAAACGGGCTTCCGGGTCCGCCGGTCGATATGTAAATATCGAAATTAAGATCAGGTATTTCACCTTTGGCCCGGGCGTCGAATACGGTGTATTCTATGGGCACACCGAAGTTAGCTCCCGAGGCGTCTTTCACCAGATTTTTAATACAGCGCATGCCCTGGTTTGGCACGTTATCATACAGATCAATGATGGCTGCACGAAGTGGTTTTGCTTGAATCATAACAATTGAATAGTAAAAAGGAATATCGGCTCATCACAGATAACGCGCGATAAACAGGGGAATACTGCCTCCACCGGCTGTAACATTTGCCAGATTTGTTGGCGATGTGCGGGTGAGGCATCCCCCCATCATAGGTCCGTTAAGATACGGATCAAAATCGATAACTGTGCTTACCGATTCCCATTTTCCGTTAACGGGCAATAGAAAAGGCTCGCGGCCGATCTCAATTGCTTCCTGCACAACGTAGTCGAGCTGAAGCGCATGATTAATAGCGGTCTCCCAGGTATCCTGCGACTCCTGAAACCCAAGCACTACTCCATGGCCGCCGTAGTCGTCGTTGGGCTTCATGATGAAACGATTTTTGTTTCTTCGAATGAGCTCCAGCAGGTCCACATTGGCGCCTCTGTAGCGTGCTTTGGCAGGACGCAATTTCCTGGTCCAGGGAATGTGGTCCCGAATCGCTTTGAGCTCTGTCTGATTTAATACACGATTGTAGTCGGGATCGGTAAGCAGAGAGAAAATCATTTTCTTATGAACCAGCTTCGAGCGGAATGAATTCAAATAACAGGTTTTCTGAGCCCGGTAGCCCTCCAGATACGCCTGGCAATCATACTGAATCTCAAAAAACTCATTCATAAGCAGGCGGCGGTAGAGAATATCAATCTTTTTGCCGTTTGCGTAAATCCAGCCATCGCGACACTCCAGCTCGCGAGGATCACAGATTTCGGCGTCATATCCGAGTCTGCGTAGATAGTCGCGTATAATCACAAATTCCGGATAGGTCGGAACGTCGAGATGGTCTACGATTGCAAAACTTGGTTTTTCAACTTCTCCGCCAAATTCTTCGTGATAAAGCCTGATCAACCCCTGAAACGTATGCTCCATTGGCGATACAAATCGTACCGGAAACCGCTCCGTGAATTTCTGAAAAACGGGGAGCTGCTGGTATATTTTGGCCATTTCATGCATATAGCCCACACCGGCCGGCACTTCCGCATTTAGTTCGACGAATCTGAATGAATTATCCGTAAGAAAAGCATCAAGTCTGGCCGTAGCCGACATCCTGATGATATTCGTTGGAATGGCACAAAGCTCAATCTCGAGTTCGGTTAGCCCCAGCTCGTTCAGCGTCTCGCGGTTATTAAAAAATCGAGCCGCGATTTTAAGAATAGCCTGCCGAATGACATACACCGTATCCTGAATGTACTGATAGGTCGCTTCACCCATCACCATCGGGCGGAGCGACTCCGTGAGCGGACGGCCTCCGAAGTTCACACCGTGCTTTTTCTGGAGTTCGAGCAGCATCTGATGCTGCTCGGTAGCTGCAGAAAAGTCTGAGGCTATGAGATGGTTGTAGTAATCTACAGCCGGTTTACTTGGATTTAGCATTTGGCTCAAGAACTCCATTTGCGGTGAATTGCGGCTTTTTCTTCTTTTCGAGCGCTTTTTCTACTGCAAACTGGCTCATATGCTTAACAATCCACTCGAAGTTTTCCACTCCTACCGAATAGTAGTCGGCATCGGGAGCGGGATTCATAAAATCAATGGCATACGGGATTCCGTCGCGCACGGCAAACTCAACGGTATTCATATCGTAGCCCAGCGCTTTGCAAAGAGCAAGGACATCACGCTCCATTTTCTTAAATAGCTTTGCCGGAATCGGATCTTTCGAAACGTCGTAATAGCGGCGATGCGGCTCAGCATCAGGGTTGTACCGCATGATTTGCGTGTATTTCTGACCAATACCATAGCAGCGGTAGTAATCCTCGAACTCAATACCTTCCTGCAGCATCATGCAGTCGGTTCCGGATTCGTTGTACGCTTCAAAAAACTCATGCTTATTGCGACACTTGGTAACTGCGCGCCAGCCACCACCGTCAAATGGCTTCAAAAAGGATGGGAATCCTACGTAATCGAAGGTTTTCTCCCAGTCGATTGGAAACTTCAGATTACGGAAAGAGTTAGATTCTGTATTTGGCGGATGCTGATTATGTGGCAGAATCGCCGTCTTGGGCACCGCAACGCCCGCCTGCTCAGCTATGATGTTATCTATGAATTTGTCGTCGGCACTCCACCAGAATGGATTGTTGATGACGTAGGTGCCTTTAAGCGAAGCCCATTTGAGATACGAGCGGTAAAATGGCACCTCATGGGAAATCCGGTCGATGATTACATCATAGCCGGGATCTTCATCCATGTTGATGGTTTCGAGCTGCAGAAATTCTGCTTTAATATTCTTAGAACCATATTCCTTGTTGATGTTGTGCACAAGAGCATCGGGGAATGTTGTTTCCATGCCCCTTAATACGCCAATTTTTTTCATAGGTGATTTTCCGTTTAATGATGTTCAGTTTCGCCCAAAAGGCTGTCTTTTTTTGATGATAATCTCAGAGCAGGTGTTTTGCCAACATACCGCGCCATGCCGGCCAGTCGTGAATCACGCCCGGACCCCAGACGTCAAGGTCATACCAGATTCCTTTTTGGTACAGAATGTGGCAGAATTCACGGGTTGCGTCAAGGCAGATGTCGTGGTCTCCCACAGCAAAGCGCAGGTCGTTTCTTCGTATTTGCTCCAAATGATTATGATCTTCCATATTGGGCATATAATCGATGGGATTGTTGAAGTAGACGTTGTCGTCGTAATGGCCATCGGTGAAAGAGCGGATATCGTACTTACCGCTCATGGCAATGATTTTCCGAAACGTCCACGGGTGTTTTAAAGCAAAGTTCACAGCGTGATACGCCCCGAAGCTGGCACCGGCCGCGATGATATAGCGGTTCGCATTCGCATTGTGGATATACGGTACAACTTCATCGGTGATATACTTTTCATACTGTGCATAACGGGCAAAACGTACCCCCGGACCAACGCCTCGGTTATAAAAACTCTCGGCATCAACCGAGTCCACACAGAAGAACTGATTCTGCCCGTTCTGAATCTGATGACCCACTGTGTGAATCATGTTGAAATCTTCCCATTCAAAAAAACGGCCATTACTCGATGGGAAAACCAGCACGGGCGTACCGGAATGACCAAACACAAGCATTTCCATTTCGCGGCCCAGGCTAGGACTCCACCATTTCACATAATTTCTCTGCATCTGCTATTAGCGACTTAATATTAATGAGGTTCAGGATAACACGAACTAATCTTCATTATAACTACTTTCTGAGTGAATAATAAATCTAAATTCACTGACTGCGCATTTTTTGGGCTTTGTGAGGCGGTGTACTCTTGCGCTAACTCTGATATACCTAAAAGTCCTTTTTACGGTAGACTCCGTACAACAGGCCCATGAATGCGCCGATCCAAATTAAAGAAACCAGCACATGCTGTACTTCGGGCGTCGCTGAAAGCGAGCCGCCGCCAACAAGAGCACTTACGGGGTTTGGAATCAGGCGGTTGAAGTTATATACAGGCAGGTAGTGACTTAAGGTCGTTGGGTCAACCCAGCGCACAATGCCTTCAACAAAAAGACTCCAGAAAAATATGCCCAAAAAGGACAACGTTGTGCTGTTTACGATTGCATTCAGCAAAAGTGCCATCATCATAAAGCCAAACAGATAGAGTCCGAAGCCGGCAAAAAATGCCTGTAACTCCCAAAGCGACGAAACAATGCCGCTGTATTCTTTTTGTGCGATCGTATAGACTCCCATCACAAACAGAAGAAACATTGCCAGAAGGCTAACAGCCGCCCCGATAATAATTCTTCCGCCGACAAGCTGGTTTCTGCTAACTCCTTCAATGATGTACTGTCGCCAGATCCCGTTTATGAGGTCCCGGTTCGTATAGCTCAGCAGAAATAAAATGAGAATGTAAACGCCATAACTGGCCACAAAAATCAGGTATTGCCAAAGGCTTGAGGCGTTTGGAGCAAGAAATTGGAGTAAATCCATTTGCTGATCTTCGATCTGAAAATCAGCTCGGAGGAAAAAGCCAAACAGCAGCGGAATAAAGCCCGCAAAAAGCACCATTGAAATCCAGAACAGCGGATAGGTTTTAAGCTTTAAAAGTTCGGCGTGCATCAATTTTATCATGACTTTTCCTCCACAGCCTTAAGAAAAGATGACTCCAGCGAGGCCCGGTGTGGATGAATTTCACTCAGGTACAAGCCCCGCTCGCTCAGGTAGCGATTTACACCCGATGCGCCCCCGGCTTCAGCTGTAAAGGAGGCGATTGCATAACCATCCTTTATTTTCACATCTAAACAAACCGCCCAGTTTTCCAGCTTTTTGGTGATGTCGTCAGCTGGGCGATTTTCAACGCCAAGCCGTAACACAACGCCGGCTGACTCCTTTTTGTCCTTTCGGATTTCTTCGGTTTTGATCAGCTCTCCTTTTTTGAGAATAGCGGCGTGGGTGCACACCTTTTCAATTTCATCAAGCATGTGGCTAGCCAGAATGATGGTCCGCCCTTGTGAAGCCAGATTCAAAATCAGATTCCGGATATCGATTATGCCCTGCGGATCCAGCCCGTTTGTAGGCTCATCGAGAACAAGTATGGGAGGATTCGAAAGCAGTACCGATGCAATACCGAGGCGCTGCTTCATACCCAGAGAAAGCGATCTGAACGGACGATGAGCAGCATCGGCAATCCCGGTCTGCTGAAGAACCTCCTCCACCCTTTTGGCCCGCTCTGTTGAAGGAATCCCGCGTAAAACCGCCATCATTTCGAGCTGGGCCTTTACTTTTGTTTTGGGCAGGAAATTCGGCTTTTCAAGCAGTGCGCCAACGTTTGCAGAGGTTTCGTTTGTTTGTTCGCCATCCCAAAGGAAGGTCCCGGCTGCCGGTCTCACCACTCCCAGAATTATAGAGAGCAGCGTTGTTTTTCCGCTTCCGTTTGGGCCAAGCAGTCCGTAGACCGAGCCCTCCGGAATCGAAAGGCTGACATCGCTTAGCGCCTGAACCCGGCCATAGTTTTTACTCAGGCCGGAAAGAGTTAAAATGGATTGCATAACAGGATTGATATCAAAAAGGATAGCTAATAAGATAGATAAAACGCGCGGGCTATCAGAACATCGATTGCTTTTGCGTTGTATGCATACGGGTCTCCGTCCCTGCGGTTTCGGTCATAATCAAACGATTCCGGCCCAAACCTTTGTTATATGTATATTAAAATTAGAATTGAGAAACGTTACCACAACTTAACCGACTGAACGCCATGTGCGGCCGATATACGCTATACTCGAACAAAACCGAAATTGAATCTCATTTTGAAGCACCTTTCAAAACAGGTGAGATTCCGGGTGAGAACTACAATGTGGCACCGGGCACCTACAATCCGGTAGTGCTGCACGGTAAAGCCCGCGTGCCCGGCATCACCCTGATGAAATGGGGACTCATCCCTTCGTTTGCTGATTCCGAGTCAATCGGCTACAAAATGATGAACGCGCGTTCAGAAACCATCGATACCAAACCTTCTTTCCGTAAATCATTCCAAAGGAAACGCTGCCTGATTCCAGCAAACGGGTTTTATGAGTGGAAAAACCTCGGACCCAAAAACAAGCTGCCGTTTTATATCAGGCTGCTGGATCAGGAGTTATTTGCTTTTGCCGGCATTTTTGAGAAGTGGGTAAGCCCCGAGAATGAGGACGTTTTTTCCTATTCAATCATCACAACTGAAGCGAATACACTGCTTCAGCCCCTGCATGAGCGCATGCCGGTAATTCTGGACAAAGAGTATTATCAGTACTGGATGGACCCGATAAATGATGATTACGAGGGCTTAAAAAGCATCATGAAGCCTTATCCGACCGAGCTGATGAGCGTTTTCAGGATTAGCGATGAGGTAAACAAGGCCGCAAATAACCACAAGGCTCTGATTGAACCGATGGTTTAAGGGTGATGAGCTCCGGGCCCTAATCCTTCTTTGACTCTGAAAAAGAAACGGTATCGGCCTGAGGCTCCTTACCAATGTTCTCCTCCATCTCCTTACGAAGCTTCTGTATCGTGAGGCCACTGGTTAATGAGCCGCTTTTTGCTACCGAAATACGCCCTGTTTCTTCAGAGACGATGAGCACGAATACATTATTGGTCTCGCTAATACCTACTGCCGCCCTATGCCGCGTACCGAAAACGGAGCTAATGTTGGGATTCTGACTTATTGGAAGATAGCAGCTCGCGGCTACAATGCGGTCATCCCGTATAACAACCGCTCCATCGTGCAATGGAGTCTCTTTGTTGAAAATAGTTTGCAGAAGCTCAGACGAAACGACGGCATCCAGCTTTTTACCGACATCTACCAAATCCTGGAGTGATGACGAGCGGGCAAAAACAATGAGCGCGCCGGTTTTGGTTCTGGACATACTTTTTACCGCGTCGATAACTTCTTCAATGAGCGTGTTGGATTCGTTGGTCTTAAAAAAGCGGTCGAGCGTGGTGTTCTGACCGATTCGATAGAGCAGCTTACGGATTTCAGGCTGAAACAAAATCACCAGAGCGAGGATACCAACATCCGTGATGCGCATCAGGATGAAGTTGATGGTCGTGAGCCCCAGAACGCTCACCAGTGCATTCACAAAAAAGATGATAATGAGGCCGAAAAACACCGATATGGCAAATGTGCCGCGAATGAGCGTGTACAGATAGTACAGAACACCTGCGATAAGCAGGGTTTCGATCAGCTCTTTAATCCCGAATTCTAAAAAACCAAAAAAGGTCAATCGTGCTCCTGAGTTCTGTATCTGTTATGAAGTTGCGGCGTCTTGTATTGCGCTAAATATACGAATTGAATCGGAAGCTTCTTGCACATCGTGTACACGAATAATTTGTGCGCCATACATAAGCGCATGATAATGAAGCGCAATGGTTCCGGCAAGCCGGCCATCGGTCTCCCGACCGTCGAGAAGCTTGCCAATCATGGACTTGCGTGATGCTCCCATAAGCAATGGATATGGAAGTGAAGTGAGCTCTTCCAAACCATGAAAAAGCGACAGATTATGAGCCAGCGTTTTGCCAAAGCCGATACCGGGATCAACGATGATACTTTTCACCCCCATTTCCGACGCTAGCTTAGACTGCTTCACCAGAAATGATTTCACTTCTTCTAAAACATTCGTGTAGGTGGGATTTTGCTGCATGGTTTTTGGAACACCCTGCGCATGCATGATCACCAGTGAAGCGTTGTATTCTGCGGCGAGCGCTGCTTTTTCAGGATCTTTCTGCAGCCCGCTCACGTCGTTTATGATATGCGCGCCGGCATCGAGCGCAGCTCTTGCAACCTCGGCCTTCATAGTATCAGCGGAAAAAATCAGGTCCGGAAACTGCTTTACTGCTTCTCTGAAAACCGGCTCTGTTCTCGCAATTTCCTCGGCAGCATTTACCGGTTCGCTTCCCGGCCGGGTCGACTCACCACCAATGTCAATAATCAGCGTTCCTTCGCGCTGCATTTGCTCAATCCGCTTCATTGCGCCGGATAGTGAATTATACTTTCCTCCGTCCGAAAATGAGTCCGGTGTAACGTTCAGGACGCCCATCACGCAGGGCTTTTCAAGCCATTTCGGCCAGTATCTGCTTTTTGTCATGCTCATTCTTAATGTAATTTTAAGGAAGCGCTCCCATATAAATATAAAAAAGCCGCCCCAAAGTAATCGGAGCGGCTCTTAAAAATCAGGTTTAAACAAAAACCGGAATCTACTTACCAGTCCTGCTTGATGTCATCAACCGTTTTTTCCTTATCGGCCCATTCATCGGCATCCGGCAGGGGATCAATGGTTTCGTTGATTACACGATCGTCCCATTTTTCGGTCAGTTTCTCATTCCATTCGATGTAGTGCTCCCACTTCTCAGGCACTTCATCATCAGGGAAAATGGCTTCAACCGGGCATTCCGAAACACAGGCATCACAATCTATACAGTCGTCGGGACTGATTACCAAAAAGTTCGGGCCCTCACGAAAGGCGTCAACCGGACAAACCGAGGCGCAGTTGGTATATTTACAGTTGATGCAGGGTTCTGTTACTACGTAAGCCATATTGGTAGTTAGTTTTGAGGTTCAACAAATCTGAGCTAAGCTTTTTTCTAATAAGAGAAATGAATGTATTGCCTTAAGCGCTTAGAACCAATTCAAATTGAAATCCATTCAAAATAAATCGGTCAAAACGGGAAAGTTTTCAGTTTCTCAGAATGGGCCTTAGTACATCCAGAGATCCGTCGTTTTCAGCGGGGTCCAGATTGAGTATGTAGCTCATTAGCTCATAGATATGAATTACTTCAAACGGCTCGATTACTTCACCCTGCTTAAAATCTTTGCCAACCGCCATGAAATAGGTTTGCATTTCCGGATAGGCGTTGTCGAATCCGTGCGTAGCTGCCAGAATTCCGCGCCTTTCATAGAATGAGCGATTTGTGAGCGTCCAGCCCAGATCAGCCACCGCTACAATATCGGGCACGCGGTGGTGGTTGCCAAATCTCCAGCGCTCCGGCAGGTCTTCTTTCAGGTATACGGTGAAATTCTCTTCGGCTGCTTTCAGTGCCTCGTAAACTTCCATCTTTTTACCTTCGAGCGGCTGCATCATTACCACAGGCGACCAGTTTATGATATTGACATCATCCAGATCAATTACGTCATCAAGGAAAAACACCCGGTCATCAGACAGATCTTTCATACCGTGGTCTGATGTGAAAAGAATGTTCACTTCATCCCACATGCCGATTTCCTGCAGTCCGGTTACGAGTCGGCCAATTACGCCGTCGACGTATGTAAGCGCCTCAAGGGCTTCATCGGAATAAGCACCGTATGAATGGCCGCGACTGTCGACTCTGCTGAAGTAGAGCGTCATAAGGTCAGGCCGGGTTTCGTCTTCGAGCTGAAGCCAGGTCAGCACCGAATCAACCCTCGCTTCGTAGGAAAGGCTGCGGTCGTAGGTGTAGTGTCGGGTTGGGCGTACGCCCATAATCTCGGCTTCAGAGCCGGGCCAGAACATCGTTGCCGTACGCACATCCTGATTCTCGGCAGTAACCCAGATGGGCTCTCCTCCGTACCAGCGGCCGTCGCCAACTGCAGACCGGTCACTGAGCCGGAAATAGCGACCGATTTCCTCATCGAACATCGTATTGGAGATTACGCCGGTATTTTCGGTGTACAGACCGGTAACCAACGAATAGTGATTCGGGAAGGTTGAGGTAGGAAATACGGGTATCATAGCTTCCGCCAGCACACCGCGAGCAGCCAGGCTATCGAGCGTAGGTGTATCTGTATGATCGAAATAGGTGGGCTTAACTCCATCGATCGAAATGAGAATCAAAGGCGTGCGATTGTTGTTTTCAGCCTCGCAGGCCGTTGTTAATAGCAAGAAAGAGAGGGCGAGCAGTACCAATTTGTGCATATTCAAATCTTTAGGTGATAACGGACCGGCTTTAAAATGGCCGGTAATTAATATCTTACTGATGCTCCGGTTTTTTATCTGTTTTAATATAACTTTTTCCATTTCTATTACACGCTCTGTTTGAACACTTTTAAGTTACCCCGCATCGATTTAATAGATTCTTACATACCCAAAACAAAAACGGCGATGAGCTTCATATTGCTCAATCGCCGTTTTACAGAGTCTCAATTCTAGTCAGCAGCTAACCGACCGTCTGCTTAATTAAACAGATAACGCACCCCAACCTGTGCACTCCAGGTATTGTTGATGTTGATGTTATCTCTGAACGTCTGATTCAGCTCGCCGCCGGACGGGTAGTTTACGATGAACTGTGCATCACCGTTTTCGTCGGCACCAACATATTGCATCGGGCTGGTTTGTACCGGCAACCGGCTTACGCCCCAGGTATCGCGCAGGAGATTTCCAACGTTGAGGACGTCCAGCGTGAACTGAAGACGGTGCTCTCGGAAGGCGGCATCCTGGCTTACGCGAAGATCAAAACGATGCAGCCACGGCAGCAATGCGCCGTTACGCTCGGTGAATTCACCCCTGCGGCTGCTCAGGTAAGGATCTCTTTCGATAAAGCGATTCAGATCGACCCACTGCTCTTCAGCTGTTCGGATCACTTCCCCTTCATCAACCTGATCTACCAGCTGCGAGTCGAAGAAATCGATCGGGACGTACATCAGGCGCACACCTGAGCCATCACCAAAGCTACCATCATACGTATAGCTGTAGCGCCCCTGGTCACCACCAACATAGACCAGAGAGAATCGTGTAGGAAACTGGCGGCTGAAAATGCGGGTATCGTATGCTGCCTGGGCCACAATTCTGTTTGGCGTATCGAATCGGGAGAATCCTGCCTCCGGATTGTTTCGGTCATCACGGGCAACGTTTGGCCAGAGTGACTGAGCCTGAGATCCGCCTACCAGGCCGTAATCACGGGCGCGACTCCAGGTGTAGTTTACGCTTGTGAACAGGCCAAACTCCCACTCTCTTTCCAGGCCGAAATTTGCCGAAAAGTACGAGCCTTCGTTGATGTTCGTCAGGTAGTAAACCTCACGAAGCGGGGTGTCTTCAGCCCCGGACAGCTGCTGGGTGTAGATATCGAACTGATCGTCTCCGACGCGCACGCTGTTGCCTGTACGCTGATGCGCCAGATTCACAGCAAGCGGGCTGTTGTAATCAAGACCGTAAATAAGCTCGACAGTACCCACAATATCCAGCGGCAGACGCTGATCCAAAGCGATGTTTGAACGCCATACCTGCGGAAGCTTGAAGTCATCTGCCGTTACGTTTATCTGGTTCGGAATTTCAGCAGAAAGCGTTGCAGGATCCGGACGGTAGAAATTAGGATCGGCCTGGAAACCCTGCCACTCTGGCGCATCACCTGTGCCCCAGTCATCTGCAAAATAACCACGCTGTCCGCGGGTAACGCCGTTTGCGTTAACCTGGTTGGAAATCCAAACGAAGGGCAGTCGGCCGGAGAATACCCCCGTACCACCACGCAGCTGCGTCGAGCGATTGCCAAATACATCCCAGTTGAAGCCAAGACGCGGAGACCATAGCGGATTCACGCCGGGGAATGCGCTCACATCCGGATTAATGTTGGCACCACCTCTTGGGTTTGGAATTGACAGATTAAGTCCTTCAACCGCTTCGTTGCGCGGTGCATCGATCGGGTAGAACGGAAAGTCGACGCGAAGACCGGCAGTCAGCTTGAATTCAGGGGTCACCTGAAACTCATTCTGTACATAAAGTCCTACCTGTGCGAAAGAAACTTCATCCAGCGGAAGGGTCGTCGGGTTGTCTTCATCGTAGGTGAAACCAATGGCAAAGTGTGATGGCCTTACGCTGGTATCACCATCGATAACAGAACTTACGAAGTCATCATAGCTGGCAAATCGGTACCATGAATTCCATACCGGGTTGAAGGCATTTGCGAACGTCATATACTCAAAATTCGCACCGGCAGTAACCGTATGGCGACCAGTGAAGTATGTGAGCGTATTCGAGACGCTGAACGTATCGTTTTCAAGCAGGTTTCCAACCGTAAAGAGCTCATTACCAATCGACATGTAATATACGTTTGGGTTTCCGCCCTGTGGCTCCATTACCTCAATCATCGGAAAAACATCCCCGCCGGGCACGCTGCGCTGCTGAGGAGTCGACCAGGTGTTACCAATCTGAAAGCTGTTTGCCAGATTATTACCAAAAGCTGAATTCAGCTCTGCCACAAGCGACGTTACCCGGGAATCTGTAGAATAGTGGGCATTGCGGAAAGTAAGCGCCTCCGGACCGAATCGGTCTGTATTGAAGTAGCGCTCCGAGCTTGGAAACCCGCGAATACTGTTTCCATTCACGAAGTTGTCGACGAACGAATCAAACCTGTTGAAGCGCACCATAGCCCTGTGGTTAGGATTGATGTTAAAGTCCAGGCGGGCGTTGAGACGCAAGGCCTCGTTTGCAAATGCGATGTTCTCAAAGCTGCCGGGATCGTAGCCATACAGGCTGCGAATCTCGTCGCGAACAAACTGCGCCTGATCGAGCGGCACACGGCTTATTTGAGCACCATCCGGAGTTTCTCCCGGACGAAGCGCCCGACGATTGTCGCCGGGATTGTCCGCTTCTTCCTGCTCAACGTTCACAAAGAAAAACAGACGATCGCGCCATATCGGGCCACCCACTGAAGCTCCAATGGTTCTGGTGAATGAATCCTCAATGCTGATTTCATTATCACCAATTGTAGTACCAATCAAATCCTGATTACGGTAGAAAATGTAGCCTGTTCCGCGAAAGGTGTTCGTACCGCTACGGGTAATGGCGTTCACATTTGCACCGGTAAATCCGCCCTGACGAACATCGTAAGGCGCAAGGTTAATCTGTACTTCCTCAATAACATCCAGGGAGATTGGGTTGCCTCCTGCAAACTGGTCATTTCCCAGACCAAAGTTGTTGTTGTACACATTACCATCGATAGTGTAGTTATTGAAGCGATTGTCCCGACCGGCGAAACTTGTACCGCTGCTTTGCGGCGTTAGCTTTGTGAGATCGTTAATACTTCTGGAGATGGTTGGCACAGAAGCAATCCGATCGGAGTTAACATTTGTGCCGGCTCCGGTTCTTTCCTGATTAAAAACACGATCTCCTAAAGCTGTAACAACCAATTCGTCCAGCTCAACATCATCGGTAGTTAAGACGGCAGACTGGTTATACGTCTCGCCAAGGCGAAGGAAAACCTCTTCGGCCACATATGTACTAAAACCAACAAACGAAATCCGAATGGTGTATGGTCCGCCTACCCGCATATTCGAAATACGATAGCTTCCGTCCGTTCGGGTTGTGGTTCCATAAGTAGTTCCACTAGGCTCGTGGATTGCGGTTATGTTAGCTCCGGGCAGCGTTTCACCCGTATCATCCATAACCACTCCGGTCAGTGAAGACGTTGTTACGCCCTGACCGTAGGCAAGAATTGGAACAGCCATCCATAAGGCTGCAAACAGTAGTAATTTTTTCATATCTAAATGACGTGATTGACTATTTGGGTTGAGTGTTCAACATCACGTCAAAATTAGAAAGGCTGTCTGATAACCGTGTTAACTCACAGTTAAATCGGTTTTCCGGCAGATAGGTGCGAACCGGCTTTTATGTCAGCTAAAACCCGATTTTATTATCAAAACGATGTTGTAATTGGGTTTAACACAAATATAACAGTCGCTTAACACAATTTGTCTGGCGTTGGGTAACTAAATCTTCGTCCCTTTAACCATATCTCTGTAAAACTGCACCAGCATTTTCTGGGATGCGCCGAGATAATGAAAAATGAAGATCATGCTAAAGATGAACTGCAGCCTTACAAATCCGTTCTCTTGGTACTTACGGGCGGAGGTAGTAACGTAGTTTTCCATCACTACAAATCGGCCTCTTTTCCGAAGCAGGCGCATCATCTCATTGTCTTCCATCACTACCAGGTCTTCGCGGAAACCGCCTAGCTCTTCAAAAACATCCCGCCGCACAAACAGTCCCTGATCGCCAAAACGAAACGGGAGCAGGTCAAATCGGGTGAACCAGGCATACAGGCGCATCAACCAGCGCTCGGAGTCGAAACGTAGCCGGCTGCATCCTGCTTCAGCGCCTGCCCTCACTTTTGATACTACAGATGAAAAAATATCGGATGGTGGAAACGAATCTGCGTGCAGGAAGTAGAGAACCTCCCCGCTGCTCTCTTTTGCGCCGTAGTTCATTTGCGCTGAGCGTCCTTTTAGCGGCGACTTCACCAGACGCACACCCTCTGCCAAAACCTCCTCAGCCGTTGTATCGGTGCTGCCGCCATCAACTACAAGCAAATCAATCCGTGGCGCCCGATCATCAGGAATGATGCTTTTGAGATACCTAAGCAGCTCACCGATATGCCCGGCCTCGTTATAAACCGGTATAATCACGGAAATCTTAGCCATCGTTTTTCGAACCAGCTTCCGCAATATCTGCTTCCAGCAGATGCTTCATGCGGTTATAATCGGTGATGTCATCCAGATCGCTTAACGGCCTGAGCTGCGCGTAGCTTAGCTTTTTGTTCCGGATGATGCGCATCGTCTCCTCAAATACATCAGAATGACTCCATGCCTCAAGGCCAAAAACGTCGGTTTGGTCCTCTTTCATGCCCAGCAGATAGTATCCGCCATCCCTTGCCGGACCAATTACAACATCTACCGCATCTAGCGACGAAAAGGCACTATCCAAATCCGACTCCGTGATTCCCGGGCAGTCGCTTCCGATTATACAAACAGATTCGAACCCTTCCTTCAAGAGCTGTATGAAGGCATTTTTCATGCGCTCACCTAAATCACTTCCTGTTTGTCGCCGTATGTGGAAACCATTGCTGTTTTCAGGCTTCCAGGACTCATCACCTGCCAAAAACAAAAATGTCTGTGCATCACCAAAATCCCGCGCCCGTTTCAGCGTAAGTGAAATCAGCGTTTTGTAGACCTTCATTGCTTTTTCAGCACCGGTATCAGCGGCAAGGCGAGTTTTCACCTTCCCCGCCTCCGGTGCCTTCAAAAAAACGATAAGTGCCTGTTTCCGTTTCTTCTGTTTTCCCATGGTGATGGCGTTCTAAGTCGTGGCGCCGCCGCAGCTGCTCCCCGCACCGGCTGTACACCCAAAACAGTGCTGATTCACCACAATATTTCGGGCGTTTAGTGCATCAGCGTCGAAATCCCGAATGTGCCTTGTGTGCTCCGTTTCAACCGGCATTTCCAGCATCTGGTTGAAGTCGCAGTCATAAAGTTGACCGTCCCAGCTCACAGAGAGCGTGTTTCGGCACATTACTCCGGCAGCAGCGCCGGGATTGTAGGCGTTCACCAGCTTTTCCATATACTCATCCAAATTGCCGGACATCAGCAGATAGTCCAGATAGCGACTGATTGGCAGGTTGGTTATGGTGTACAGATTGTTGAACTCAATGCCGTGCTTGCGCATCAGATTGGCTTTAAAATCTGCTTCAAGCGCCGACTGATCGGCCGGCAGAAACGCGCCTGCAGGATTATAAACCAGATTCAGCGGCAAACCGGTGCCCTCTTTACCATAACCGATTTCATTTAGGTTTTTAAGTGCCTCAATAGATCGGTCATAGGTTCCTTCACCGCGCTGTTTATCTGTGGTGAATTTGTTGTAAAACGGAAGAGAGCAGGTCACGTCCATTTTATGTTTTTTGAAGAACTCGGGGAAGGCCCTGTACTTCGGATTCGTAACCAAAATCGTAAGATTCGACCTAACGATTATCGTCCTGCCCGGCTTGCTGATTTGCTCAACAAACCACTGGAAATCCGGGTGCATTTCCGGAGCGCCCCCTGTAAGATCAACCGTTTGGGCATCTATTTCTTCAATTGCGCGGATGCAATGCTCCAGGTTTTCACGGCTCATCATCTCCTTGCGGTCCGGTCCGGCGTCTACGTGACAATGCTTGCAAAGCATGTTGCACATGTATCCCAGGTTCATCTGGAAAATATCAATACCAGTCGGCTTAAGCGGATACAGCCCGCTGGATTCAAGCATTTGCTCAAACCGCGGCAGCGTGCACATCCTTGGCGTATGATTATTGAGAATTTCCAGCTGTTCAGCAGGATCTGTTAGCGCGTGACCTCTTGATTTTAGTGAAGCTTCTTTCATTACATGCCCATCTTTTTGGCTTTATTCATCATCTGCACGCCATGAACCAACGATGCACCGCCTCTTATGGCGCAGCTTACGTGCACCGCTTCCATCATTTGGGCTTCATTGGCCCCTTTTTCAAGTGAGGCTTCAGTATAGGCATCGATGCAGTACGGGCACTGAACCGTATGCGCCACGGCGAGGGCAATCAGCGCTTTTTCCCGGGCAGTGAGTTCCCCTTCTTCAAAAACGCTCCCGTAATAGTCGAAAAACTTTTTAGCCAGTTCGGGCTCAAACTCTGCAATATCGCCGAACTTTTTGAGGTCGGCGGAGTCATAATAGGAATTGCTCATAGATATTTAATGAATTGTTCGGTATAGGTTTATGATGCTTTATTGTGCAATTACGCAGTTTTAGCCCATTCGGATCTAATAAAAAACAATCTTTCGAAGCTGTATGTCAGATTCACGACATCAAAATGATTCCTGCTAAAAACTACGTTCCACCATTATAAACACGCAACCTTTGAAGGGCAACATGTCGTTCAAAACAAAGGAAGCGGGTTACTTTACTACCCACCGATGAAATTGGTCATAACGTATGGTTGTTAGTGTAATACAGTAGATACGCAATTGAGCAATACTTGCGTATATTCAAACTGTTCAACAATGAAGTACCGAATAATCAGATCTGCTTCCAAACGAAGCACTTACCTTACTATTAAAATATTTATTCATTTATGAAGAAATCAGTTTTTACCTACTTCTCAGCAGCATTATTGAGCCTGTTCCTTATCACCGGACTGTCTGTTCAAAACGCTGAGGCTCAAAACCGCCCTGGCGGTAATTTTGGTCTTGGTGTTATGCTTGGTGAGCCAACCGGTGTTACCGGAAAGCTTTGGACCGGCGGCAATACTGCATTCGCAGGCGGTGTGGCCTGGTCATTCAGCGGTCGCAGCTCGTTGCATATGCACCTGGATTACCAAATCAATAATTTCAACCTCATTCAGGTTGAGCGCGGCACCATGAGTTTCTACTACGGACTCGGCGGTCGCTTCCTCATTCGCGAAGATCGTGATGATAAGCTTGGCGTTCGTATTCCGCTTGGTTTGAGCTACTTCTTCAGCAACGATCCGATTGAACTCTTCATGGAAGTTGCTCCTGTGCTTGACCTTGCGCCTTCAACCGACTTTTCCGCTAATGGTGGTATCGGTGTTCGCTATTACTTCTAACCGTGTTTAGATGTAAAGAAAAAGCCGCCCCGGGAATCCGGTGGCGGCTTTTTTTATACTTATGAGATTTTGATTCCCTGTCAGTCTTTGACTTGATGCAGGTGTACATCGCGCTGAGGGAACGGAATTGAAAGGCCTTCTTTATCGAACGTCTTGTACACTTCCTCATTCATGCGGAAGAAAACGCCCCAGAAATCAGGAGAGTTTACCCATGCGCGCACGGTGAAATCTACTGAACTGTCCCCCAGTTCTTTCACAGCAATAAACGGAGCCGGATCCTTGAGGATGCGCTCGTCTGCAGCAATAAGGCGGTTTAACACTTCATAGGCTTTATCAACATCATCACCATAGGCAATTCCAAACGTCCAGTCCACACGACGGGTAGGCATCATGGAGAAGTTGGTTAATGAACCTGTGGCAAGTGGCCCGTTCGGAATAATTACAATCTTGTTATCTGGCGTATTCAGATACGTTGTAAAAATCTGGATCTCTTTAACTGTACCCATATGCCCCTGTGCTTCAATAAACTGCCCTGCTTTGAAAGGCTTGAAAAGCAGAATCATAACTCCACCGGCAAAATTCTGAAGCGTACCGGAAAGTGCGAGACCTACAGCAAGACCGGCCGCACCAAGAATAGCAATAAATGAAGTCATCTCCACGCCCAGCATTCCCAGAGCAGTGATGTAGACCATTATTTTCAGTAGTACTGAAACAAGGCTCCCAAGAAAGGACTTAAGAGTAGCATCAGTTTCACTTTTATCAAGCCCCTTCTTAACTGCGGCAACGATGAACTTCACAATCCACAAACCCACAACCAGCGTGAGGATTGCAAACAGAATATTCGGCCCGTATTCAGTTACGATCTCTGTTGCCGTTTCGGCATTTAAGTCTTCAATCATAGGTGATATATATTTGTGTTTATAATTAAATTAACCATGTCTCAAAAATACCAAATTTCAGCACTCACCAAAATTATAATATCATTAGTATCAATTATTACGGCTATGTCCCTGAGTATATTTAAGGCGTTGTTATGCTCATCCAACCTCTTGTGAATGATTCCGATAAAGCAGTTGTATTAAATAGCTATGTTGTCAACTTCCCTGAATTACAATTTTTCTTCTCAATGGCATTCTTTGATAAAAAAACCGCTTTAGTAACAGGTGCATCTTCCGGAATTGGTCGTCGCATGAGCCTTGATCTCGCCGCACGCGGATGTAAACCCATTCTTGTTGCGCGCCGAAAAGACCGCCTTACAGAACTGGCTTCCGAAATAAAAGAGACAACCGAAATCGACGCTGTTGTTATTGAAAAAGACCTGAACGAACCGGGTGCAGCGGCCTGGCTCTTCAGCCGCCTTAAAGAAGATGGTATTGATACCGACATACTCATAAATAACGCCGGATTTGGCTTTAAAGGCCGGTTTCTGAAAGGTGATGCCGCCACTTATCGCAGCATGACAGATCTGAACGTATCCGTTCTTACCGAGCTAAGCTACTTTTTCCTGCCGGATATGCTCAGCAGAAAACAGGGCGGAATTCTGAATGTTGCCTCTATGGCGGCTATGGCGCCCGTACCCTACTTCGCCGTTTATGCAGCCACAAAAAGCTATGTAAGCAGTTTCGGCTGCGCACTTTGGCACGAAATGAAAGGCACCGGAGTGCATATTAGCACTTTGTGCCCGGGTCCGGTGCGCACAGAGTTTTTTAAAGTTGCCGGAGCAAAAGAGGGTGATGCGCCCGAGCGCACCGTTCAAACAGCGGAAGAAGTTTCAAAAATTGGCCTCGATGCACTTGCCACCAACAAAATGCTGGTTCCCACATCTAATTCCCTTCGTATACTCAGTAAAGTAAGCTCCGTAATTCCGCTCAAAACGAATATGAAAGTAGCTGCTTCATTTATGAAAGAGTCAGACTCGTGATTAACTGTCTTCCAAGCGCTTACTATGCGGGCTCAATTTTGATTAAATTCAATTTTTTTATGTAGAAAATGAAGTTTATTTGATAACTTGTTCATCTTAATTGAATTGAGGCCCGTTTGAAGGGTCAAAAGCTTTAATCCAAATCAGCCTTAGCAGTATGCAGACCGAAGCCAGTAGTTCGAACGACAACCTGTTCGAAAATGACTTTTGCCACGTAACGGCAGAAGGTGCACTTATCCAAAACGATAACACTTTATTTTCCGGAAAAACGCTTGAAGAAGTCGTAACGGCCGAAAACGCAGAGGACAGAGCCGCGCATTTCTCGGCAGCTTTTTCCAAAATGGAAGCCGAATTAAAGGAAAAACTCAGCAGTATAGAAGCAGGTATTTCTGCTGATGAGCTGGATAAGCACAAGAATGCATTTCTATCAACTCTTAAAGAGGCTGAAGCTGTCGGAGATTTTCCGGCACTAATGGCACATATCGAAAACGACCTCAAAGCCAAGGCGGTTGCCATTAAA
The DNA here is from genome assembly GCA_022565795.1 of Balneolia bacterium. GTDB lineage: Bacteria > Bacteroidota > Rhodothermia > Balneolales > Cyclonatronaceae > Cyclonatronum. Next base: position 78,036 of record JAIUMA010000010.1, read on the forward strand.
AACGAAGCCAAGCCAGCAGAGGCCCCTGAGGATACACAGCTTGCCGAAGACAGCGCTCAGGCTGTAGAGGAAGTTGAAGCAAATAAAGAGACTAAACCTGCGGACACTCAGAAAGCTTCTGAAACTGATGAAACTGAGGCGAAAAGTGAAGAAGAGCCGGAAGAGCTATCACCGGAAGAATACTATAAAAACCTGACTCAAAAAGCTCAGGAGCTCTCTGAGATACGAAACACTAAAACAGCTTCATCCACCTACGACGAGCTGAAGGCCAAATGGGCTGCCGGTCCTGATTTTGACCATATCGACTACTATAAGCTTAAAGATAAGTTTGAAGCTGTAGAAAAAGATCTTGAAACGCGAAGGCTAGAGTATCAAAAGCAGCAGGAAGAAAAGCGCAAGAAGAATCTCGCCTTCCGTGAAGAACTTTTGGACCGCGTTCAGAAAATCATTGATGACAAAAAGTGGGCCGCTCAGGGTGAGATAAGCAACCTCACTCGCAAGTTTGAGAGCGTAAAGCCATTGCCAAATGAAGGCCCGGCCGAACAAGACGCCCGCTTACAGAGCCTGCTGTCTGTTTTTGAAGAAAACAGAGTAGAATATCTTGTTCAAGTGCGTCAGCAGGAAGAGGACAATCTAACAGGGAAACTTTTTGTCATTGAAAAAATCGAATCGCTTATCTCCGGAGCAGGCGAAAAAACAGCCGACTGGAAAGCACTTGACGATGAGCTTGAAAAGCTTTTTAAAGACTGGAAAAAGATTGGGCGTATTCCCAAAGAGAAGGAAGACGATTTATGGAAAAGATTTCATGCTGCCCGCGAGCAGTTTTTTGAAGCACGGGTAGACTACGACCCGGAGTTCAAAAAAGAGATGGATAAGAACATCGATAAGCGACTTAAGCTTATCGCCCGTGCGGAGGAATTAAAGGAATCCGACAGTCTCGCTACCGCGGCACGCGACATCAACAATCTGCACAACGAATGGAAGAAGCTTGGGCCTATACCACAGGCTCAAAACGATGAGCTCTGGGCACGCTTCAAAAAAGCATCCGATGAGTTTAACAGTATTCGCGATGAGAATGCTGACAAGATCAAGGAAGAAGAGTCTAAAAACCTCGCTGAGAAAGAGCGTCTTATCGAAGAAGTTCAGAAGCTGATTGATTCCGAGGGATGGAAAGGAAGCACTAAAAAGATGGAAAAAATCTTTGAGGAATGGAAAGCTGTCGGTCCGGTTCCAAGACGTAAGTCGAACACTTCCTGGAAGAAATTCCGCAAGCTGATGGACAACTTCTACAAAGAGCGCAGAAGCTACTTTAAGGAAGTACGTTCCGAGCAGCAGGATAACCTGAAGACCAAGCGCGACATTGTAGACAAGATTACCGAGCTTTCAAAAGCCGAGAATATCGAAGAGGCCCTAACTGAAGTGAAGGCGCTACAAGAGCAATACAAACAAATTGGTTTTGTACCTATTAAGCACAAGGACAAAATCTGGGACAAATACCGCGAGGCAAATGACCTTTTCTTTGGCGAACTTCGCCAGCGTGGTGACAAGAGCTCACAGTCATCCGGTGGCGGTCGCTCATCTGGTGGTGGTTCTGAGGAAAAACAGCTTTCGGGAGAGCTCTTCAAGCTACGCAAGGAAGCTGACCAGATACGTAACGATATTGCCAAGTATGCCGATACTAAAACGTACTTCAAGCCAAATAAAAAAGGCCAAAAGCTGATTGACGAAATTCAGGGCAACATCGATAAAGCTGAAAGCAAGCTCGAAGACAAAGAAAAGCGTATCGCTGAGGTTCAGCAGCAGCTTGAAGAACTAAAGAACGCTGAGCAAGACTAAGCCTGGCTTCTTTAACGCCTGCATATGGCATCGATTTAAAAAGCCGTCCTGAATGTCAGGGCGGCTTTTTTTGAATTCAGCTGTTTTGATTCCTCACCTGGTAGTAACCAAAATTTATCTTTGAATTCATGCTGTAACTATTTTCTGCCTGTCCGTATACTGCTACTGTGCCAACCTAGTCTTTTTTTATCGTTTTTAACCAATTGATGGCCTTCAAACCGGCAAATATTATTCACAAACCCGGGTTTCAGTTCACCTATTTTGGTGTTTTTGGAATCATTGTGTTTTTGCTGCTTCGGACGTCATTCGATTTCAACGCCGGGGCCCGAATCCACAAAAGTGGCCCTGAGGCCGAAGCCCTTCTGCATTCCGTAAATGCACAGCTTGGTTTTGAGTCAGACAGTCTGAATACAGTCTACCACCGATTTCAGGACATCCGTCTCTTTAAAAGTATTGAACAGGAGTTACAAGGCTCAACGACGCCCTTTCAGTTGAACCGCAACAATGTACCCATTAACGGTTGGCAGGTCGTTTTGGGAGGTACATTTAAGGAACCCGATCTCGTACAGGGCATTACGCAAGTTTTTGAACGAATTGGTTATACAAAAGCAAATCTGAGCGATCAGGGCAGAGTATTATCATACGAAAATAACCCGGATCGTAATCTGACATTTATCGAAGGTGAAGCTGATACTGAGTCAATCACCCGCATCGTTGAGGAAGTTTTCCGTTATGATCTGACCAACTATCGACAGCTTGCAGAGGAAATATCCCAGCCCGGAACACGGAATAATTCAACCTATGACATTCAACAGATTGTTTTTGAAAAAATCGCAGTTTCAGCACCCGGTCCTGCCATCATCCGGTTCAACTATTTCGAAAACGTTCGTGATGATCTCAGTGGATTCTCCGTTCACGCTTTCGAAGTATCTTATGTAAGCGCAGAAGTTGATCTTGCTACCGCACCCTTCGCGGTTGCAGGAAATACCCTGCTTTTACTGGTCCTCTCACTAATAATGATCATCATTCTCGGAACGGCGATTCGACAGATATTTCGGGGCCGAATGGAGTGGAAACGCAGTCTATTTATTTTCGGCAGCGTTACACTGGCCCAGTATATTTGGCAGCTGCTTTTTCTTGCTCCCACCTATTATGGCCTCTACAATGCGGATATCGTTTTCACAGATACTCTTCAGCAGCTTCTTATTGCCAGCTTCTACGGTATTTACGCCTCATTTGCCTATGTCGCCTGGGAGTCATTAGCCCGTGAGCTCAAAAGCGGACAAATTCCAGTAATTGACGCGGTATGGGGCGGAAAGCTGATGAAAAAAGAAGTCGGCGCAGGTATTCTAACCGGATATGGAATTGCCGGCATTTACTTTGTGATTATTGCCCTGATGTTCTACAGCTACGACATTTTGATGCTCCAGAGCGACAGTTTTATGATGGGTTTCCGGGAGCCATCAACCGCCGCTCCTGCAGCGGCAGTTTTTTTGAACGCATGGCTCAGCTCCATGCTTTTTATAATTGCTCAGGTTGGCGTTGCCTATAACCTGATTGCCTTCGTTGTTCGAAAAGACAGCCTTCGCATGCTTTTAACGATGATTATTTCTGGTAGTACGCTGTTTGTAATTGGCCCGTTTTTCCTATCTGAAGGCTCTGTATGGCAGGTTTTCAGCATTTATCTTGCCTTAAGCGTTCCGCTTGTGATGGCATATCGCTACTTCGGCATCGTGTCAGCCATTATTTCCTGGTTTGTTCTGCTGATGGGTATCCGGATGCTTCCCTACATCGGCTCGGAAAGCGCCTTTATTACAGGCCAGTCATGGCTGCTTTTCATCATTTTGCTTACGCCCTTTATGTTCGGACTCGTTTCTGTTCTATACGGAAAGAATATGAAGTCCTACAAGGAATACGTGCCTGAGTATGAAGAAAAGCTGAATAAACGGTTGCGCTCGGAAAAAGAGCTTGCGATTGCCAAGGAGAGTCAGGCTGCGCTTATGCCCGATACCCCGCCACAAATTCCCGGCCTCGATATACATGGATTCTTTGTACCGTCTCATGAAGTTGGTGGCGATTTTTACGACTTCACCATTCTTGAAGACGCAACGGGCAAACCCGAAGGCCTGGCTCTGGCTATCGTGGATGTGTCGGGGAAAGCCATGCAGTCAGCCTTTAACGCCATTTTCACGAGCGGACTTCTGTTAAGCCGGATTACCTCTGACTCACCCGCGGGAGTGCTGAAAGGGATCAATCCGATTTTGTGTGATAAGACGGACGAGCAAACTTTTATTACCTGTCAGGTTGGGCACATTTATCTCCGTAAGAAAACGCTCACGCTCGCTAATGCAGGGCACTGCCCTCCGATATTAAAACGTGACGGCAGCTGCAGCTTCATTCCGCTTCCGGCCCCTCGTTTTCCTCTGGGTTTCAGAAAAGGAATTACTTACACAGACTCCGAAACTGTGCTGAAGTCCGGCGATACGCTCTTTTTCTATTCTGACGGGCTACCTGAAGCACAGAGTGAGTCGGGTGAACGGCTCGATTTTGAGAAGGTTAAAAACTATATCAACGGTCTTGATACGCGGGGGCGCTCTGCTGCAGACATATGCAATGAAGTAAAACGCTACATACTTGAGTTCAGCAACTACGAGCTGGCCGACGACACCACACTGCTGATAGTTAAAATTGATTGACGGGCAGGCCGCTTTGAACCCAATTTTGAATGTTAAGTGAAATTGCCAGACCCGGCTAAGGATTGAACCCTGCCAGTTCTGTCAGGCAGACCTGCCTGCTGTTGCGAAGACAGGCAGAGACAAAGAGTGAAGACACGAGGTTTTAGTTAATAAGAGCGGGCCCTTTAAAAACAATACTGGCCATTCAGCAAACCTCACGGAAGTTAGAAAAGGACGACAATGCCTGAATCCAAAGTGCCCTTCAGGGTACGACCAACATGGTAGCGAGGGGTTTC
>JAIUMA010000011.1 GCA_022565795.1 Balneolia bacterium
CTGACGTCTATGCGCCCACCGGCGTATCCGCACAAAAGGTAAAAGATGTTTATCTTGACTGATGATCTAATTACTGAATCCGTAATGCAGGGGTTTGTTTTTGCAACTTGAAAGAAATTACCCTCTGGATGGTTTTATAAACGCAAATTAAGTTAGATTTGATTTTCCCCGGACACTAGTGATTCACAATTCAAAACCAGAAGCCCATCACCCTGCAAAGCACCCGGAACTGGTTTTGCATACCCCTCACCATACCATCACTTGTTTTCATACTCTGCTTGCCGTAACCTGACCAAAGGTTAATCTACTATACCAACCAGAACCAGATGTGAATATGTTGCGTTTTTTAAAAGCTTGTGCACTGCTTCTTCTTATTTTTTTATGCTCATGTACAGCTGAAAATCAGGATCAGACGTCTGATTCAACAGAGACTGATACGCCTTCACTTTCCATATACGAGCTAGACAACCCTGCCGGACCCGGCTCCCGATACCCAAGCCTTTTTACCGACAATTCAGGCGCCATACACATGAGCTGGACAACGGTCGAGAACGATTCCGTCCGCACAATAGCATCTGTATTTAAAGACGGGGAATGGTCGGATTCCCAGGTTTTCAGCAAGGGTGCGACAGCAGCATATTTTGTAAACTGGGCCGACTTCCCCTCTGTTGTCGGTCGTAACGGAGCACCTCTGGCCGCTCATCATCTGAAAAAAGTAGATGGCGGAACCTTTGCCTACCATGTTGAAGTGAGCTTTTATAATCCTGACTCGTCCGGCTGGAATTCGTCTTTCAGGGCTCATAAAGACGACAGCCCCACCGAGCATGGGTTTGTTTCGATGGCCGCTCTTCGGGATGATGCAGTTCTCGCCATCTGGCTGGACGGACGCTACACCGAAGGCGCACACGGGAACCCAGACTTCTCCCATTCCATGACCCTCAGATCCGCCGAGCTTCATGCCAACGGATCCATAACCCGTAAGCAAGAAATTGACAATACCGTTTGTGATTGCTGCCAGACTGATCTCATTCCCGTTAGTGATGGATACCTGGCCATATACAGGAATCGCGAGGAGGGCGAAATCCGTGACATCTTCTTTTCCAGATACAGCCTCGCAACCGGTGAATGGAGCGAACCACAACCCCTTCACCGCGACGGCTGGGTAATTTTCGGATGTCCGGTAAACGGCCCGCGCGGCGCCAGTTCAGATAGTACCGTGGCTATTGTGTGGTTTACCGAAGCGGAAGGTAAGCCTGAAATCAAGCTGGCGATTTCTCAGGATGACGGACGAAGTTTTGATTCACCAATTGTTCTGGAAACAGAAAAACCTGCCGGCCGCACCGACGTGCTTTTCGCAGATGATGGCAGACTTTTTGTAAGCTGGCTCGATATGAGTGACGGTAACGGCTACATAATGCTTCAGGAGTTCGATTCCGCGGGGAATCACGTTTCAGATGTGATTAAACTGCAGCAGGCAGAGTACAGCCCGCGGGGTGGTTTCCCCCGTATGGCCGTTTTGCAGGACTCAATCCTGCTCGCCTGGACGCAAACACAACCTGAAATGCAGGTTAGAACAGCTCTGATCGAGATTGACATAAGCTCCTAAATCGGAGCACCGTCATCAACCTTATTCTATTGTTTTCATTAAATAACGACTTAAACACCTCCGTTTTTTACTAAAATGATGATTATACTTTTTGTGAAAAATAGTTTTAATGGTTACAATAGAGCCACATATTGAAGGTTTGAATAAACATAAAAATCCGGTTCTATTTTAATAGCGGATCATCTTCTTAGTTTAACAATACCTTATCAATAAATTCCTAGAACTGTTCTGTAGTTTGTGATAATGGATCGTGGCCATAAGGCTCTTGCAAAAAGGGTTAAGGAAAAGTCCGGGTTTGAGCAGGTGTATCACAAAGATTGTGAGCACATCTCCTATTTAATTTTCCAGGATACAGGAGAAAAAATTAGCGCCAGCACCCTGAAGCGTTTTTTTGGGCTGGTCAATTCCAGCGTTAGTCCGTCGAACTTCACGCTCGATATTCTTGCGCGCTATACGGGTTTCGCCAGCTTCAGCGCGTTTAAGAACCAAAACGGTCGTCCACCCAAAAAATCAGAAGAAGAAAAAACCGGTTTATCTGCACGGCAGCTTCAAAAGGCCGCAGACACCCACCTCAGGGATCAGTTCCAGGGACAGTCCGAACCTCACAAAACCATTGAGAGAAAATCCGTGCTTAAAGAGCTTTATCAGTTTGTTGGCTCCGGCGAGTACGCTGTTTATCCGATGATTGCACCCGGCGGTTTTGGGAAAACCGTAACTGCGCTTCAGTTTGCCCTCGACCTTAGAAAAAAAAGCGGAGGTAATGAGCTTGTTCTTGTTACGAAGGCATCATTTTTAGCACCTCTTTTGATACAAAATGCAGGTCCGGCTGCCTGCGTGAAAGCTATCTGTGAATCTTCCGGATGCAGCACTGAAGACACGGCCGCCGTGCTCGCAGATGCCGGAGTGCGAAAAACCATCATTATTGATGCGGTAGACGAGGCCGGCCCCTACAAAAAGGATGTATTCAGCCTGTTTGAAGCCCTGATGCAACTTTGCCATCAGGTTGGAGACTATCCCGAATGCCGGGTTATCTTCAGCCAGAGAACGGAAAGCTGGCAAAGCTGTTCATCCAACATCCGTACGCAGCCGGACTGGAGCAGGTGGTTCCACCAGCCGGATGCACCTCTGTCGGGCGATGAGTTCATCACCCTGCCTGAGCTAACCGACAATGAAATCGACGAGCTATGGCACAAGCTTACCGGGATTGCTGACATACAACTCAGCAGCCTCAACACAGCACAGATGCGGAGTCCAAGCCACATCACCCTGCTAAGCCGAACCCAAAGCAGCAAAAAATACAACTATGTCGAGCAGGATGTGGTAAGCACCTACCTGCAGCATCTCATGTATGATGCTCCCGAAAGTACGGGCAACCGGGCCATTTTCAGGCAAATACTTGATTCGTTCTTTCAGCAGGATCATAAGACCTATGCGGACCTAAGCGAGCTGGATCATATCATTACACAGTATCCCAGGGCATGGGAGGAGCTGCTGGGCAAAAACATTATTCGTGTAAGTGATGCAAACCCTGGCTCATTCATAAGAAAGGTACACGTCAGGTTCTCTCATCAGATTTATCTGGAGTGTCTTACCGCGCTTTTCTGGTATCAGGCGAATGATATCTCAACCAATGATCTGCAGGAATTCCACGAGCGGCACAAAGAAAAGAGCATCTATCTCGGAATTTTGGGCAACCTGCTCTGGATTTTTTTTCGTGACCACAGACAAGATTTGCTTCTCGCCCTGCTCGATCTGGACCTGGATTTAAACACAAAGAAGGCTTTAGCCAGATCCACATTCTACGTCTGGCACAGCGACACCGAATGGATGAAGCACATGCTGCCTGAGCTGGCAGGACATCCTGTATTCCGTCTGCTCTATTTCGAACACCTCGTAATCATTGATGAACTGCCCGGCTTTTATGGGATGGCCATCGAAAGCTACTACGAAAAGTCTGACAGCGTACAGGACAAGCTGTTTGCACAGAGCATCATCGCACTGCGCGGAATCCTGGAACTGGATATGGAACGACTTTCCGCGGCTATAGGCAAAATCAAAAAGCTCACCGTTTCGGATGGCGATCATGAGTTCCCAAGAGTACGAGCCTCGGTATATACGGCCCTCTACGAATTCCTGAAGGGAAGCGATCCGGAAGAATTCATTCTTCAGTCCGAAAAAATAACTGAAGCAACGTTGGCCAATCCGGCCTATGAAAGGCCCCAAATGATTATGCATCTGCACGCTTTCGGTCTCTGGCTAATGGGAGAAAAAGATCGGATACGCAGTCTTTTTGAGCGCTATAGCAATCGGTTTCCATCGGCCGGATCGATCTGGGGTAACTCCTATGAAGCCCGCTTTTTCCTAAGCCTGGCCGCCATTCTGGAGGATAGCGGAATATCGACTCACAATTATGAGTACGAAGAAATTCGTAACAAAACCATTATGGACCGGGGTGAAGGCCTCACATCCCGATGTGTATTTAACCTGGTAGCGGCTTTTAAAGAAGCAAACAAGCAGAACCCCGATACGGCCTTAAACAGGCTGGAAGACGTCATTTCGACATCGAAAGAAAAAAAATACCTGCTTTTTGAAGCTGCAGCCAGCATACTAAAAGCCCGTATTGAAGGAAATGCCGAAGAAGAGGACCGGTGGCGGGAGCTTGCAGAAAAACGGGGATTTGGAAAAATCAGTCTGTTCAATAACTAATAGCGACCGCAGAACCTGGCTGCACCCCCACGCTTTTCTTTTAAAAAAACACCCGCACGCCATTTCACCGGCGTGCGGGTTTGGACTGTAGTTTTACTTGTGAAAACTAAAAACTAAGGTGCAAACACAATCTTTGGATTACTTCAAAGATCCGGCCGGAAACGAGACTATGTATACCCCAGCCGTTCAACTAAACTACCCCTTACCATTCTACTTCATGATAGCCGTCAAAAAAAAATTCTAACCATTCAGCTCACCCTTTAAACCACAATTGTACCACATTCTAAATCATTGCTCCGCTTAAACTTTCGCTGTAATTCAACACCTTTAAAATCCGGCTTCGCTGGTACTTTTTCAAAGTTCAAAAAGTTCAATTAGTTCACAAACACAAGTAATTTATTTACAAAAGTTTAAGCACCCATCAACCGTCGTACTTAACAGCAAATTGGCAGGCTTGAACTACAGCAGGGCTTCTCATCTGTTTTATATTTGAGTACATTCCCGCTATGACAGACATATTCATCGTAGCTGCCTTTCTGTTGTTTTGGTTTTTATCTCTGTTCCGGAGGGAGCAGAGCTTTAAAAATATGTTCGGCAGCCTCGCACCCCTGCCGTGGTGGGTTACGGGGTTTTCTTTAACCGTTATTGCCGTAAATGTCACCTACGCTGTGCTGCTTGCAGGGCTTGCGTTCAGTGGCGGATTTCAGGAGTTGTGGTGGGTATTTATCGGGAATATTGGCATTGGCTTCACGGCCTTTATTTTTTCTCATTACTGGGCCCGAAGCGGAGTTAACACAGACAATCAGATTGTGAAGCTCAGGTTTTCCGGTCGTGCCAGCAACATTCTGCAGACCTTCCGTGCCGGGTATGTGGGCGTTCTTGTTTTTCCGCTGCTCTGTGCACAAATGACCGTGGCCTTTGCCGGCTTTTTGTCTGCATTCTCCGGCCTTTCTTACAGCTTCAGTCTGCTTATTACCATCGCTATTCTGCTGTTGAACGTCACTCGTACAACCTTTAATACGAAGGTTCGCATGGACGTATTTATGGGGCTGTTGTTTACGGCCATCATCCTGATCATTTCGTTATGGCTTCTCATCTCGGCCGGCGGGCCGCATCAACTCGGGTCCGCTATTACGGAGCGAACCGGACCTGTCCGGATTCTGCCTGACTCCGGCGGCATTTTCAGCCGGGCGGATTTCCTTGTGCTCATTCTGGTTGCCTGGTGGTCGTCTTACCTGATGGATGGTGCCGGTCTTCAGGCGCAGCGATTTATCCATATGAACAGCCGAAGGGATTTGATTAAAGGCGCGCTCTTTCAGGGAATAGCAATGGCTGTGATTACCTTTTTTCTGCTCATTATCGTGTCTGCGGCGCTCTATTTTTATCCTGAAATGATAAACGGCGAGCAGGCCCTCTTCCGGCTTTTTGCGGAAGAGCTTCCACCCGGACTCCGCGCCTTAAGCCTTATTGCCATAGGTATCGCCTATCTCACAACGGTTGAAGCCTTCATTAACCTGAGCAGCTCCTACATCATGATTGATCTGCTTGATTACGATAGGGCCAGCTTCACCGATTCCAAAAAACGCTGGCACACCTATATTTCTATAGTTCTGATATCTCTGTTTATTGTTTGCATCGCCTTTTTCTTCGAAAGCGTAGAACAAATTTTCAGGTTTATTTTGGTGATAACAGCCGGCGTCGGGCCTGTATTCCTGCTTCGCTGGTGGTGGTGGCGCATCAACGCCTGGTCGCAGCTATCGGCTATGCTCAGCTCTCTAATCTATGCCGTTTTATACGAATTCGCCTATGAGGAGTGGACTGCTTTCCGGGATATGATGGACACAGCAGCGTTCTCCCTGGGCATGCAGCCATTTTCCATAAAAGTACTGGTTCTTACTGCAATTGTGATGGCTACCTGGCTGAGCGTCACCTTCCTTACCAGCCCCGACGACACTTCGCACCTAAAGGCCTTTTACAAAAGGGTACGGCCACACGGCTGGTGGAAGCCGGTTACAGGTCAATCTTCAAGACCGCTGCTCAAAACGTTGGCCACTGCCATACTTGCCGGCTTCACCCTGCTGAGCATGCACTTTATTTTCTTTCCCCTCTTTTTCGGGGTAGCCTGGCATTCGCTCGTCCTGCTGGTGGTCGCCGGCGGTATGCTTTGGATTCTCGTGAAAAGGGCTCTTTAACTTTTGGCAGTCAGCCTATGGAGAAAAGTACGTTATCAATCAGACGGGCTTTTCCAAGATAGGCAGCGGCGGCTAAAACATACGTTTTACCCTGTTCCAAACGCAGTGGTGGCTGAAGCGTGTCATACTCAACAAGCTGCAAATAGTCCGGCTTAAAGCCCGCCTTTTCCAGCTCTTCCTTTCCCTGTTGGGCCATTTTTTGAACAAACGATCGAACATCATCCTGTCCCTTATGTTCTGCCAGCTCACGACTCAGCTTTTGAAGGGTCGCAAACAGCTGTGGCGCAGCAATACGTTCGCTGCGATCGAGGTAGACGTTTCTACTGCTCAGCGCCAGCCCGTCTGCAGCGCGAACGGTTTGCCCCATCACAATATCGATATCATGATTAAACTCTGCAGCCATCTGCTCCAGAATCCGAAACTGCTGTATATCCTTCTGACCAAATACCGCGACATCAGGCTTCACCATATTAAACAGCTTATTCACAATCTGAATAACACCGTCGAAGTGTCCGGGTCTTGAAGCACCACAAAGATTATTACCAAGGGTTGAGAGGCTCATCTTAATGTAGGTTTTACCGCCATAAACCTCATCACGTTCAGGACAAAAAACGGCATCAGCACCGGCTTTTCGACACTTTTCAAGATCATCTTCCAGTCTTCGCGGATACGCTTCAAAATCCTCGCCCGGCCCAAACTGTGTAGGGTTTACAAAAATCGACACCACCACTTTTTTTGCTTTTGACCGTGCCAGCCGAATGAGGTCGAGATGCCCTTCATGCAGGGCGCCCATCGTAGGGACGAATCCAACTTTGTGTCCGTCGGTGTGAGCGCCATTAGTGAACGTGCGTATTTCAGCTACCGTCTTTGCAATAAACATATGCGTATCTGTTCTTCAGATTATGCGAACATGAGCCTTCATAAAGCTCTTTGTTCAAGTCGAATGATTTCTTTCAATATCGTTAAGTTTCGGGCAAAAAAAATCCGGCATCTTTAATCAGATGCCGGATTTCATTAACTAAGCCCGGAGACTTTTTCAGATAGTGCGGTTCGGATCGAACTCTTCGAGCAGCTGCTTCACACGCTGAACAAAGGCTCCACCAAGGGCACCATCAATAATTCTGTGGTCGTAGCTCATGGAGAGGTACACCATGTGGCGAATTGCAATTACATCATTGCCATCGATTTCCATTACCATCGGGCGCTTCTGAATAATACCCGTTCCAAAAATGGCAACCTGCGGCTGATTGATAATCGGTGTGCCCATCAGGTTACCCACGCTACCATAATTGGTGAGCGTGAAGGTACCACCTGCGAGATCATCCGGTGAAAGCTGCTTATGACGGGCTTTGCCGGCAAGTTCATTGGTTGAACGAGCCAGTCCGTAGAGGTTCATGTCACCTGCATTTTTGATAACGGGAACAATGAGACCTCCTGAGCCGGATTCACCAAGCGCCACGGCAATGCCGTAGTTGATGTCGCGCTTCATGTGGATTTCATCACCGTTTACAGAGCTGTTCATCAGCGGGAATTCACGAAGCGCCTGAATAGTAGCCTCGATGAAAAACGGAGTAAATGTTAGTTTGAAACCATTTTCTTTGTAGAATTTGTCCTTGTTCTTCTCGCGGAACTTAACAAGGTTAGTTACATCGGCCTCACCAAAGGTCGTAACGTGCGCTGAGGTCTGCTTGGACTTCACCATATGCTCGGCAATCACCTTACGCATACGATCCATTTTAATAACCTGAACGTTTTCAACCGGACGTCCTGCGTGGATTTCACCAGCGTGGATTTCACCACTGCCTTTAGGTGCGGACGATGCAGCTTGTTTCTCAACCGGCTTGGAAAGTCCGGATCCGGAGCTTGCAGCTGCCGGCTTGGAAGTAGTGGCTGAACCTCTGTTTTCGAGATAGTCCATCACATCCTGCTTGTTTACACGACCCTGCGAGCCGGAGCCTTCGATTGATTCAAGCTCTTCCTGCGAAAGTCCTTCTTTTTCGGCTATGGAGCGAACAAGCGGAGAAAAGAAACGACCGTCGCTGCCATGGCGCTGTGGAGGCGTGTCGCCTTCAACAGTTTTAGCCTGAGCTTCTGCAGGTGCTTCTTCCTTTTCCTGCTCCTGCGGCTCCTCAGCCTCTGCGGCTGCCGGCTCTTCTTCAGTTTCTTCAGGTGCCTCTTCAGCGGCTGCCTCAGACTTGGAGTCCCCCCCGCCGGCACTAACATCGGCATCCATGTCGGTTTCAATAATAGCGATTGGCTTACCTACTTCAATGACGTCGCCGGCTTCTGCAAGAATCTCAACCAATATTCCGGACTCGGGTGCCGGAACTTCTGAATCCACCTTATCGGTAGCTATTTCAAGAATAGTTTCATCCTGCTCAATTGTATCGCCAACGCTTTTCGTCCATTCGATTACGGTACCTTCCATAATCGATTCGCCCATTTTGGGCATTACCATTTCAACTCTTGCCATTAATCTGTTCCCTTGGGGGTTTTGTTATAAATAATACTTTTTCCTGCGCGGTAATCATGCGGAATGATACCAAAAGTTGTTGAAAAATGTTTTTAAAGAACCACATCATTTGTGGAAACGCTTTTCCGGTGCGGAAGTTACGAATTTAACGCATCACATTCACCCGTTAATACAATCTGACAACATGTATAAGGCGCTGACAGACAAGGTGAACAGCGTGTCAGGCCGAAGGGTTCTTTTTCACCGCTCCGCCGTAATTAATCCAGACGACCCACATCCCAAAAATGGCCAGATAAAATATGGCTGAAGTCGAGTAATCATGGGCAAAATCGAAACTCTGCGGGTGATAATACTGAAGCAGCACAAGCACTACAATCCGAAGCACATTAATGATGTAAATCACCAGCATACCCATTGGCAGAAAGAGCGCTCGCTTGAGGTTATCACCCGGATAGGCCATCACAAATCCCACAAATAACCCAATCGCTTCCAGACCGTTGCATCCGTTTACGATAATCACACCTGCGGTTCCAGGAATACCCAGCACGCGATAATCAAGGAATATATCAACGCCAAACAGGGTTAGGATTCCCCCAGCCACGTCCACAATATTTACGGAGAGAAATGCATCTAAACGACCGTCTGGCAGAATCCACATCTCGTAAAAAAGATACCAAACGGCAAAAAAGCCAAGCAGTTTAGCCAGAAAAATAACGATGTCTTTATTTGCGCTTTTCAGCATGTTCAGCAGGGAGAATAAGTTTAACTATGAGCCGATTGAGTTTGCAGGATGATGGCATCATAAATCTGCTTCACCCGCAACACAATCCGAAACGCCTTAAAAGTACGGATATTTGAGCGGTTTAGGAATCCGGTTCATCGCGTGGGTTTAAAGTCGTATTTTGACATATAAATTTTCGGCTTCGTGATAATTGATTACGAGCCACCTACTTTTCAAGACTAAAATCAGCCCATGTACGACTATCAGGAAGACATTCACGAACTTGTTCGCCAGCTAAGAAAACATCGGAAAATCGGTGTTATTTCGCACGTCCGCCCCGACGGAGATGCAATTGGCTCACAGGTTGGCATGTGCCTGTGGCTGGAATCTGAGGGAATCGAATACCTGGCACACAACGACGATCCACTACCCGATGATATTGGATGGATTGCAAACGGTGTTGAGATTCGCCCATATTCTCAGGATGAGCTCGAAACCTGCGAGGCGCTTCTTTTTGTGGATGGCAACAGCCCGAAACGCTTTGGAAACCACTCCCGCTTTTTCGAGGAGTACTCCGGCCCTGCCTATGTTATTGATCACCATCCTGATCCGGCCAGTGGCTATAGCTTTATGGTTTCTGAGCCTGAAGCAGCCTCCACTGCTGAGCTCGTTTACTGGCTGTATGATGAAACCGCCCCGGATCGCATCACCAAAGAGGTGGCAACGGCGCTTTATACAGGGATTATGACCGATACCGGATCTTTCCGCTTTTCAAGCGTTGGGTCCCACATCCACCGAATCATTGCGGATTTAATCGATCGTGGAAGGCTGAAAATTGCCCCGATCCACCAGAAAGTATTTGATAACCGAGAGCTGAGACAACTCAAGCTCATAAGCCGTGTTTTGGACCAGATCGAAGTGTACGACAAGCACAATATGGCCTCCATGGTGGTTACGCTCGACGACCTTGAGTCTACCGGCTGCGACTACAACGACACCGAGGGCCTGATCTCTTTTCCGCTTTCCCTCAGCTCTGTGGATGTTGCCATCATTTTTATCGAGCGAGAGGGAAAAATCAAGCTTAGCCTGAGGTCAAAAACGGACTTCGATGTCAATCTTCTGGCCCGTAAGTTTCAAGGCGGCGGCCATCAGAAAGCAGCCGGAGCATGGTATGATGGAACCATCGGGGAGGCCGTATCGGATGTGATGAAAACTGCGTTTGAAATGGCGGTAAAGCCTGCATCCTGATTCTGCATATTTAAAAACAGAATGTGTTCGTTATTCATCCGGGGCTCACGCAAATTGCATGAGCTGTAACTGAATCCTTCACAATTAACCGCATCATGATTCCACGTCTGCCTGCGCTTTTTCGACATTTTCTCACGCTTGGCTTCATCGGCCTGTTAATCGGCTGTTCGGGAAGTCCGGAAGCTGAGGTTGAGGATGAAAGCCCGACCGAAGTTACATTCGAAGAGCTCTATCAGCCTATTGATGAAGTACCCGTTCTTCAGCGCCGCTCAGTTGATCAGATTTCTGAAAGCAGGCAAAATGCCATCACTCAGACGGTTGAGAAGGTAAGCCCGGCCGTAGTTGGAATCATTGTTACTGAAGTCGATGAGCGGCTTTCAAACGACCCTTTTCTTGAGTTTTTCCTCAATCCCGGCGGACGTCAGAGGCAGCAGACCAGCGCAGGGTCAGGCTTCATTATCAGCGCTGACGGCTATGTTGTAACGAACGAGCACGTTATTGGTCGAAATCCGGTCTCTGTAAACGTTATGCTTCCGGATGGTCAGCAGTATGAGGCATCCATTGTCGGGTCCGACGAATACACCGACATCGCACTTCTCAAAATTGAGGCCGACCGCACCTTTGAGCACGTCACTTTCGGAAACTCAAATGACGCTATAGTTGGTGAATGGGTAGTTGCAGCCGGAAATCCTTTCGGCCTTTTCGACGACGGGAAGCCGAGCGTTACGGTAGGCGTCATCAGCGCTGTACAGCGTAACTTCCGACCCAACCCCCAGGATCCGCGCGTCTATCTTGATATGATACAAACCGATGCAGCCATCAACAGAGGTAACTCGGGCGGACCGCTGGTGAACTCAGATGGCGAGGTGATCGGCATCAACACCTTTATTTTTACCGGTGGTACCAGCGCGGGCTTTGTTGGTCTAAGTTTCGCCATTCCAAGCAACCGGGTAATCCAGATTATCGCGCAGCTGGCCGAAACCGGGGAAGTACAGCTCGACTATGATCCTGGCATTGAGGTTGTTTCGATTAACCGCAGACTCGCTTTTGAGTATCGGCTTCCATACATGCAGGGCCTGCTCGTTGTGGGCGTAAATCAGGATGGTCCTGCTTATGAGGCCGGCATTCTTCCCGGAGATATCATCACCCGGATGGGCAATGAGCTCATCTACGGGCAAACCCATGCCATGGCGCTGTTCCGCGAGTATAACGAGGGTGATGAAATGAATCTGGAAATTTATCGCGACGGGCAGCACTATGAAACAGAGATGCTGTTGAGACGTCGTGCTGTCTCGGAATAAGCTTGGTGCTTAAAAAGCTTTCTTGCGCTTCAGAAACTTCTCTACTCTGTTGTGATGCTCTTCTGAGGCCCACAGTTTGGCAAACTCCGAGCGCTCATTGTTAATCGACTCTCTGTGAGGATGCTTTTGGGCATAAGTTACGCCCTGTTTGAGCGTTTGAATCATTCTGCGGTCATTAGCGCAAAGCTTTTCGGATATCTTGGTGATGTGGTCATCAAGCTGCGCAGAAACGTCGGCGACATCTATAAGACCCGCAATCAGCGCCGACTCTGTATCGACAAGCGCCTGAGTTCCGAGCCAGAACAGCACGGTTGAGCGGCCAACACGCTCAATAAGCCTGGTGAGCCCACCCCAGCCCGGAGGCAGATAAAACTTACCCTGCGTGAATCCGAAGCGGGCGTGCTTCACGGCTATACGAAAGTCGAAAGCCAGCATGATTTCGCACCCGCCTCCATAGGCATCACCATTTACCAAAGCGATAGTCCAGCAGTCTGCAGACTCAATTCGGTGCAGAATGTCGCCCATTCTCATTGACATCAGGCGGGCATCGTGCTCGGTTTTCAGCTTGGCAAACTCCTTCAGATCACCTCCGGAAGCAAAATACTTGTTTCCCTGACCGGTAAGGATGAACACCCGAATTTCTTCATTCTGTTCAATCTCATCACAAACTTTCTCGAGTCCCTCCATCACCTTAAAGTTGATAGCGTTATAGGCTTCCGGACGATTAATAGTGGCGATAATCGTATGCGGGTCAGGTCGGGTAATCAGTAGTGGTTCCACTCTCAGCACGTTGGTTCAGGATAGCATTTCCCAAATATGTTAAGGCATTCAGTCAAAAAAAGGAAATGGCTTAACAAACTCTTACCAGATTGAAATTACACTCGCTCAGCTGCCTGAGCTTCCCGACTCCTGCACTATCCAGCTAAGGAATTCACTACTGCCGCCCTCGATGGGGAATGTTACCAGGCACGGCAGGTCATAGCTATGCATCTCCTTTACCCTCTTTTCAACTTGAGACACATTCTCCTCTATCGTTTTCAGGATTAGCACCGACTCATTATCGTGCTGAACCTCGCCTTTCCATTTGTAAACTGACTCCATTTTCGGCAGAATGTTTCCGCAGGCAATCAGATTCTCTTCAAGCAGTGAACCGGCGATTTTCCGCGCCTCATCAGGTCCGGAGGTTGTGATGTAGACCAATACAGCTTTTGGTTGTGCCATAATACAGCATTTTTTATGTATGCAGGTGGTTAATGAAAAATAAGCAGGCTCTTCACCAACTTAAAATTATTAGCTGCCCTAATTAAGCTTATCCCAAACTCCTGATATCACTTTACGACATCGTTTTTTAAAAAAAGGCAGTGAAAGCAGCTGCCTTCTGAAAACGTATATCCAGCCCTTATGCCCGAAATCATCGTGTATATAAACGCGGTCGTACAGATTCCTTGGATGGTTTTCACCATAAAAATCTTCAAGCCGGTCCAAAAACGCCAGGGTCTCTTCATCTACAGCGTAAATCTCAGCCTCTATGGTGTTATCATCATTTTCGGAGGAAGTAATTCCGGGATAGGAGCCAAAATCCCACATCTCGAAGCCATTCAGTTTTACGACCGCCTGAAGTTTGGCACCTTTCAGAAGATGATGATTCGTTCCGCCTTTACGCAGCGTCCCGTAAACAAACACCTGATGATTCATCTGTTCCCTGTTCTTTTACTCTTCAAATTCATTTACATTCATAGAAGGCATTGCAAAGCCGTTTATTTGCCCGTCTTCTTCCTTGTCCCAAAAATAAAAACCTTGAATAGATTAGCTATGCTGCGGTTTTATTTTCATGACAGCGTTGAATACGACCAAATCCCCTGGTTTTTCTAAGCCTTCTTATATAGCTTGGTCAACATAGCTATACCGTTTCAGATTCCAAATAAATGATAACCGAATGAGCGAAAAGAAGCAGGAGTGTCCGTCATGCGCCATGATGGTTGATGCACGGGCTGAAGAGTGCCCCATCTGCGGATATGAGTTTCCGAAACAGAAGGTAAGCGTTATGCTGGGCGTCTGGCTGCTGATTCTCCTCATGCTGGCCTGGGCTTTTTTGTAGGGTGATGGCATCCCAAAACAAACCAAGCCGCCGGCAGACAATAAGCATCCACGGGCGGCTTGATGTTAAGCTCTTTTGTATTACCTAACTCGACTACGGCAGATATACTGACCTTGAGTCAAGGCGCTGCAGGATTGGGTCCTCGCTGGCAAACAGCTCCATATTTTCGTACATACGAAGTCTGGATTTGATTTCAGTAACATAGTTTACTGGCTCAGTACCGCGCACAAAACCAAACCGGGCGTTCTGAAAATAGCGTGGCTGCATGAGAAGAAGCAGCGACTGCGCTACATCATCCCAGTTATTCGGGTCGCGGTTGCGATCAACGGTGAGCCTTCTTGCATCGGCCATATGTCCCATTCCGGCATTGTAGGTTGCCAGGGCAAACGCAATCTGGTCTTCCTCTTCCATATACGAATAGTGGCGAAGATGCTTCTTTAGATAGCGGATCCCCTCACGTATGTTCGTTTCCGGATCCCAGAGCATATGTTCTTCAACCTGAGAAAAACGAGGGATAATCTGCATCAGGCCGATAGCGCCCATACGGCTTTCTGCGTACGGATCGAAACGTGACTCCTGCGCCATTACCGAAAGCACAAGCTTCCAGTCGATGCCGGCCTCTTCAGCCAGTGGCTTCACTAGCTGGTCATAAGGAGAAAAGTATCCTTCATAGCCTGTTATTTGCGGGCTGTTCCAGCTGCGCATGGTGTAAGACGCGGGTCGATTATCGAAATAACGCTGACGAAGTATATTCATGAAGGCCGAGCGGCGCGGAAGCTGATCCACTTCACTAATTCGGAAATGCTCTGTCGTAAAAGCATCCATTACCTCTTTTAGCTGCGGCGAATTGGCGCGGATGCCCCAGGCAATTTCATCATCCTGAGAGATTACCGGCCCCTGAACAAGCCCGTCGATATATACCGAGGCGGCCTGAAACAGGTTGGCATCAGCTACGGTTACGTCCAGCTCGCCTTCAGCGACGGCAAACATGATGGCTTCGGTATCCCAGGCCTCAGGCAGCTCCTGAATGGTGTAGGTGTATCCGTTTTGCTCTTTTAGCGCTGTCAGCGTCTTCACGTATGAACTTCCCTTACGCACGCTAATCGTTACCGAGCCGGCCTCCCTGAGCGATTCAGCCTGAAAACCGGACTCTGAAAACACCAGAATCTGGTCCACAATGTTGTAGGGCTCCGAAAAGCCGATAAGCTCAGAACGTTCCGGAGTGATGCTATAATTTGCTGCAATAAAATCACCATATCCCGCATTCAGGAGCTCAATCGGCTCCTCGTCGTTACCGGCAATGACTATTTCCAGACGGAGATTGTGCTCTTCGGCAAAAGTGCGGGCGAATTCATATTCAAAACCTTTATCCTCTCCCCTGTGCAGGAAGTAGGAGCTGGAATTGAATCTGGTGATCATACGAATGATGCCTTCTTCGGTGATGGCATCGAAATCGCGTTCAACTACCGGAGCGGTAGTCTCTTCAGTTACTTTATCTGCTGTGATGGAATCGTCGGTTCCATAAAGCTTCTGCTGATTTTTTGAACAGCTGATCATAAGACCAAGCGAACCTGCTATAAAGACACCGGCAATAACTTTGGTGCGCAGCTCTTTTGCAGGAGCAGTTACTATGGATGAAGATTGTATCATGTATTACAAATTTGGTGAGCCGGTACCCCAGGCTGGCTACGGATGCACCGATGGCCAGCAGAATGAATAAGGTGCCGGGAATTTGCCTGTGCTTCAGGACTTGGTACTACTTATAAATGCGTATAAAAGCGGCCTTCTATCGCATTCATTTGCATTAGGTTTTACTAATGCGTTCAGCTTACATCAATAAGGTATGAATTGAATGGTTTGCTTGTGTTTTAATACTTGCTCTTGCTCTTGTGTTGGATTTCTTTAATAATATTTTCAAGTACTTAACTAAATATACGCAGAAAAATTATACCGCAATCGGTAAATTTGTCAGCAACCTGAAACGCTTGTTATTCTCTCTTTATTGCGTTTTAGATTTCGGGGTAGCGCTTCCACCGAGCCATGCCAGCCCGACCCCTGCCATAATTACAAGCATTGATACAGATTCCGGCAGGCTGGGAATTTCATCAAAAAGGAATGCGGCAAGAATTATCGCAAAAACCGGCTCGGCCAAGATAAGGGTTGAGAGCAAGGTCGGGGCTACATACTTCACGCTGTAGTTGATCGATCCGTGCCCCAGGATTTGAGGTCCGACGGCAAGGGCAATGCCGCAAATCCATGCAATGAGCGTCACTTTCAGTGAAGCGCCAATCACCATTAATACTATTACGCACATTACCGCAGTGCCGGCATACACCCGAAAGATGAAGTCCAGCCAGCCGCCTTTAGCCCGCAGCCGACGGCTTAGCAGCAGATAGAACACAAAAAGTACGGCAGCCAAAACAGCAAAGATATTACCCAGAACGGGATTCGAGTACGTAGCAGCAGGGTCAGTATCCATTACGCCCAAAAGTACCGATCCGCTAAATGCCGTTAGCACCCCCAGCCAGGTCACAGCCGAAAAGCGGCCGGTTTTATTAACCGACTCAACTACAATCAGAATTACCGGATGTATGGTAACCAGCACCGATGCCGATGCAACCGAAGTGTAGGCAAGAGACGCAAACCAAAAAATAAAATGAAGCGCAAGAAAACTACCCGCAGCCCAGGCATATATATTGTCTTTGCGATCCCACTTGTCAACTTTACCTGTTTTTCGACCCCAAAGCCAAAACGGGAAAAGAATAAGAGCCGCTGAAACCGTACGTATTGTAGCCAGTGCTACAGGATGCGTATCGCCGGCAAAGCGCACTAATATCGGGGCAAATGCAAAAGTAGCCAGACCTGCCGTCAGAAGCAGGACAAGCCGGGTGGTCGACGGTTCAGCTGATTGAACACGCAAAGTGGATCACCATTTTATCGGATGCGGTCCATCGATTTTAGCAGCTTTACATCACTCTTGATGCCGCGGATGGCCAGGAGTTGGAACATCAAGGCAAAAATGAGAGAAATGAGACCGGTCAGCTCCCATATCGAATCGTGGCTGTAGCGACCCATGCTCATAAAAATGCCCGCGCCGGAGCCAATGGCTATCACCTGAAAAAGGCATGCATAGGAGATAATCTGAATTTGGCGCGCATGATTTTTGTACAGGAATATTCCGTAGAGTGACAGCACTATCGCAAATGCCGATGCTGCCGCAATCATAGGAAGCAACCAGTCGCTGGTGTCCATTCTGGCCTGTGTAAACAGTGGTGAAAAGAAGAAAACGACGTTGAGAAAAATAGCTACTGCTAAATAAACGGTTTGAATGCGCTGTATCACGAGATATTTAATAGTTGTGGTTTTTACTTCAATGTGTTCTTCGGCTTATAACTCCCCTGCCGAAGCTGGTTCAAGATAAGATTTTCAGCATTCATTTTTCAGCATCTTCATTTTAAGTTATATTAACGCTTTCTGCATTTGCGGCTATCCGGCCCGGCAGGCATCACCCTTAGTTTTCAAACGGTTTATTCTTGTACCGCGTAGAATTACAAAATTTTGAAGGACCGCTGGATCTGCTTCTTTTTTTCATCAAGAGAGAGGAAGTTGAGATTAAGGATATTCCCATTTCCAAGGTAACTGATCAGTTTATTGAGTACCTCAGTGTGCTGGAAGAACTGGACCTTGAAATTGCCAGCGAGTTTATTTTGATGGCCGGCACGCTGATGTCCATCAAGGCGAAGATGCTTTTGCCCCGGCCGGAGTCTGATGAAGATGAAATCGATGAGACCGATCCGCGCTACGAGTTAATCCAGAGCCTGCTGGAGTACAAGCGTTTCAAAGAGATGGGCGAAGAGTTCCGTTTGTTTGAAGCCGATGCGTCGCGTGAATACTATCGTGGCAATTACAAGCCGGATCAGGTTCGGCAGCCCGATAACGGCGAGGCGCTTCGTGACGTTACCCTTATAGACCTCATGGCCGCTATGAAAGAAGTTTTGTTCCGCAAGCATCAGGAGCAGCCGGTGCATCAGGTTGATAAGCCCGAAACGAGCATCGAAGAGATGGCCGAGCATATTCTCACCCGGCTGCACCGCCACGGGAAAACATCATTCATCACCCTCTGCGAAGAGGCCGACTCTCCTATGTACGTAGTAGTCACCTTCCTTTCCGTACTTGAGATGGTTAAAGAGGGTCAGCTTCATCTGTTTATATCCGAAGACAACTATTTCGATTTTTACGTCGATATTCCGCGCATAGATGCAGGCCCGTCTTTTCAGCAGATTCTCGAAGAAACGTGATCTACAAAAAAATCTTTGGGGCTCGCCACGGCACCAATTCCAGCATTTTACCCGTTTAACCTTTGCCTGATGGCATTTCCAAATACGCTAACAACAAATCAACATCTCTTTCATGCTTAATAAAACCCTACTCACCTCACTCACCGGCCTGTTTCTTTTTTTCGGATTGTCGACAGCCTGCTACAGCCAGACCGACACTCCTGAGACCACAACTGCCCTGGTTGCCACTGAATCTGACTCCCGGAATATCGACCTTTTCGAATTCCGCAGCATCATCACCGCTGATCTGCTGGAGACCCATCTTGAGATTATTGCCGGCGATTCTCTTATGGGACGCGGTACGGGGCAGGAAGGAATCGACCTGGCTGCGGACTATCTCGCCAGTATGCTGGAAAAGTACAATGTTGCTCCAATGGGTGATGACGGAACCTATTTCCAGCATTTCGATCTTAAGGCCATGCGCACGAATGAAATCGTGTACACCCTGAGCGCCATCAGTGGAAGTGATACTACTGAAGTATGGACCGAAAGCGCGTCCAGATTCAGTCCGAGCGAGTTTTACAATGATTTTGGCGGTGAAGTAAGCATTTCAGGCGGCATCACCTTTGCCGGCCTGGGTATTTCCGATGAGGCTTCTGGCATCAATCACATTCAGCATGCCGACATTCGCAACAACTGGGTGGTTCTGTTCAGAGATTATCATGATGACGCCGATGCTCCGGAAAACGCAGAGCTGCTGCTTCAAAACCGCGCGAGACAGCTTTTGTTTCAGATGGGTGCCCGTGGCCTGCTTATCATCGATCACTCCGATACTGAATCTTTCGAGCATGAGGCCATGCGCCGCAGCCGACTTATCGGCAAGCCATCCGGAATTCGCCTGCCTGACCGCGGCGGACGCTCCGGCTTTGCTTCAGCTGTCAAGAGCGTGAGTCCGGATATGGCGGTACGCCTTCTTGGGCTTGATTCCCATGAGGAGCTTGATGAGCTTCACCGTAATATATCACAAAGTGACGACGCTTCGCTGTTTCCCGAGGTTGCCTTTTATCTGTCCAGCGAGGCTGACCGCGAAGAAGCTACACTTCCTTCTAAAAACGTAATCGGTTTCGTGGAAGGCTGCCATCCTGAGCTTAAGGATGAGGTAATTGTGATGTCTGCGCACTACGATCATATGGGCATTGGGCAACCTGATGAAAACGGCGATATGATTTACAACGGCGCTGATGATAACGGCAGCGGAACCGTCACCACTTTGCTTCAGGCGAAAACCATTCAGCGGGCAAAAGAGGAAGGACACTGCCTCGACCGCAGCATCATGTTTCTGTTTGTAACTGCCGAAGAGCATGGCCTGCTTGGTTCCCGCTACTATTCCGATAATCCGGTTATTCCTATCGAGCAAACCGTAGCCAATTTCAACCTGGATATGTTTGGTCGTATCGATTATGAATACGAAGGCACCGACGAAGACTATATCTATATTATTGGTGCAGAGATTATCTCTTCCGACCTCGACCGACTTCTGAAGCAGGCCAACGCCCAGACTGAAAACCTAACTTTGGATATGCGCTACAACGATCTGGACGACCGCAATCAGTTCTACCGTCGCAGTGATCACTGGAATTTTGGGCGTCTGAACGTACCATTTATCTTTTTCTTCTCAGGTCTGCACGACAATTACCACACCCCTTCGGATACTATCGATCTCATTCCCTTCGATCTTCTGGAAAAGCGCGCCCGGTTAATCTACTCAACCCTTGTTGAGGTAGCCAACTCACCGGTTCGTCCCGTAGTTGATAACGAAGCGTTTATTGAGCGTACGCGATAACAGAAAAACAATCTGAAGCTTTTTTAAAGGCGACAGTTCTTACAGAGCTGTCGCCTTTTTTAATTGCATTCAGGGTATGAAAAAGTGACGTGACATTTTTTTCTGAAAACTGACTTTTCTGTATGCGAAAAGGGTATGGTTCTTACGTTTAGTGTGCTGGCAGGGACAGGCACACTTTTTGATTATCCCCGTCTGGTTGGAAAATATTCTCCGGTAGTTATGCGTATTAGACCCATCGGCAACAGCAACCGGACTGGCAAGACATCAAAAGAGCTTAAGAGTAATTCTGCTCTTGAAAAACATGTATTGAATTTCAACAGACTTAAAAATTATGACATCACAAACGCCCAAATTCGCAGCCGCATTTACGTTTGCGCTCATCATATTAGTAGTGGGGTATTTCTCGGGCAATTCTCCCGCAGAGACAAGCTCAACTTATATTTTCCCGGAGGCTCCCGCTGAACAACGGGCATCCGTTTCTCAGGATCCGCCGTCAAATCTTCTCCAGGATTTGAACAACGCTTTTACCCAACTGGCAGAAAATGCTTCACCTGCTGTAGTTACCATCAGCACGGAGCGTACTGTACGTCGCCAGCAGGTTCCTTCTCTGTTCGATGAGTTTTTCGGACGCAGAGGTCAATCTCAGCCCCGTGAGCGCGAATTCCAGCAACGAGGTCAAGGCTCGGGCGTCATTGTGGAAAGCGATGGTCTCATCATGACCAACCACCACGTAATCGCCAACGCCGACACCATTATCGTGCGTCTTCAGAATGACGTAAATCTGGGCGCCGAAGTTATTGGCTCAGATCCCAGTACCGACATTGCCATTCTTCGCGTAGATGCTCAAAACCTGCCTTTTCTGGAGTTCGGCGACAGTGATGCGCTGCGCGTTGGCGAATGGGTAATGGCGATCGGAAGCCCGCTCAGCCAAAGTCTTAATCAGACCGTTACGCAGGGTATTGTGAGCGCGAAAGGGCGTTCTAACATCAACCTTGTGGATTATGAGGATTTTATCCAAACCGATGCCGCCATTAATCCCGGTAATTCCGGTGGTCCGCTCATTAATATGAATGGCGAGCTCGTGGGGATCAACACTGCTATTGCCTCTCGCTCCGGCGGCTTTCAGGGAATCGGGTTTGCCGTACCAATCAATATGGCCCGCAGCGTTATGGAGTCGCTTATCGAAACCGGCCGCGTAGTCCGTGCCTTCCTCGGCATCTCCGCGGAAAATGTTGACGACTCTATGGCCCGTGCTCTGGAAATGGATCGTGCCCGTGGCATCTACGTGATGAATGTCACCGAAGACAGCCCTGCGGCTCAGGCCGGAATCCGCGAGCTTGATGTAATTCTGGAAATCGATGGTCGTACCGTAACCGATTTCCGCCAGTTCCGTACGTTTGTGGCTTCGCGCACGCCGGGCACAACCGTACGCCTTCGCATTCTTCGCGACGGTGAAGAAATCACCAAGAATGTAACACTGGCCGAGTTGGATCAGGATGAAGCGCCTGAAGTACAGACCGAAAGCTTCTTCGAGCAGTTTGGCTTCAGCGTCGATGCATTCAGCGAGGAGTTTGCTGAGCGCTACCGCCTCCGCTCTAATCTGGAGGGCGTAGTTGTAACCCAAGTAGACCAGACTAGTAACGCGTTCCGTCAGGGACTCCGTGAAGGCGACCTGATTACCGGGGTGCAGCGTCAGCGCGTACGCAATATGCAGGAGTTCAGCCAGCGAATGGAAGGCGTTCAGGCCGGCCAAACCATTCTGCTGCAGCTCATAAGACAGAATCAGCAGTTCTTCATTGCTGTCGACCTGTAACTCTCGAAGCACTATTTTACTTCAAAAAGCCGTCCGGTTATTCCGGGCGGCTTTTTTGTTTTCAGGTGTAGTGTGATGGCTTCCTATGCCGAATCACCGCCACTCCACCCGGTGAATGTTTTTGCCATCAAGGCGCAGAATGATGGCTCCTTCAAGCGCGGTGTACAGAAGCCTCTCCTCGCCCGTATGCTGAAGCATCCTCCACGCCGCAACCGGATGCGGATGGTTGTACCTGTTTCTTAGTCCGTTCGAAACGACCGCTTTCTCCGGCTGCACGTACTCGAGAAAGAAGTCATGAGAGCTTGTCCGGCTGCCGTGATGCCCTGCTTTGTAAACATCAGAGCGGAGAAGCTTGCCAAACTGCTCAGCTAATAACCGCTCGGCCTGCGTTTCGGCATCGCCGGTCAACAGTACGCGCTGAGTCCCGTACACAATTTGAACAATCAGTGAATGCTCATTGGGATTTGATGATGTGATTCCGGGATGAGGACCGAGTATCAGCGCAGGGGTTGATTCATCCAGCCAAATCGTATCTCCCATTTCGGGAACCTCAATCCGGATGCCCTGCTCTCTTGCCGCCGCCCGGTAGCCGGCAAAAATAGCCGAATGATATTCAAAACCCGGATCATAAATCACGTCGATTTCGATTTCGTTAATAAGAGGGATAAGCCCGCCGATATGATCCGCATGCGGATGCGACAAAAACACGCCGTCCAATCGGGTGATGCCCTCTGCTCTGAGGTGCGGCAGTATGAAGCGATCACCGCTGTTCCCAAAAGGCGACCAAAGTCCGGCATCATACAGATAACGTTTGCCATGGGCGGTTTCAATCAGGACCGCATCACCCTGCCCTACATCGAAAAAGGTGAGCTGTAGCGCGGGGGCCTCACGGTGTTTCTGCCACAGCAGATCGGCCTGCCAGCCAACAGCAAGTAATCCGCAAATAATAAGCATCCGAAACCGGAGCGCTGGCTTAAACATGGTGGCTGCGGCGGCAAACAGCGCAATCCACAGCGGATAAACCCACAGAGAGTGGAGCCGCGCGGTTATAAATGCGCCCGGCACGTTTGCCGAAGTTGTGGTGAGCCAAGCCAGAAGCGCGGTAAGATAGTTGGCGGGCAGATTAAACCAGACTCCCGCCTGCTCATGAATCATTCCGATAAAGACGCCCGCAAAACCCCAGATGAACATCACCTGCGTTACGGGTGCGGCAAGCGTGTTCATGAGCGGGCCAATAAGTGAAAACTCATTAAACCGATGAATGAGAATGGGCATCAGGGCTAACTGTATACATACGCTTAGCAAGGTGAGCTGAATAATTCGGGCATACCAGCGGGTTCGGTTTCGCGGAGAAAACATGCGCTCAAGCACGGGCAGCATCACAAATATGGTCAGAACCGCTCCAAACGACATCTGGAAGCCAATCAGATAAAGCGATGAGGGATCTACTATCAAAATGAGAAGAGCCGCCAGACCCGTTAAGTTAATCGGATCTCTGCGGTACCGGTATAAGCGTGCCAGCGCTATGAAAAACGCAAACACCGACGCCCGCTGCACAGAAGGCGAAAAACCCGTGATGCCCGCATATAGGAATAGCACAACCGTAATGAGAAGCAGTCCGGCTATGCTTCCGTATTTATAGCGCCAGAAAAAGGGAATGACGAACCACAGCGGAATAAGCACAAAACCAACATGCATACCCGAAACGGCCATCAGGTGGGCGAGTCCGGCTCTGGAGAAATCCTGACGCAGATCGCTGTCCAAGCCCGAGCGATAGCCAATGAGAACAGCCTGTGCCAGCGGTGTTTGATTCTCATCAAAGACACGCGCGATTCCATTTCGCATGCCGCTTCTCCACCAGCCCCAGTCACGCCAGTTGGACTGCCTCAGGATTTGAGACTGCCCGTCCATCACTCCGGTTGCCTGTACATGTATTCCCAGACCGTTCAGCCACGACTGAACATCAAAATCGTGGGGGTTTCGCTTAGCCGGAATGGCAGAAGGCACTGCACGAAGTTTCATGAGTGATCCCGACTCAACCTGCGATGCAAATAAACTGTCTACCCGAAAGTAGCGGATTTGCGTATTAAACGACTGGTTCAAAATGAGATGTCCCGTAGAGACCTGCACAGAGTCAACCCTCATAAAAACAGAAAGGGTACGGTTGGGGCTCAGCCTTGCATCATCGATTCTCCCGAACCAGTTTAAGGTATCAGCAGAATGAAGCTGTGCCAATCGCTCCTCGGGTCTGGGAAACTGATCATCATATTTTTGAAGGCCGGCAGCCGTAAAGCCAAGGCTTAGTACAAATAAGAGATAAAGCAGAGCAAGAGCTGTCCCCAGGTTTACGTTCGGACTTTTTCTGATTCGATGATGCAAAAATCCACAGACAATCAGGAGAAGAGCAGATATCAAAAACAGCAAAGCAGGTGAAGGCGTAATAAACCCGGCTATCACAATTCCGGCGGCAAAAAGTAAAACCAGCCGCACAGCGGGATAGTGGCTGAAGGGGAATTTATATGTTTCACGGCTGACACGCATATTGTAGAGAGCAATAAAAACGGAATTCCTTACACGCCCAGCCCACTATTTTACATTTGGTGCTGAAATAACTCCAAACGATTTTGCCTCAACAGGTTGTTGGTTAAACAACAGCTACCAATATTCTTTTTTCAGCAACTCTATTAATACTTTTCATGGCACGTATCCTCTATATATTTCCACATCCTGACGACGAGTCCTTCGGTCCGGCACCCGCAATTAAGCAGCAGCTCAACCACGGAAATGAAGTCTACCTCCTCACCCTCACAAAAGGCGGGGCTACCAAGGCGCGCCATGAACTTGGGCTAACCGTAAACCAAATGGGTGATGTGCGGCACAAAGAAATGCTGGCTGTCGAAAAGACGCTCGGTCTTAGCGGCATGACCGTGTGGGATATGCCCGATTCCGGTCTCAAGGATTTATGCCCAATGGATATTGAGGAGCCGATCCGGCATTTTATCGAAGACCTTAAGCCCGACATCCTGGTGACCTACGCCGTACACGGAATAAGCGGCTTTTTCGATCATTTGGTTACCCATGCCGTTGTGAAGAGCGTCTACTGCGAGATGCGCAAAAACGGCGCGGATTATCTGAAACGGCTTGCCCTCTACACCCTTGGTCCGGATGATGATACCGAAGGACATTTCACCCTTAAAGCTTCAAAAGCAGAAGACATTGACTGCGTGCTGCAGATTGCCGATAATGAAGCCCAGGCCGGCCTGGACGCGCTGGCATGCTACAAAACATATCAGGAAGTAATCGACAAAACCGGCGTAGCCAAACGGGTGCACGACAACATCTCGTTTGAGTTCTTCGGCGAGGATTTTAATCCACCGGCAAGCCGGATTGATGAAGGGTTGTAAGTTTCTCGAAACGTGTATCTGGTGATGCGATAAAAAACTCCCCTGCGTAGGTTTGCTTAACGATTAAACCGGCGAACTGTAAATGAACAAATAGTATATCGCCGTCACCAGCCCAACGCCTAGAATCGAGTATAGAATGGAGTTTCGCATTTTTGTCAAACTTGCAGCGCCTTTAGTTCTGTAATCGAAGTAAGCTATAGCTCCGATACAAAAAACAGCGCCTGCAAGCGACATAACCCTGATTACCATATTTTCACCATCAGTTATAGTATCCATCCAGCCAATAGCAATAAAAATGACAGCTATGACGGCAACTATTTTCCGCCACCAGTTGCTGTATTCATTTTTCTCTTTAGTTGAGTGTTCCATAATTGATTCGGTATTTTATATTAGATTTGAGTATAGGCTAAGCCTTGATTCTCACCAGTAACTTTTCATAAACTGCAGACATCAACTTGAAGGCCATTTCTTCTGAAAAACCAGATTTCACAAAATCCGAACCAGCTTTGCCAAACTTTCGGGCTATTTCCGGTTCACTGAGCCTCAGGATTTGATCAGCCAGTTCCTCCGCATTTTCCTTCCCGAACAACAGGCCCGTTTCACCTTCACGAATAACTTCGGGCAGACCGCCAACCCGGGAGCCAATAACCGGAAGCCCGCAGGCTGAGGCCTCAAGAACCGCTACGCCAAAGCTCTCCTCCCTGCTTGGTGCTATGAACATATCGGCATTGCGAAGCAGATCAGGCACGCGTTCGGGCGCAGCCTTTCCGTGCAAGGTGATGCAGTCCCGAAGTCCTAAGCCGTCAATCTGGAGCTGCAGTTTTGCGCGCTCCGGCCCATCACCATATATATCGACTGCAAACTTTAGTTTCGGCTTCTCCCGTCGTATGATGCCCGCTGCAGTTATGAGCAGATCGAGGCCGTATTTGAAATGCAGATGCCGTATCGAAATAATGCGAACGGGCTGATCAGCTTTTTTCTCCAGCTCCGGTGCATCTGCTGGTTTATAAATGTTTGTGTCCACACCAAACGGCGTAACAGCTGGCTTCACCTTTCCACGCGTGAGTTCTTCCACCCGGGAGGCCATGACCTGGCTTGTGGCCGCTACGGTCTGAGCGCTTTTCAGGATTCGAGCCGTGCCCCATTTATGCAGCCAGCTTTTTTCCGGATAGCTGAATACATCGGTGCCCATCACCGAAAGCAGCACGGGCGCGCAACGGCTGAACGTTGCCAAAAACCCGTAGTCCGTCGCATAAAAAGCATGTATGAACGCTATATCGTTTTCACTCACCCACTTTTTCACGAACGAGCCGCCGGTGATGAAAACCCCTTTGCCTGAACCCGGCAGCCTGACCAGCGGAATATCGTCGTATTCATGCACTTCGTCGGGATCGGCGGTCATCAGGGTGATGCGCCAGCCCCGGTTCCTTAATCCGTTCGCCCAGCGCGCGGTGTGCACTGAGCGGGAGGAAGCGAGCATCAGTATGTGCGGTTTCGTCTCAGCAGCCATACGATAGGATAAACGGGAGATTTAATAATGAGATATGCAGCCCTTCTGGTTTCCGGAAAAATCAATAGGCCCCAGAATCCTGCCGCGCCGTATGATGCAACCGTGGCCCATGCTGCGCCCTGACCGGCCATTTCGGGAATCAGCCAGAGGTTGAGACCAATATTCATGAGTGCCGCAAACAGCGTAACTTTTATGAAAGCCGGAAGAATCCGCTCAATCACATAGTATTTTTTCATGGCTTCGAGCAGAAACACAAAAAAAACTGACCAGATATGGATACCCAGAATGATTCCCGATTCAGCAAAAGCATCACCCAAAAATAGAAGGATAATCCATTCGCCCAGCAGCCAAACCGGTATCGCGATGAACAACGCTCCGTAAATTAGCACCGAACAGAGCTGCGTGAATTTCATTTCGAACAGCTCCCTGGATTTCCGGTGGGCATCAAGAAGATTCGGATAAGTCGACACCACCAGCGCCGTAGCCAGATACATCCAGTATTCCGAGAACTGAGCCGCGATGGCGTAGGTGCCAACCTCAGCATCTCCGGCCAGCCAGCCCAGCATCACCTGATCCACTTTGAAAAGCATCACGGTAAACGCAAGTCCTGCTATTGCCGGAAGCGCGGTTTTCAGGATGATGCGCTCCGTGGCAAAACCCGATTCCGCCGATATATATTCGCTATCCTTTTCTTTGGTATAAAGCCACCAAAAACCAATTCCGGTTATTAAAATTTCGGCGCCCACGGCAACGGCAAACACAACCACGTCCGCTCCCAGAGCGATGAGCACGAGTTTGGCAGCCGAAATCACAAAAAAGGAAAAGGCCTGAACAAGCACCGTACGCTTCATTTCGAGACGGTACAGAAAAAGGATCTCAAACGACTCAAATGCCCGGAAAACGTTACCCAGCCCAATGATGAGCGTCATGGCCCAAATCACGGGCTGATCCGGCCGCAGCAGCATGGCAACGAGAAAGGCTACGGTAAGCAAAAACAGATTCATTAGCAGCATCAGCCGGAATGAAGCCCACAAAATGCTTTTTTTCTGCTCCGGATATTGGTCCAGCCGCTGCGTGATAACGTCTTTCATTCCAGGTCCGGCCACGCCGATTAGCAGAATGATAAGCGCCAGCGAATAGCTTAGCTGTCCGTACAGTTCGGGACCAAGATAGCGTGCCACGAGTATACCCACACCAAAGGCCACCAGCATTCGGACCATACGATATCCGCTCATCCAGGCCGAAGATGTCAGTATTTTTTTGGTAGAGTGAAGAATACCCGCCCTCTCTGTTTTAAGGTGTTATGGGCTCAGTAGCCCAGCGCAAAACGAACTGCCTTAATAATACCATTTTTCCGTACATCACCCGTGTAGGATTCTATTATTGCCTTTTGCATGGCCACACGCCTTTCATCAGGTACGGGAAGTGCGCTTTGGATGGCATTTGCCCAGTCGGAGACCTCATCAGTTCCAATCTCAACGGCATAGCCCTGCGTGACTTCAGGCTGTGCACCGGCTCCGGAGATGAAAGGCAGACAGCCCGCCGCCGGAGCCTCTGCCGCCGTTACCCCAAACCCTTCATGCCATGAAGGCACGATCAATCCGCCTGCACGATGATACCAGTACCAGAGCTCATCATCCGAAACGTACCCGACCGAACGCATATTCGGCGGCATATTTTCATTAAGCTGATCTGTGAGCTCAGCGTCCGTCATTCCGATATGAACGACTTCATATTCCGGCAGCTCCGCCGCAATTTTCTTGATCAGCTCCATTTTCTTCCGACGGTAGTTCATCGGATTGATGCGGGCAACAGTTAGCAACAGATTGTTCTCCCTGTCCGGCTTTGGTTCCGGAATTATCGGGTTTATCCGGTGCGGGATGTTGAACAACTTAGATTCTGCGGCCGGCCTGAACTTGAGCAAATCACCTGTAGAGAAAGCTGAATTCACAATTATGGCCGACGCCCGGTCAAGCAGGAAGCCCGACAAATGTTTTTTGATAGCGTGCCCTGCGTTGCCATATCCGATCTCAGGGACGTCGGCAGAATCGTATCCGCCGCTTACTACTATTACCGGTTTATTGAAGGCGGCAGCGGTAAGAACAGGTATTAGAGCGTGGAACGAAGCAAACCAGCAGTAGATGATGTCGGCGTCTGCAGCGAGCTTCATCAGTTTGGGTGCGGCGAAGCCATCTATTGCTGTATTCCAGAAGTGGACGTTTCCAATTTCGCTAAGAATGCTGACATCATCCTTCACAAAGGTAGCGTCCATGTTGGCGACTACCAGATATTGTAAATGTGGCAGCTTGGATTCAGGCACTTCTGGCGCGTTTAACAATGATATTGTACATAGAGCTGAAAAAGTAGCGGATATCGGTGCGAATCGGCTTTTTTTCATACGCTTCGAGATAGGCGCGCTCAGACTCTGCAATTTCTTCAAGGGTTTCCGGCAGATCTCTGTAAAACGGAGGAATCAGGCCGGGTTTGAAGCGGATTCGCTGTCTATTTAATAAAAATACCATTTTATCAATCTATCTTTTGTAGAATTCCGACAGGCGCTTGGCGCAGACGATGTACTAGTTCAATTGAAGGTCGGGCATCAGCCATCGTGAATCCATTTCCGGCCAAAGTCTCTTGGTAAACTCTTGTATGCAAATCTGTAAAACCTGTACTGAACTCCAACTCATCACCATCAATTAATATTGATCTATACGTAGGCATCCCTTTTTCTACAGCAATATCAGGCAGGTTGTTACGGTCAATAGATAAAAGCCACTCCACATCAGCATTGGCAAGCTCAATTTCACCAGCCATAGTTTCAGTGGAGTGCTGGGTTAGGCGGAATGACTTCACATCACCAAACATCCAAATGAGCATATCAAAAAAGTGAATGCCGATATTGGTTGCAACTCCGCCAGACTTTTCTGGCACACCTTTCCATGAGTAGCGGTACCATGTACCACGTGAGGTGATGTAGTGAAGAAGAATTTTATGCCTTTTGCCTGATGTATCCTTTTCGATACGATTTTTAAGCTCCAGAACTTTTTCATGCGTGCGAAGCTGAAGCACATTATAGACTCTGCCCTCTGAATCCTGCTCCATTTCTTCAAGCGCGTCGATATTCCAAGGATTAAGCACTAGTGGCT
Source organism: Balneolia bacterium (assembly GCA_022565795.1). GTDB lineage: Bacteria > Bacteroidota > Rhodothermia > Balneolales > Cyclonatronaceae > Cyclonatronum. Next base: position 30,339 of record JAIUMA010000011.1, read on the forward strand.
TTTCACAAATAGCATTTGCGCCAATACGAAGTGCCTGCCGAATGTGCGCGTCGTGCAAATAGTTTGGTGAACAAATGCTAATGTAGTTAATACGCTCCTCATCTCCCATTCTCCTAAGCTTTTCTAAATGCCGATCGTACCTTTCAAATTCCGTAAAAAAGGAAGCATCCGGAAAATAGCGGTCTAATACACCCACAGAATCAAAAGGATCCATGGCAGCAACCAACTTGTTCCCGGTATCATGAATAGCCTGAAGATGTCGCGGTGCAATGTATCCTGCTACCCCTGTAATTGCGAAATTACGGGGCTTTATTTGATAGTTTGCCATGCGCAGCCCATAAAGTTATAATTTTAATCTTAGCAAGATAATTTAATAATTGAGGCCACATAATACGAGATTAAGTTTAACGAACAGTTTTGGGTAAACATCATGCCGAATGATACCCTTCAAAAAAGTTTATGATATGGGGTAGAAATAAATTAATTCAATTCTTACTTACCGTCTCAAATAAATAGCATCTCTAGACATTGATATACAACACCTTAGACAAGTGCCATCACAGCTGAAATATAATCTATATTGTTTGAACTCAGACTACTCACTTTCCTACTGATAACACTGTTTGGATCAAATTAATGCTTATTTTATTGCCTCTTATAAAAGCAGACTAAGCAGGTAAATATTTTGCAATTTGTTCTAATAATAAAATCACACAGTAATCCCAAGACTAAAAGTTGTGAAGTGAAGAATGAACCGATAGGAATCTTTAGCACCTGACCGATGCCCCCTAATACAACAGACATTCCGGATACCTCTGTCCAATTGATGAAGTTCAGTACTTTCAGGCTGTTTTTTTTGATCAGTTTGATCGCGCTCTACCTTGTGGTTTGGAGACCGGGAAGAGCTCTGATTACTGAAAATATAGTCGTGCCGCTTATTGAGCGAATCGTTGATAATAACTCTGAAACTCTTTATGTAAGTGCACAGCAAAAATCCGTAACCTTTACGGTCTACATCCTTGATAAAACGGTTTCTTCTGAAGTATCACAACCTGAACAATGGCAAGAACGGGTTTTTAGCTTTCCATGGGGTTTTTATCTGTTTTTCCCGCTTTTATTCTTTTGCTTTGTGCGAGATTACAGCTCTTTTGTTCAATTGCACTTGTTTTTCCAGCTTGGAGCAGGAGTCATTTGCATCCTTGCTTTTATTTTGTCGCTTAATTTACACGACTCACTATTTCATTTGTACAGAATGCTGACCTACTACGTAGTGCCAGGGTTTGCTTTCATCATTGTTTTTGGCGCTTTATTCCAAAATAAGTTTGAAATAAGACGGCATTAACTATCTTGATTGACAACAATATTAGTTCGCGACTTCATGCCTTTGCTATCCTACATAATAGCAATTCTTACAGCCTGCACCAGCTTTCTGCCCAACCATCCTTTTCTTAAAATGAATCCAAATAAAATTCTTCTTTTCACTTGTGATTTTGTATTTTGTAAAGCAATTCAACCTGAATCGCGCAACATACTACGCACGATCGCTACCCTATGGATAATCTCACAAGTGCAGAAATACAAAAGCAGCAAGACTTTAATGAGGAAATGATTCCTCATCTTGATGCTATTTATAATTTTGCACTACGCCTTACATCTGACCCAAATGACGCTGAAGACCTCGTTCAGGACACGATTGTGAAGGCTTTCCGTTTTTTTAGCAGCTACGAAAAAGGAACGAATGCCAAAGCCTGGCTTTTTCGTATCCTCAAAAATTCCTACATCAATAATTACCGCAAGAAGTCCAAGCAACCTCATCAGGTAGATTACTCAGAAGTCTCTCAGTACTACGAATCTATTCGCAGCGAGCAGTCCGAAACAACAGATCTTGAAGACCTGATGTACAGAGAGATGCTCGACGATGACGTAACTACAGCCCTTACTGAACTACCGGAAGATTTTCGCACGGTTGTACTTTTATGTGATGTGGAAGGCTTTACTTACGAGGAAATTGCAAACATGCTCGACGTACCTATTGGTACAATCAGATCGAGACTACATCGTGGCCGAAATTTACTCCGCGCGCGCCTGCTGGAGTATGCCGAGAAAAAAGGCTTCAACAGGGATTAAGCGACACCTCAAAATGTTGGTGTAGCGGAAATTTCTACTCCGCTATTACAGATTACCCAAGCTTTTCAGAAAGCTCTATATCCTGTGTTGTTGGCAGCTCAATCCGGAAAACCGTCCCCTGGTCTAATACCGACCGGTGTATTTTAATACTTCCTCCATGGTACTCCTCAATAATACGTTTGGTTAAACTTAGTCCTAGCCCCCATCCGCGCTTTTTCGTACTGAAACCGGGACTAAACACTTCGCTGTAGTGCTTACGCTCAATGCCTTTCCCGCTGTCTATTACATCAATTTGCAGTCCCGTCGGGGTGACCTCTGAAGTAACCTTTACATATCCTTTATCGGTGGCATCAAATGCGTTTTTAATGAGGTTTTCAATCGCCCATGAAAACAGTTGATCGTTTAACGCTACTCTGGCCTCCATCTCAATATCTTTTTCGAAACCGATTTTACCTCCAAGCTGAGGAAGTCTGCGGCTCATATAGTGGCTTACATTGCTAAGCACGGGACCTACACGCATCACCTTAAGCTCCGGCTCGGAACCAATTTTATTGAAACGGTCGGCAATATTCTGTAGCCGGTCTACATCATTTTCAAGCTCGTGTATAATGTTGAGCATAGACTCATTTTCGGATGCGGAATCCTTCAGCAGTTCAATCCAGCCCATCAGGCTTGAAATCGGTGTGCCCAGCTGGTGTGCAGATTCGCGGGCCATACCAACCCAAAGCTTACTCTGCTCATTACGCTTAATGCTGCTGAGGCTGGCATAACCCAATCCTAAAAACAGCGCCAGCAAGCCGAACTGTATGTACGGAAAATACTGAAGCGTACTCACCAGCGCGCTGTTACCGTAATATAGCCGCTGCTCTTCTCTAAGAAGCCCGTCGCCTACCATTACCTGTATGGGCTCATTTACCTGCGCAAACTTACGTATTAAATCGTCCGACAGATCGCTTTCACGGATATTCCTGTAGTGTACAATTTCACCGTTTTCATTTACAACCAGCGAAGGGATTTCAAACAGGTTGTTTATGATTACTTCATTCGCCACAAAATCCAGTCCCGCGTTGCTGAGCTCAGACTTCACTCTGTTCACAACCTCTGTCCATCGCGCTTTGAAGTCCTGACTGATAAGCGGATGCTGAGTGATTTCACCCTGCATCATATCGAGCATCTGCTGTGACTGCTCATACTGCTCGACCGATATATATGCCGAGGCTTTCGCCCAAAGTTCTGTGCTCGCCCGCTCATTATCCCGAATCTGAATAATGAGATACTGTGTATAAACAAATGAACCAATGGCCAGCAGGACCAAAAAACTAATGATGAATATCTTCACCCGAAAACTGGTTGTCGATGAGGCGAATAAGTACTTCATTGAATAACTGGGAAAAGTTAGTGTGATGGTGTCCCGAAAAGTTGCTCCATACGATTATCAGGTATCGGCGGTAACCACGGGTCCTTCAGTAACGGTAAACTTTTTATTGGAGTACGCATCACCGAATGGAATTAGTCCTTCGAAAGGCGCCTGGTTAGCAGCCGTAATAAAGGACTGCCCTTTGTGGCTCTTGAGCATCTCTGTGAGTACCAGAATCTTAGAGGGGTCCAGATCCCCGAAAACATCGTCGAGCAGGAACACCGGCAAATCATCCAGCACGTCGCTGAAATAGGCAAGTTCGGCAAGTTTTAACGCAAGAGCAAAAAGGCGGTGCTGGCCCTGCGATCCGAACTTCCGAAGCTCCATATCATCCAGATAAAAAACGATATCATCCCTGTGAGGCCCCGCAAGCGTTATTTGCCTTTCAATCTCTTTTTCAAAGTTTTCACGAATCAGATTCAGATAGGTTTCCTCTATCTTTGATGCATCGTCTTCATCGTTGAGACCGGATATGGTTTTATACTCAAATCCGGGCTTGAGTCCGATTCCGGAAATACGCTGGTAGCTCTCTTCGAGAAAGGTGCTGAACTTCGAAAGTACGCTTCTTCTCCGCTCGATGATGCGAGCACCGGCACGGGCAAGCTGAGCGTCCCAGGGTTCGAGCTGCATACGTATCATATCCGGTCTCATACTTCTCACAGAAAGCAGCTTATTCCGCTGGCGCACAATTTTTCGGTATTCAACTAAGTCCGTGAGATAGCTCTTGTAGACCTGGCTTATCATAGCATCAAGAAAAGAACGACGCTCAGCAGGTCCTTCGTTGGTGAGCTTTTTGTCGTCGGGTGAAAGCACCACAACCGGGATTCTTCCAATCAGATCGGTCAGGCGATCGAGAGGGCTCCCGTTCACTTCGAACTTTTTGCCGTCTCCCCTGCTGTAGCTGCAGGAAACAGTGAAGGCGCTTCTGATACTTCCTTCAGCACTTGCTTCAATAAAAAAACCGGAGTTACCCTGCTCAACGACATACATATCGGATGCAGTAGCAAAACTCCGGCTCATACACACGTAGTGGATGCCATCAATCAGGTTGGTTTTACCCATCCCGTTTTTACCGGTAATCAGGTTGATGCCGGATGAGAACTCAACTTCGGTATCGGTATGATTCCGAAAGTGTTTTAGCTTTAATTTATTAATTCTCATTCAGCCATGGCATCCCGAACCAATGCTCCTATTCGGAATCGTCCTCGTCGTTTTCGTCGTCATCGCTTTTCGGGCGCGCTTCGTTAACAACAAGCGTTCTTTCCAGAAATACGGTATTGTTCAACTTTTCGATGGCAATTCTAGCCTGCTTCTCATCTTCGAGTTCAACAAATCCAAATCCTTTAGAACGTCCGGTTTTGCGCTCCCGGATGATGACGGCTTCTTTCACTTCGCCAAAGTAGGCGAAAAGTGTTTCCAAATCCTGCTCTGTTGCTTTCCAGGCAAGATTTCCCACATAAATATTCATAATATCTGAAACGGTTATCGGTTGTTTTCCAGGGCTGTAATTATTGTGCAAACAAAGTTATGTTGTCCGCATGCTGGTTTCATTTGCAGCCGTGGGAAAATAGACATTTCTGAAAATTAAAAAAGGCCACAGTACTTTAACGAAGTGCTGCGGCCTTTCATATTGTTAAATCAACCCGGCTGTGATATAGCCAGGATTGATAAAGAACCGGAAGCGGCTAAACATTTCGTTCCGGAAGCTTAAATCAGATACCAAACACTTCGTGACCCAGGAAAATAGCCTGAGATCCGAGCTGCTCTTCAATACGAATGAGCTGGTTGTACTTGGCAATACGATCTGTACGGCTCATAGAACCGGTCTTAATCTGGCCGGCATTGGTTGCCACGGCAAGATCAGCAATTGTAGTATCTTCGGTTTCACCAGAACGGTGGCTAATTACTGCCGTGTATCCATTCTTGTGTGCCATTTCGATAGCATCCAAAGTTTCGGTGAGCGTACCAATCTGATTTACTTTGATCAGAATGGAGTTTGCCACGCCTCTTTCAATACCTTTAGCAAGGATTTCGGTGTTGGTTACGAAAAGGTCGTCGCCCACAAGCTGCGTGTTGTCGCCAATGGCATCGGTAAGCAGTTTCCAGCCGTCCCAGTCGCCTTCGTCCATACCATCTTCGATAGAAACGATCGGATATTTGGCTCTCCACTCTTTCCAGTATTCAACCATTTCTTCGGAAGTGCGCTTGCTGTTGTCGCTCCATTTGAACTCATACAAACCAGTTTCTTTGTTGTAGAACTCAGATGCAGCAGGATCAAGCGCAAGAAGGAAATCATCTTGTGGCTTATAGCCGGCGTTCTCGATAGCTTTCAGGATAACTTCAACAGCTTCTTCGTTGGACTTTAGGTTTGGAGCGAATCCACCCTCATCACCAACGGAAGTATTATAACCTTTTGAGCTCAGTACTTTTTTAAGGTGATGGAACACCTCACTACCCATACGCAGCGCATCAGAGAAGCTGGATGCCCCGGCTGGCATAATCATAAATTCCTGAAGGTCTACATTATTATCGGCATGTGAACCACCGTTAATAATGTTCATCATCGGAAGCGGAAGCACTTTGGCATTCACACCGCCCACATATCTCCAGAACGGCATTTCAAGACCACTTGAGGCAGCGTCTGCAACGGCGAGAGATACGCCAAGAATTGCGTTCGCGCCAAGCTTGGCCTTGTTTTCAGTTCCGTCCAGCTCAAGCAGAAACTCATCAATTTCTACCTGATTGTATACATTCATTCCAATTAATTCATCAGCGATAACGTCGTTTACGTTCTCAACGGCTTTGGTTACCCCTTTTCCGTGGTAACGATCGCTGTCATTATCCCTTAGCTCAACAGCTTCCAGTTCTCCGGTTGAAGCACCTGATGGTACAGCCGCCCGGCCCAGAACTCCGTTTTCGAGTATTACATCTACCTCTACAGTAGGATTACCCCGGGAGTCGAATATCTGCCTTGCTACAATATCTTCAATAATTGCCATAGCTTTTTTCTTTTTGATTATTATAATAATGGGATCGGATAAATATAACGATTTGATGCATCAATTTACAGTATAAATTCATGCGCGCAACAGCTTAGCGAATGATGATGCAACTGTTTTTGTTGACTTTTTCATCATTTAAAATCATTACAGCATATGAGACCCAAATTCATTCTTTACGATATTGACGGCACCCTGGTGAGCATTAAATCCGGCTTTATGCCAGGTTTGATTGATGAGCTTTTACGAAGACTCGGAAGAGATGAAGCCATCATCACAGACACATCCTTTGCAGGCCGTACCGATCGCGACATCTTTTCCCGACTGCTCGAGTCCAACGGCCTGGACACTTCCGCTTTCGACAGCCTGAAAGAAGTATATCTGCAGGTTCTCGATGAAATGTTGGCTACAGACCACCTTATTACACATAACGGCGCAGAAAGGTCGATTGATTTCTGTACAACGAGCGGACATGCTGCAGGCCTGCTTACCGGTAATTTTGAGGAAGCTGCTTTTACCAAACTAAACCGGGCCGGGCTCGATCACTACTTTACGACCGGGGCTTTTGGGGGCGAGCATCACGACCGAAACTTACTGCCGGAGGTTGCCTTCGAAAAAGGTCGTGAACTGATCGGCAGCAGCCTTCAGCCATCAGACATGATTATCATCGGTGATACTCCGAACGATATTGGCTGTGCCAAGCACTTTGGATGCGTGAGTGTGGCCGTTTCTACCGGGAGTTATTCAGCGGATCAGCTATCGCAGCATAAGCCCGACTACATGATTCACACGCTGGATAAGCCAGAGGAGTGGTTACCTCAAATTCTTAATAATTGACAGAAGGCTAAGCCCACGAAACTACCACATTCCACCGAACATTAGGGTGATGGTAGGTGTGAGGAATAATGTCTGCGCATCGAAGCCTTCTCCACGTATTACGCTTGCTCCCTGTTGAGTAACCTCAAGTCTGTTTGGCTCCATAATCTGAATACCCTGCGGATAGTACTGGGCCATCACCCCGAACTCCAGAGCAGTAAGTGTGGAGAAAGTTGTTCCAAAATCAATCGTTGCCGAAAACTTGCCCGAATAACCCGTTTTCCAACTGCCGTCGCTCCAGCCCTGGAATACATCATAAATACGACTATCCGGAAGCTGAACCTGGGCAGGAAGACCGTCTGGTGCGATCCTGTCTTCGAAGTATGGATAGGCAAATGAGAAAGCCACACCTCCCATACCGGTCAAAAACACTCTGAAATTATCATCTATATAATTTGCCAGAATTCTGTGCCGAACGCCTGTCATTACCGGGAAGTTGAATACTCTCTGAAATTTATTCGGAATAAGCTGCTGGCCGAAGAAGAAAAAGGTTTGCTCTCGTGGATCCTTGAGCGTACCGAATCCACCTTCTGTTACCCATTCCGTATTTCTGGCTAATACCCTGCGATACTGTCCTGAAATTGAGAATCCATAATTGGTTACGTTTAAATTGAACGTAGCACCGTTTCTCAAATCAAAATCCAGTGGGCTCTGTGGGGCTGCCTTCGATCTTATTTCCGGCTCTATGTTGTTTTGGGCGTACGCGTTGTTGGCTGTAAATGATTGCGCCAGAACAAAGACTGCAAGAGCGATCAGAAAGACGCCGGACTTATACTGAAAAAAAGGTGTCATAAACAGAATTACTGTTTTGAAATTGTTTGAAATTTCTTTATATCGTGGTTCAAATTCGAACGGCACTACATCAAGACAAAAACCGTTCAGATTATAACTAGAGAATATAACCGTACTTGTCTGAAATTGTTCTCTGTGTTTTTGCGCTAACTGGCAGTTCGATCAACTTTTGATTATGCACGCTAACGCATTTGCCCGGAATTCCATTTCAGTCGATTTAATTAATGTACGACTTCTAAATTCTATTCCAATTAACGGAAATTCAAGATATAAGGTATGGATACCATCAGAAAATTTGTGATGTACGGACCTGCTGACACCCTCGAGCGCTTCGGGCAGCAGCTATCAGACGCAACGAAGCCTCAGTACTCATTTAAACATGAGTGCGAAAAATCCAAAGATGAGGTTATTGTTTACATCTACGAGGAACACCGTAAGCTCATTAACTCCAGCACAACGGTATCGGTACTGATTAAGCGTATTAAAGACAAACTCGACATAGATTTTGTTATAACAGGCGGACGCATGGGCTTCCGCGGCAGCTCATCGGCCAGCGACAATGTAGAACCGCTCATACAGGACGTAGTCTATAATTTCATTATTGAGTTTAACGAGCGCCATGGTTTAACCATACAGGAAAGCAAAGTCGTAGAAGACAAGGAAGAGAATGCCTGATGCCCCTGCCCCTCATGAGTGGACCGTGCTCCGCATGCTTGAGTGGGCAACCGAGTATTTCGAAAACCGAAAAATACCGTCACCGAGACTGAGTATTGAATGGCTTCTTGCTGATGCTCTCGGATGCAGAAGGCTCGATCTTTACCTGAAGTACGACAGGCCACTGAGCCCGGAAGAGCTGGCTGTTGTAAAGCCGTTAATACTGCGACGTGCAAAACATGAGCCCCTTCAATATATCACGGGTAAAACGGATTTTTTTGGTCTTGAAATCATCTGCCGACCGGCTGCTCTCATTCCACGTCCGGAAACGGAGCAGCTTGTCGAGCGAATCCTTGAGGATTATCCCGAGGACCAGCCGATCCGCGTGCTGGATATAGGAACCGGAACCGGATGCATACCGATTGCGCTCAAGCATGAGCGATCAACTTGGGATGTTACCGGATGTGATATCAGTGTGGAAGCCCTTGAGCTGGCAAAAGAAAATGCCGCTGCCCACGAGCTTGACCTCCATTTTATCGAACATGACTTGTTCAGTCCCCAATGGGTCAGGGATCCGGAAGCCCGGTTTGACATTATTGTATCCAATCCACCATACATTCCGAATACCGAAAAGCCTTTAATCGATAAGGAAGTAAGGGACTACGAGCCGGGACTTGCGCTGTTCCATGAAAACGTGATTTCCGTATACAGAGCTGTAGCGAGTTTTGCATCTTTGCACCTGAATAGCAAGGGTCGGCTTTACCTCGAAATACATGAGAATCTTGGACCAGGAATCCTGCCCGAAATAACCGCAAATAGCCTAAGTCCCGAACTTCTTCAGGACTATTCCGGCAAGGATCGTATGATATGTGCCCAGCGCACACATACGAATGAGTAAAATGTGGATAACTTGTAGATAACTTTTTTATCGTGCGACAGTCGCATCCGGACCGGAGCCGCAACCCTTGTTACGCTATTGTTAACAGCTGTCAAGCCCTATTCCAGCGAACCTTGATATTTTCCTCATTTTATTTAAAATCATATATTTAGGATAGGTTGATATAGTGTGGATAACTCGTGGCCACGCGACCGCGCCACTTTTGACTTATAGTAAATTTATCCTCATCTTTGGCACAGTTCATCCACCAGGCCATAAGGCAAATCTGTGGATAACCCAGTGTACCCAGGTTATTTTTACATTTTTTATAAACGGTTTTCGTGTCGCAACAGGAGTTACTAACGGTGTCTAATGAGTTAGCACAAGAAAAATGGCAGCATTGTCTTGATATTATAAAAGACAATGTGAATGCTCAAAAATTTTCGGCTTGGTTTGAGCCCATCAAACCACTTAGAATGGAGGGGCAAACGCTCACCATACAGGTTCCGTCGCAATTCTGGTATGAGTGGCTGGAGGAGCATTATTACAGCATCCTTCGCACAACCATCACGCGTGTAATAGGAAAGGACGGTAAGCTGCAATATTCCATCAAAGTGGAAAACAAAGCCAGCACATATGATGATGGCGGTGGTGCGTCTGTCCGTCTGCCGCAAAGGCCTACTCCCCCGCAGTATGGTAATGACAATTCTTTGAATGATGTCCCCCAATACCAGCCGAATCAGATTCAGAATCCTTTTGTGATTCCAGGAATTCAAAAGCACCGCCTGAATTCAAATCTGAACTCCAACTACGTTTTTGATCGCTTCATTGAAGGCGACTGCAACAGGCTCGCTCGTTCTGCAGGAATGGCGATTGCTGAAAATCCGGGCAAGAACTCATTCAATCCGTTTTTTATTTATGGCGGTACGGGACTGGGTAAAACCCACCTCACTCAGAGCATCGGTAATAAAATTCGTCAAGACTACGGAAACGAAAAAAACATACTGTACACCACCTCCGACGACTTCACCAACGAGTTTGTTCAGGCCATACGGAACAACCGGGCCAGCGAGTTTTCGATGCTGTACAGAAACATCGATGTCCTCATAATCGATGACATTCAGTTCTTTAGCGGTAAGGAGAAAACACAGGAAGAGTTTTTCCACATCTTCAATGCGCTTCATCAGGAAGGCAAGCAGATCATTCTTACCAGCGATCGTGCACCAAAGGACATTCCGGACATTCAGGAACGCCTCATTTCCCGTTTTAACTGGGGGCTGACCGCCGATGTTCAAATGCCCGATTACGAGACCCGCTATGCTATTCTGGAGCGCAAAGCGCTGGATAACGGCATCGAGTTTGATCCGCAGATTTTCGAATTCATTGCCACCAACTTTAAGTCCAGCGTACGCGATCTGGAAGGTGCCATCATAAAGCTTCTCGCGGCATCATCCCTGCAGCATCTTGATGTAATTGACCTGCCGATGGCTAAACGTATCCTCAAGGATATGATTAAGGAGACCAACAAGCAGGTTACGATCGAGAATATTCAGGCGCACGTTTGTGAATACTTTGGTATAGATACCAACAAAGTGCGCGAAAAAACGCGGAAGCAGGAAATTGTTGAAGCACGTCAGATTGCCATGTACTTATCCAAGCGCCTCACTAAAGCCAGCCTGAAATCCATTGGTCTACAGTTTGGTGGCCGGGATCACTCTACGGTTATCCATGCGATTTCCACGATTGAAGACCGCATATCGACCAGTCCGCGCCACGATCAGATTGTGAAGGACATCCAGCAGAAAATCGAGCTGGCCAGTCTTTAACATACCCAACTTCAACGCGAGAACCTGAACCATGGGCAAGCTTGAAATCCATAACCTGAAGTTCAGAGCCCTGCACGGACATGCTGATTTTGAGCGTGAAGCGGGTAATGATTTCTCAGTAGACGCAATCTTCGAAACCGGTCTCAGCAATGCAGGTAAAAGCGATAACCTGGCCTTTGCGCTTGATTATTCCAAAGCCTGCCAGAGCATTTCAGAAGTAATAAACGGTGAATCTGTAAAGCTGATCGAAACGCTTTTGTTCCGCATAGGCGAATCGCTAATGGAAACATTTCCCGAAGTAGTGCGTCTGGAAGTTCGCCTCAGAAAGCATAAGCCCCCCATGCCGGTAACGCCGGATTACGTCGAAATCTCTGAAGTGTGGCAAAGGTAGTTATTGCGCTTGGGAGCAATCTCGGCGACCGTCTCCGGTATATGAGTGAAGCTCTGGCTTTCTGCAATGAAATCAGCACACCGGGAAAAAGGGTGATGGCGTCATCCTTGTATGAAAGCGATCCGGTTGGCATTGCCAATCAGCCTTTTCTGAATGCAGTACTGTCATTTCATACCGAGCTCCCTCCTGAAGATCTGCTCTGTCGCCTAAAAAGTCATGAAACTGAGGCAGGGAGAAATCCTGATGCACCCCGATGGAGCAACCGGCCCGTTGATCTTGATATTATCGGGTATGACGCCATCATCCTGCAAAAAAAAAATTTAGTTATTCCCCATGCATCGTATCCTGAGCGCCTCTTTGTGCTGTTGCCATTGCAGGAAATTGAGCCGGAATGGGTTGATCCTTTGAGTGGACTGGCCATAGACACCCTCATACAAAATGCACCCAATTTGAGGGTTTACAAAACCTCTTTAAAGTGGTAGATTTTACGCGTGAATAAATTTGACTATATCGCAATCGAAGGGGTCATCGGGGCGGGCAAAACCTCCCTTGCAACCATGCTCTCCAGACGCCATAGCGCCCGGCTCGTACTCGAGGAATTTGAGGAAAATCCCTTTCTCCCCAAATTTTATGAAGATCGTGAGCGCTATGCCTTCCAAACCCAGCTCACTTTTCTGGCCAGCCGTTTTAATCAGCAGCAGAAGCTTTTTGAAAAAGATATGTTTCAGGAGCTGATTGTATCGGACTATATATTTGATAAAGACCGTATTTTTGCCCGGCTGAACCTGAGCGACGATGAGCTGGCGCTGTATGACAAAATTTATCAGATTATGAGCGGCATTGCAGCCAAGCCCGACCTCATGGTGTTTATACAGTGCAGCGTAGACCGGCTGATGGAAAACATCCGTAAGCGCGGCAGATCGTATGAGCAACAGATATCGGAGGACTACCTCACCGAGCTTAATGATTCATATAATCATTTTTTCAAACATTACGACAAATCGCCCGTTCTGATAATTCGCGCAAGCGATATTGACTTTGTGAACAACGATAGCCATTTCGAATTCATCGAGCACCATATTTTTAACGAGCCCATTACCCAGGACAGACTTTACATTAAGCCCTGATGCGATATCTACTGTTTTTTATTGTCGTTTTTCTCCTCATCCGCTGGTTAAGCCACGCGTATTTCAACCGCCCCTCTGTTCGCGGACCCAGAAACAACAGAGCGGATAATAGAGCATCAAAACCTGGTAAAAGTCCGTCCGACCGGTTCGGTCATATTGAAGATGCCGACTACGAAGTTCTGGATGATGAAGAGAAGTCTGAAACGCGCAGCAGAGAGTAATCGAAAAAGGCTCAAATATCCTGTTTCGAATAGCTTCAATTTTTAGCAATGAGGCTATTGCGAAAGGGTCGGTTTTCTTCTTATATTTAAAATCTGCCCTGGTGGTGAAATTGGTAGACACGCCATCTTGAGGGGGTGGTGCTGGCAACGGCGTGCTGGTTCGAGTCCAGTCCAGGGCACAACGATTAAATTTAAAGGCTTCTTAGACATTTTGTTTATGAAGCCTTTTTTTTGAATGCAATCCCCGTGAGCTATGTATTTCGTTTACGCAATAAAAAGTACTCACAAAAATTATATCTACGTAGGGATAACCTCAGATTTACAGCGGCGGATAGACCAGCACAACAAGGGCTATGAAAAATCAACAAAACCATATGCCCCGTTCGAGTTGATCTATAAAGAAGAGCAGCCAGACAGAAAGCAGGCGCGAATCAGGGAGAAATACCTTAAATCTGCCGCCGGAAAAAGGTTCCTTCGATCTCTTATTCAAAGCCCTTAACGGCGTGCTGGTTCGAGCCTGCCTGACTGCCCTCAAGACTTCTTTTCTACATCGATACACGGCAGGCAGGTCCAGTCCAGGGCACTCCAAGAAAAAATATTTAAGGCTTCACAAACTTCGGTTTGTGGAGCCTTTTTTGATGGTTGAAACAGTTATCAGCCATGTATTTCCTCAAAAGCAAGAATCGAAACTACATCTATGTTGGAATTACCTCTGATCTTAACAGGCGGATTTAAGAACCTAATAAAGGCTTTGAGAAAACGACAAAGCCATATGCACCTTTAAGTTCGAAAAAACAGCTCATTTGCCGCTTTATACATTATGCTTTCTAGCGCAACACCAGCTGGCGCAGAGGATTTAACCTATACTTTGGCGTTGATTCACATTGTTTCAAGTCGTATATTTGTAATCTTGTTAAAAACGCAGTTATAGTATTTCACAATGGCTGCGTTTCGGAATGCGAGAGTGGTGGAATTGGTAGACACGCTAGATTTAGGATCTAGTGCTGCTAAGGCGTGGGGGTTCGAGTCCCCCCTCTCGTACCAGAGTCAAACTGCTTCTTTTGGCAGTTTGACTTTTTTATCTTAATCCACCGGAGAGATCTCCACCGCCCGACTGACCCTCAGGCGTTTCAGGACACCATTATTTTGCTAAACTCTCCGGGCTGCACAGCATACGAATACATTAATCCCATCTTTTTTCTGTGAATATATCCGTAGAAAACATCACCGCGGTAGATAAGAAAATCACCATCGAGGCCGACAGCTCCGATCTCGGTCCAAGAATCGACAAAGCGCTGCGTAAATACCGCAAGCAAATGAATATCCCGGGTTTTCGTCCCGGAACAGCTCCAATCGGTCTTATTAAGAAGCGCATCGGCAAAGATGTGGAAAACGAGCAGATCGATGAGTTTGTGCAGGAGATTTTCCAAAAGGAAATCATCCCGAACCACAAGCCGGTTGGCGAGCCGAAAATGGAGAAAATCAACTACACCGATGGTAAGCTGGAAGTTGAACTGCTTATTGGCAGCGCTCCTGAGTTCGAGCTGACCGACGTTAACGCCATCAAAGTAGACAAGCTTGTTCACGATGTTACCGATGAAGAAGTAGCTAAAGAGTATGAGTTCAGCATTCGCCGTGCGAGTGAGTGGTCAGAGTCTGATGAAGCCGCAACAGAAGAGTCGAAAGTAACCGTAGATGTTGTTCGTCTTGATAAAGACGGTAAGGAAACGGAAGACAAAGATGAAGACCTCAGCCTTGACCTCAAAAGCGAGCAGAACAAAGAATATGCTTCAGCACTTGTAGGCAAGAAAAAAGGCGACCAGGCAACTATTGAAATTAAAGACGGCGATGAGCCTGAGTCTTACAAGGCAACCGTCACAAAAGTAGAAAACCATACTGCTCCTGAGCTGGATGAAGAGTTCTTCAAGCAGCAAAGCCGTGGCCAGTCTACCAACGAGGAAGAGTTTAAGAGCTATCTGAAGAGCCAGATTCAAAACTATTTCGATCAGACAGCCGACGATCTTCTTCGCGATAAGATTGTAACACAGCTTATCGATAGCCACGATTTTGAAGTTCCTCAGAATATCTATCAGGATATCCTGAACGGCCGCATCCAAAATCTTCGCAAAGAGAACGAAGATACTCTTCCGGATGATTTTAATAAGGAAGAGTTCGAAGCCGAAAACAAAGACAGCATCATGAAGGAAGGAAAGTGGACCTTCATCGTGTCTGAATTGTTCGAGAAATATCCGGACACCGAAATTCAGGCCGAAGATGTTGACAAATTTTTTGAAGTTGAGTCTGCCAAAATGGGCCTTCCTGCCGAAATGCTTAAAAATTTCTACGCATCACAAAGCGAGCAGCTCGAGCAGCTACGTATGAGAATTCGTACTGACAAGCTTTTTGGCAAGCTCATCGACGAAGTTGAGGTAAACGAACTCTCCAGAGACGAGTACGAAAAGAAGTATTCCAACAAGAAGGAAAAGTAAACGTACCGGTCTCTACCATTAACCGTTTTCATTCATCATTACTCTGAGATTATGCACATACCCAAACAACCTGTAATCGACCAAAACTCGTTTATGCAGGCCCACAGCGGAGACATCCAGAATAACCTGGTTCCTATGGTTATCGAAACGACCTCCCGCGGAGAGCGTGCTTACGATATCTATTCCCGTCTGCTTAAAGACCGTATCATTATTCTGGGAACCCCAATTAATGATGCCATTGCCTCCAACATTGTGGCTCAGATTCTTTTTCTTGAGTCTGAAGACCCGGAGAAGGACATTAATATCTACATCAACAGTCCTGGTGGCGTTGTTTCTGCAGGCATGGCGATTTACGATACCATGCAGTACGTTAAGTGTGATGTCTCCACAACCTGTATCGGCATGGCGGCCTCAATGGGCGCCGTTCTGCTTACAGCCGGAGCTAAAGGAAAGCGTTCTGCGCTTCCAAACGCACGCGTAATGATCCACCAGCCGCTGGGCGGGGTTCAGGGTCAGGCCAGCGATATCGAAATTGAGGCGAAAGAAATCCTTCGCCTCAAGCAGTCACTCAGCCAGATTATTGCTGATCATGCCGGTCGGGACATAGAAGACGTTATCCGTGACTCCGACAGAAACAAATGGATGACCGCCGATGAAGCCCACGAATACGGGCTGGTCGACAAAGTAATGCGTCGCGACGCCAAGTAAAATAAGCGCTACGCGCAATTAGCTGTTTTTATACCTTCAGCCGGATCTGATGGTCAGTTAAACAACTGCGCAGGTCTGGCTGTTTTTTTTAGATTATTTGTTACATTACAGTAATTGAAGACATTAAAAAATAATTAGTTCTAATGAGCGGTAAATCACGCAAAGACCGAATACATTGTTCCTTCTGCGGACGTTCATCGAGCCAGGTAAACAGTATGGTTGCCGGTCCCGATGTATATATCTGCGACTACTGTATAACGGATGCATCAGGAATTGTTAAATCCGACCTGGCCAGAAAAAATGAGTCACGTGCGGCTAACTATAAGCCCATGCTTAAGCCGGTCGAAATCAAGGCTAAGCTCGATGAGTACGTTATTGGTCAGGAATACGCAAAAAAGACGCTCTCCGTAGCTGTCTACAACCACTATAAGCGAATTAGTGATGTTATAAGTGACGGCGGAGACAACGATATACAGATTGACAAAAGCAATATCCTGCTTCTTGGGCCTACCGGCTCCGGAAAAACTCTTCTGGCCCGCACACTGGCCCGAATGATTGATGTGCCTTTTACCATTGCCGACGCAACCGCGCTTACCGAAGCAGGTTATGTGGGCGAGGATGTGGAGAGCATTCTATCTAATCTGCTTCAGGCCGCCGACTACGACGTTGAGCGTGCCCAGAAAGGTATCGTTTATATCGACGAAGTTGATAAGGTCGCCCGCAAAAGCGACAACCCGAGCATCACCCGTGATGTATCCGGTGAAGGCGTTCAACAGGCACTTCTGAAAATTCTCGAGGGCTCGGTCGCTAACGTACCGCCTAAAGGCGGCCGTAAGCATCCGGAACAAAGCTTCGTTAAAATCGATACCACCAACATTCTCTTTATATGTGGTGGTGCTTTCGACGGTCTCGCTGATGTTATTTCACGCAGACTTTCTACCAGCTCAATGGGTTTTCAGGCTACAGAGCAGGTTAAATTCGACAAGACGAATCCAAATATCTTCACCTATGCCGAGCCGGAAGATCTTCAGAAGTTCGGGCTTATTCCTGAGCTGATTGGTCGTCTGCCGGTGATTTCCGGACTCCACGAGCTCGACAAAGACGCACTTATCGACATCATGCTCAAGCCTAAGAATGCCCTGGTGAAGCAGTACCAGAAGCTGTTCGAGCTCGAAGGCGTAAAGCTCGATTTCGAAGAAGACGCGCTCGAGTCTATCGTAACCAGAGCAATGGAACGTAAAACCGGTGCCCGCGGACTCAAATCCATCATGGAGAAGTCCATGCTCGACATTATGTTTACGCTGCCAACCATGCGCAACGTAGAACGCTGTGTCATCACAAAGGCAACTATTGAAGATGCCGCACCGCCGGTATATGAAAAGCGTAAAGCATCAGCCTGATAACATACTGCATCAGACTGAAATGATTTTATTAATCCGGATTAGCCGTTCATTCTGCTTTTCCGGATTTTTTTTGCTTACTTTCAGATGAGGACAATTTCCTTAAACAGAATGAATCATGGCCTATTATTCCAAAAAACCACGCGCCATAGGCGATCTGCTAAAAGACTTTGTTGATGACTATCCTGCGCGGAAAAAGTTAAAACGCGGGATGGTACTTTCCGTTTTACCCAAAACCGCCGGAACAAGGGTGATGGAGCAGGTTGAGGAGTTCTGGTTTACAGGAAATAAGCTTTTCATAAAGGTAAAAGACCAGGCCTGGAGACAGGAGCTTCACCTTCAAAGAAATACGCTCAAAAAAAAGCTGAATGATTCGGTAAGGGAAGAAATTGTTGAGGAAATTATCGTCCGTTAAAATAGTTATATTCTCATCTGTCTTAGAAAGTACAAACAAGAATCCATGGGTCTACGCAACTTTTTCAACTCCTTACGGGATAAGTTCAACCTGCCTCAAAGCGGTGAGAGCTCCGGCAGTTCCAACATGCAGAGTGGCGAAAAAACCATTGTCTTCGTGTTTTCCTTCATCATCGCCCTGAGCCTTTGGATGCTAATCAATCTTGGCCGTGATTACTCGCTAACGATTCAGCTGCCGCTTACCTACGGCGATTTCCCGTCCGATCAGGCGCCGCTGCAGCCGCTGCCTGACTACACCACCGCCACTTTTACGGGCGAAGGCTGGAAACTGCTTGGTATCTATGGAAATCCGCCACGGATCATGGTAAACGCTACGGAAGCCTCCACCAATATTGAAAGTGCCATTCAGGCTCAGCTTACAGCCGGTCAGGAGCTCAGCCTTAACCGGGCCGACCCTTCAGTAGTTGAAATCGAAATGGAGGAGTCGATGACGCGCACCGTGCCGGTTGAAAACAATATCGAGCTTCTGTTTCGGAGCCAGTTTGGACTTATCGGATCGCCTGCAATCCGACCCGACAGCGTAAGGGTTACCGGGGCGCGTTCACTCGTGGAGAACATCAACTCCTGGCCTACCCAAAAGACTGTCTTCGATGATTTAAACCAGCCCTTTATGGCTACGGTACAGCTTGAGGAGAGCAATGAGTTGATCCGAATCAGCCACAGAGCCGTAAATCTTGATGTAGAGGTAGCTGAGTTTACCGAGGGTGAAGTACGCATCCCGATTGAAATCGAAGGCGGCGAAGGGCGGCCGCGGATTATTCTTACGCCGGCAACCGTAAACGTACGCTACAATGTGCCGGTTTCTCAGTTTGCTGAAGCTTCAGAACGAAGCCTTATTCGGGCCGTGATAAGCTATAGCGATATTGAAGAAGACACAACCGGATACATTCAACCTCGTTTCGAAATTGAGGACTCCGAATTTGACGTCAGTATTCGCTCTTTTACGCCCCGAAGAGCGTCTTACTTCAGACTTATTGAAGACTAGATTTTTTCTGATTTCAGGCTGGGTCGGCCATCGCCTCTTTGAACGGCTTCATCACCTCTTCCATATCACGGACGGAATCGAACCAGCCAAGCACTTTCAGAATAACTTCATCAACCAGAACGTCGGGGCAGGAAGCGCCTGATGTGATAGCAATCTTAAGCGGACGATCATAATCAAGCGGCAGCCAGTCTTCGGTAACATGCTGTTGTTTGTCCCACTGGTTGAAGTGGTTAATTTTTGATGCCGATTTCAGCTCTGAGGCGTCACGCACGTGATACGTCGGGAATTCGTGTTCCAAAAGCTCGACCAGGTGCATGGTGTTCGATGAGTTGTAGCCACCAACTACGAGCGCCAGATCAGCATCGGTTTTCATCAGCGAGCGTGTGGCCGTCTGATTTTCGTTTGTCGCGTAGCACAACGTATCGGACGTATCGGCGAAATGCTCCTTCACCTTATCCTCTCCGTACTTCTCTGCCACCGCAGCGCGCAAAATATCCATCACTTCCTGGGTTTCGGTCGCGAGCATGGTCGTCTGGTTTATCACACCAAACTTTTCAAGATCAGTAAGCGGGTTGAAGCCCTCGGTGCATTTGTGGCCGAAGTGCTGCTCAAACTCTTCCAAAGGGCGCTTTTCAAGCATGATATCCGCCAGTATGCGGGCTTCCTCCGGATTAAGTACCACAACAACAGCCGAAGATGCTTTTGCGCTGTGTGAGAACGTAGCGCGGGTTTCCTCATGATTGTGCTTGCCGTGGATAACCAGGGCGTTCTCTTTTTTACCAAGCTGATTTCCCCGTTTCCAGACCTTCTCCACGAACGGACAGGTCGTATCATATTGGTACGGATTTATACCACGGGCTTCAAGCTCTTTCTGGATTTCGAGAGTTGTACCAAAAGCAGGAACAATCACGATGTCATCAGAAGAGAGGCTCGAAATAGGAATCAGCGGCGTTCCGTCGGTTTCAAAAAGGAACTTCACTCCCCTGCGAATCAGGTCCTCATTCACGTTAGGATTGTGAATCATTTCGCTGAGCAGATAGATATTCTTGTCCGGATTTTCCTCAACGGTTCGGTAGGCAATATCAATAGCGTTTTCCACGCCGTAGCAGAAGCCAAAGTGACGGGGAACCAGAAACTGAACCGGGCCAAAGTCTACGGTCACAGGCTCAGTATCGCGCTTTCTCGGGTCCAGAATCTGTCTGGCGTTTTTCACGCTTCGGATGATCTCTGATTTATAGAATTCCGGTATATCAAATTTTTTAGCCATATATCTGCTGCAATGTCAACTTTCTTAAAAATACTGTCGGCGGATGTTGTTTACCAGAGCGCTGATTCTCTGTACCTGCTTTCACGCCAACGCTTTTTAGGCGGATAACGTGCCTTAAATTACGAAGCTGCGGCCTCAACCGACTTACCATCAAGGCGAACTCCAACTAAGCGGCTTACGCCCGTTTCCTGCATGGTTACGCCGTACATCACTTCGGCTTTTTCCATCGTCTTTTTGTTGTGCGTAATTACGATAAACTGCGTCTCATCACTGAATTGCTTAATCAAACTGGTGAAGCGCTCCACATTCGCATCGTCCAGCGGTGCATCAACCTCATCCAGAATACAAAAGGGTGATGGTTTTACCAGGTAGATGGCAAACAGCAGCGCAATAGCGGTCAGTGTTTTCTCCCCCCCGGAAAGCTGCTCGATATTCGACGGCCGCTTTCCACGAGGCTTGGCAATAATCTCGATTCTATGATCGAGCGGGTCGTCTGATTTCTCCTCCAGAAGCAGATCACAGAAGTCGTCTTCCATGAAAAGCATGCTAAACACCCGCTTGAAGTTTGTTCGGATATCTTCAAAGGTGGTGAGGAACCGCTCGTTGGCCGTTTCGTTAATTTCTTTAATCGTCTGTCGCAGCTTTTCCTCAGCCTCGTGCAGGTCTGAAATCTGACCTTCATAAAAATCGAGGCGTTCTTTTTCTTCCTCATACTCCTCAATCGCCAGCGGGTTGACTTCACCAATGCTGCGCATCCGTTCACGTAGCTTGTTCACTTCTGTTTTTGCAGCCTCGGGCTCAACACCTTCCGGGAACTCATCTTTCACCTGTTCCATCATCTTCCCGTATGTCTCCCAAACGTGGTCGCTTACGGAAGTGACGTTCATTTCAAGCTTCGACTGCTCAATTTCAAGCTGATGAAGAAGGCTCGTATTTACCTCTTTTTTACGCTGAATCTGACGCGCCTGCTCCTCAATCTGACGAATGCGTCCGCGCTGTCTGGCCGTTGCCTCTTCTGCATCTTTAAAAACCGCTTCAGCCCGGCTTTTCTTTTCCTGAAGCTCATCCAGGTGGAGCTCAAGCTCTTCGGTAGTGTCCCGAAGCGTGGTAATCTTGTCTTTACTCTGAGTCGCCTGATTCGCCCGCAGGTCCAGTCTTTCTTTAATCGTTTTTATGCTCTGCTCGGCCTGTGCCATTTCGCGCTCGTAGCTTTCTGCCTCAGAACGCAAGCGTTGTTCTTTCACGCGAGCATCATTCATGCTCTGCTGTGCCCTTTGTCTGGCCTCTTCTTTCGAGCGCAGATCATTCCTGAATCCGAGCTGCTCTTCAATAATTTGCTCGAGCCGGTAGTTCAATTCATCGAGCTGTGGACGTAACTCAGCGAGCTGCTTACCCGATTCACCAATCTGATTGCTCAGGCTTTCTTCCCGGCGGCTCAAATCCGACTTGTTACGTTCATACATCTCACGCTCCGACTTAATCCCGGTATAGCGCTGCTCAGTTTTACGATACGCCAATTCAGCTTCGCGCAGGCTTTCGCGAGCGTCCTGCTCATTAAGCGAATTGAGTTTCTCCTGAGTCTGAGCGAGTCTTTCTGATTTGTCTTCAATCTGCTCAAGCTCGGCCCGAATGGATTTCTTCAGCTTTTGAATCCGGTCTTTGATACCTACGCGAATTCCAACATTTTTTTCCTGACTCCCGCTGCGCAAAACGCCTTCATGACGAATTAAATCGCCCTCAGCAGTTACAAAGCTGAGATTCGACTGGCTTTTGAGTTTCGTCACAGCTTCATCAACTGATCCAGCCAGACAAACGTGTCCAAGCAGCATATCCCGCAGCGGGATGAGATCATCGGGGCATGAAACCAGATTTGCAACAGAATCTGCATGAGGCTTATCGGCACTGAGCTTTTTCACATGCTCTTTAACGATGATGCCAGCCCGTCCTTTTTTCTGATCTTTTAAAAGGCTGAAGGCTTCAGAGGCCTGATCGAACGTATCGGCCACCAGCAGGAAGCAGGACTCTCCCAGAGAGGCCTCAAGCGCCACAGCATGCTCCTGAGCGGTAGAAAACACGTCGGTGAGCACCTTAAGCGAACTCTTTTCCCCCAGCTGCTGAAGCAAAAACTGAACGCTGCCCGGAAATGCGTCGTGCGAGCTGGCAATTTGCTCTACCAGCTCAAGTTCAGATTCAAGCGCATCCTTTCGGCTGTTAAGCGCCCGAATTTCATCTTTCAGCTCGTTAATGCGCTGCTGGGAAAGCTCTTTCTCGGCTCTGATTTCTTCCAGCTGCTTTTCAGCTTCTTGCTGCTTTTTTTTCTGCGTTTCAAGCTGTTCGTTGAGGAGCTCCAGATCTTTCCCGCTTATGAAAAGCTGTTCATCCAGCTCCTCTTTCTGCTCATTTATCCGCTGAAGGTCTTCGGTTACGCTTTCATTGCGCGATTCAATGCGGATTTTCTGAGACTGAATCTGATTAATCTGATTGTTTACAGCATCCTGCTCACGCGTGAGGTTATTTACCTTACGCCTCAGTTCACCGGCTTCAAGGTCTACGTTTTTAAACAGTTCGCGCAATTTATCGAGCTCTTCGGTCCCCTGAGCCAGCGCAGCCTGACGTTCCTGAAGTATCTTCTCGGTAGAGACACGATTCCTCTTCAAATCGGTTATGTCGCCTTCAGCCTGATTAATATCCTCTTCAAACTGAATAATAACCTGTTTCTCGTTCCCAATCTTCTCTTTGTTGATGCGAATAGTCGTTTCTGTTTCGCGGAGTTTGTTTAAGACGTTGTTCAGGTCACGACGGGTTTCGGCGAGTGCGCGTTCACGCTCGGCAAGCTTTTCCTGAGCCAGCACTTCCTCTTCTTCAAAGCCGCTGTACTGCTGCTCAAGACCGCTTTTCTCTTTTTGCGTAGCCACAATGCGCTCCATCAGTGGCTTCAGCTGCTCCTGAATCCGCTCGTACTCAAAGCGTGACCATGCAAGATCCAGCTGCTCAAGTTTCTCTGAGTAGTCTTTTGCTTTACGGGCTTTGTCGGCCTGCAGCTGAAGCGACCGCGTCTTCTTACGGATTTCTACCAGGATGTCCTCAACGCGGAGTAAATCCGCCACGGTTTCATCCAGCTTGCGCAGGGTAAGTTTTCTCTTCTCTTTATAGCGCGTAACGCCTGCAGCCTCCTCAAAAAGCCGGCGTCTGTCATTGTTTTTATCGTTGAGGATTTCCTCAACCATTTTAAGCTCGATTACAGAATACGCTCCTGGTCCCATACCGGTATCCATAAACAGCTCAACAACGTCCTTCAGGCGGCAGACGGAGCCGTTCAGCAGGTATTCACTTTCACCGGAGCGATACAACCGGCGGCTGATGGTTACTTCGGTGTACTCAAGCGGCAGAATGCCCCTGTTATTCTGGATAGTGAGGGCAACTTCGGCCATCCCCAAAGCTT
This sequence comes from Balneolia bacterium, assembly GCA_022565795.1. Taxonomy (GTDB): domain Bacteria; phylum Bacteroidota; class Rhodothermia; order Balneolales; family Cyclonatronaceae; genus Cyclonatronum. Next base: position 54,411 of record JAIUMA010000011.1, read on the forward strand.
TCTTTGTTGATGTACCGTTAAAAATTACGCTCTGCATCGCAGCCGAACGCAACAAACTGGCGCGCTGCTCTCCCAGTACCCAGCGAAGGGCATCTACAATATTGGACTTTCCACAGCCATTGGGCCCTACGATTCCGGTTATGCCGCTGTCGAACCTGACGTTAGTTTTATTGGCAAAACTCTTGAATCCCTGGAGCGATAATTCAGATAAGTACATAGTTAATCAACAATTCAAAAACCGATTGCGGGTAACGAATTTACCACATATCAGCCAGAACAAAAAAGGCCGGGGCGCTGTGCACACCGACCTTTATTCATAAACCGGCAGCCTGGGTCAAATGCTCAGAATTTCCTCTTCTTTGTCCTTGAGGAGCTCTTCGACTTTGGCATTATAAGTATCGGTCAGCTTCTGAATTTCGTCTTCCGATTCAAATCTTGAATCTTCCGGCAGGGAGCTGTCCTTTACTTCTTTTTTGATATTTTCATTGGCATCACGACGAGCAGTACGAATACTAACACGCGCTTTTTCTGCTGTCTCCCTTGCAAGCTTGACAAGCTCCTGACGACGCTCTTCGGTAAGAACAGGCATCGGAATACGAATCAGCTGACCGTCATTCTGCGGATTAAGCCCCAGCTTTGATCCGTGAATAGCCTTCTCAATAGGCTGAATCATAGATTTTTCCCATGGCTGGATAACCAGCATACGTGGCTCAGGCGCGGATACGTTGGCCACCTGATTCAGTGGCGTTTGGCTGCCATAGTAATCTACCTTGATGCCGTCGAGCAGCGACGGGTTTGCCTTACCGGCGCGGATATGGTTAAACTCACGTTTAAGGTAATCGAGAGACAGATCCATCTCCTCTTTTGCCTCTTCGTGGTACGGTTGGAGCTCAGGTAATATCATAATATAATCTGTTTGCTTTTCGCATTGTCGAATGTGGTTTTTCAACCGGTTCTTTTAAAACAGAATAAGATACGATTTTAAGACTGCCAAATAAATATCCGGCTTATCCCAAATCACATTTGTGCACTGTTTATTGGTCCCAGCGTACCAGAGTGCCCACAGCTTCCTTGTTAATTACCTTGAGGAAGTTTCCGGACTTGTTCATATTGAAAACGATAATCGGCGTTTTGTTGTCACGGCAAAGGGTGAATGCCGTTAAGTCCATCACTGAAAGTCTTCTGCTTAGTATTTCATCACCGGTAATGGAATCAAACTTCACGGCATCATCATTCCGCTCCGGATCTTTATCGAATACCCCATCCACGCGGGTTCCCTTAAGGATTACATCGGCTTCGATTTCAATCGCACGAAGCGAACCTGCTGTATCTGTGGTGAAGTACGGGTTACCTGTTCCGGCACCGAAAATGACGACACGTCCTTTTTCGAGGTGGCGTACGGCTCTACGGCGAATGAAAGGTTCTGCTATTTGCTCCATACGAATGGCGGACTGCAAACGAGTGGCCACGCCTTTACGCTCCAGCGCATCCTGAAGCGCCATACTGTTAATCATGGTGGCGAGCATACCCATATAGTCTCCCTGCACGCGGTCCATACCAAAGGTGGCGGCTTTCATACCACGAAAAATATTCCCGCCTCCGATTACGATTGCAATTTCAACGCCGGCTTCATGCACCTTCTTAATTTCTTCGGCATACGTTTCGAGTACCTTGCCGTCAATCCCGTGCCCTTGTTCGCCCAGAAGCGCTTCACCGCTTAATTTTAATAATACTCGTTTGTACATAATGGAGTCCTCATTTTGCTTGATACATGTATTACATACAAAAAAGGCCACCCTCGGAAAGGGCAGCCTTTGATGTTAATTTCTCAATTAGTTGGAGCCAAGCTGAATCCGCTTGAACGTCTTCACTGATGGTTCTCCCTGCTGCTTGAGGTAGTCAGCAACTGAGATGCTGCTGTCTTTTACGAACTTCTGCTCCAGAAGTACGCGCTCCTCGAAAAAGCGGCGAAGTTTACCTTCAGCTGCTTTTTCGGCGATATTTTCCGGCTTACCTTCGTTGATGAGCTGCTCTTTAGCAATTTCACGCTCTTTTTCGAGCAGTGAAGAATCAACTTCATCACGATTGGTAGCGATTGGCGACATAGCAGCAATCTGCATAGCTACGTCTTTACCGGTAGCGGCGTCTTTAAGATCGCCTTCGAAATCTACAAGTACGGCAAGCTGGCTTCCCGGGTGGATGTAGCTTACAAGCTGCCCTTCGGTTTCGAGAACTACCACTTTGCTGATATCGATTTTCTCACCGATTTTACCAACGAGAGTCTCGAGCTGCTTAGCAACGGTAACGTTGCCCAAAGAGAGCTCTTTTATTGCGTTCACATCGTTAACATCATTGTCAAACGCAAGTTTGGCAAAGTCTGTCGCATTCTGAATGAACTCTTCGTTACGGGCTACGAAGTCGGTTTCGCAGTTCAGCTCAACCGCGGCAGCTTTTTTGCCGTCGTCGCTAACGTGTACTGCAATAATGCCTTGCTCAGCGTCGCGGTCGGCGCGCTTTTCGGCTACTTTCTGTCCCTTCTTACGAAGGTACTCGACAGCGGCTTCCATATCACCATTGGCTTCAGAGAGCGCCTTTTTGCAATCCATCATGCCGGCGCCGGTGATGTCACGTAGTTTTTTTACATCTGCTGCTGAAATACTCATAATAGTAGTGTGCGTTCAGTCGCAATTTTGAATTAATAGTTGGCTTAAGAGGGTGCGGACGATTTATTACAATCCGCTGCGTGTATTTGTGATCCCCATATTGAAGAAAAGCCGGATGCTGTTTTGAATCAGCACCCGGACTCTTCAAAGCTTCGGATCCAAAGGACCGCTTACTGAATTAGCTGTCGCTTTTCGTACGACGTCTTCTGCGCCGTGGAGCTTTTTCAGAAGCATCTTCGTCGCTGTCGTCGTCATCGCCGGCGGCTGCAGCAGCTTCTTCGTCGCTGCCTGATTCGGCGGCGGCTTCCATAGCGAGCTGCTCTTCTTCCATAGCATCGCGCTCGGCTACACCTTCAATAATAGCATCTGCTATGTTTGAGGCAACCAGCTGAATCGCTTTGGCGGCATCGTCGTTACACGGGATGATGTAATCCGGTACATTCGGGTCGCAGTTGGTATCCACCAGTGCAAAAATCGGGATATTGAGCTTGCGGGCTTCGTTGATCGCAATCTCTTCCTTAACAATATCAACCACGAAAAGGGCGCCCGGCATGCGGTTCATTCCGGCGATACCGCTCAGAACCTGCTCAAGCTTTTCTTTCTCCCGGTCGAGCATCAAACGCTCTTTTTTAACCAGGTTTTCGTAAGTACCATCTTTCTGCATGTTGGCAATCTCTTCCATACGGGAGATGCTCTTGCGAACAGTAGAGAAGTTGGTAAGCATACCGCCAAGCCAGCGGTGGGTTACGTAAGGCTGACCGGCACGAATGGCCTCTTCCTTAACGATTTCCTGTGCTTGTTTTTTTGTGCCTACGAATAGGACTTTTTTACCTGAACGGGTAACCTTACCGATTTCGTCCAGGGCTTCCTGAAGACACTCGCGGGTTTTGTTGAGGTCCAGGATATGAATTCCGTTACGCTGCATAAAGATGAATTCCTTCATCTTTGGATTCCAGCGGCGGGTCAGGTGACCGAAGTGGGCTCCTGCTTTCAGAAGCTCTTCTATGGATGCTGCTTTAGACATAATGTGTATTCTTTTTTTTACGAGTTAAGCCTCTACACAGGTCATTCATAACCCCGATTCCGATTCGATAACCGAAACACTCCGGGAGTATGTCGCTGTGTATGTGTATTTAAGACTATACTGTGTGTTGAATTATTAACTTGAAGAAAGCTGAAGTTTCCTTCAGCAAGCGCCCTGCGAGACGATTGCAGCACTTCCCGAAAATGGAAAGCACTGAACACGTGCAGCTATTAACGCTTGGAGAACTGGAAGTTCTTACGGGCCTTAGGCTGACCATACTTCTTACGCTCAACCATACGGTCATCACGTGTAAGGAGGTCATTTTCTCTGAGGACACCGCGGTGTTCAGCATCGATTTCCAGGATAGCTCTTGCAATACCCAGCTGGGTAGCACCGGCCTGACCTGTGTTTCCACCACCACGAACAGTAACCTTCACGTCGTAATCAGACAAAAGGTCAGTTACGCTTAATGGCAGAGTTACCAGGTTCTGGTTGGCTTTTTGTGTAAAGAACTCTTCCATCGGTTTGTTGTTAACCACGATTTTACCTGAACCTTTGGTCAGATAAACACGCGCGGTAGAGGTCTTTCTTCTTCCTATTGCTTGAAATTGCGCCATGTGATCAGAGGGTTATTTTTTCCGGATTTTGAGCGGTTTGATTGTGAACCGGACCGGCATACACGCGCAGATTTCTCAGGAGCTGACGTCCCAGGCGGTTTTTCGGAAGCATACCTTTTACGGCGTGCATCACGATTTCGGTCGGTTTTTTCTCCAGCCATTCGGCCGGGCTGGCAAAGCGTTCGCCACCCGGGTAGCCGGTGTAGCTGAAATACTGCTTGTCAGTCATTTTATTGCCGGTAAGACGAATCTTTTCGGCATTTATAATCACAACATTATCACCTGTATCCATGTGAGGAGTAAACTCCGGCTTGTGCTTTCCGCGAAGAATGTTAGCTACCTTACTTGAAAGGCGGCCTAGTGTTTCGCCGTCGGCATCAACCAGAATCCACTTTTTCTCAATGTCTTCAGGCTTTGCTGAGTACGTTTTGAAATATGGGCTTTTCATGGTTTATTTATTGATTTACTTCGATATTGCTTCGATTTTTGCAAAGTTTGGAAATATATCACTTTATTCCATTGTTTGCAATGTGCACTTATTTTCCGAATTGCGTATTCTGCCCCGCCTGAATGATTTACAGCCGGCCAGACGCCATCACCCTGCCTGCCCGTGAAATGTTTTGGCAAAGACCGTATGTTAACCGGTCGTTCAGCTCATCATCAAGCTCTACTTACAACTGATATCTTACCGTAATTTTTCGCTCATGAATCCACGATTACTGTTCTCCGCCTTTATACTGCCTTTATTTGTGCTTGCCGGCCTCACCGGTTACGCTTCGGCCCAGTCCGCCGCATGGCAGCAGTCTATACGCTACGAAATGGACGTACATATGAATGTGGAGACCAACATCATGACCGGCACACAGCGGGTTGAGTACCACAATTCCTCGCCGGATACGCTCGACCGCTTTTTCTACCATCTCTACTACAACGCGTTTCAGCCGGGAAGCATGATGGATGAGCGCTCCAGGACCATTATCGATCCGGACGGACGGGTGCGCGATCGCATCTACCATCTGGCAGACGATGAAATCGGCTATCAGCAGATTAACAGCCTCAGCCAGAACGGCGCTGAGGTAGAGTATGAAGTGAGCGAAACCGTGCTTATCGTTCATCTTAATGAGCCGATTCTGCCCGGTGAATCGGCCACGTTCGACATGGAATTCGAGGCACAGGTCCCCCTTCAGATTCGCCGCACCGGCCGGGATAACCGCGAGGGAATTCGCTATTCCATGTCGCAATGGTATCCGCGGGTAGCGAACTACGATCAGGACGGCTGGCATACGCATCCCTATATAGCACGTGAATTCCACGGTATTTTTGGTGACTTCGACGTCCGCATCACCATAGACAAAAACTATACTCTTGGCGCTACCGGCTACCTGCAGAATCCGCAGGAAGTCGGCCACGGATATGAAAATCCCGATGAGCCGTTAAATCTGCCGAATGGCGACGAGCTAACCTGGCATTTTTTCGCTCCGGAAGTCATCGACTTTTTCTGGGGAGCGCACGATGAGTTTGTGCACGTAATTCACGAGGAAGAGGGCGCACCTCGTATCCACATGCTCTATGTTGAGCGACCGGAAACGCGCTTCTGGGAGATGCTGGGTGAGTTTACGGCTGAGGCCTTTCAGTTTATGAATGATTACATTGGCGACTACCCGTATGAGCAGTTCACCATCATACAGGGTGGCGACGGCGGCATGGAGTACCCGATGGGAACGCTGATTACCGGCCATCGTCCGCTCTACAGCCTGGTTGCCGTTACGGTGCATGAGCTTATTCACATGTGGTATCAGAGCACGCTCGCTACTAACGAAAGCCTGCACCACTGGATGGATGAAGGCTTCACGGTTTATATGAGTGAACTCACAATGCGCAGTCTTTTTAACCTCCGCGGGGAGCCTCATCGTGCCTCCTACATGTCCTATCTTCGTACCGTTCACGACGGGCTCGAGGAAAACATGGGGCAGCATGCCGACCGCTACAAAACGAACTCCGCCTACAGCATGGCTTCCTATCGGAAAGGCGCCCTCATTCTTCACCAGCTGGAATACATTATCGGTGAAGACGCCCTGAAACGGACCATGCGCCGCTATTATGAGGAATGGATGATGCGCCATCCAACGCCAACCGATTTTCAGCGAATTGCCGAAAAGGAGAGCGGACTTCAATTGAAATGGTATTTTGATGAAATGCTTCACTCCACCCGCACCATAGATATGGCGATTAAACGCGTGAGGCGCGGAGACGACGAGAACCGCATCACCCTTGAAACGCGGGGCGATTTTCACATGCCTGTCGATCTGCTTCTTACCTACGAAGACGGTACGCAGGAGCTGGTCTACATTCCAACCCAGCGGCAGCTCGGCCAAAAACCACATGAGCTTGAGGGCACGGAGCACATCACCCTTGAACCATGGCCATGGACCCACAGCAAGTACAGCTTCAGCCTTCCGGCCCGGGATTCCCGCCTGGTATCCGCTGAAATCGATCCTTCGCTTCGCATGGCAGATACAAACCGCCTGAACAACCACTGGCCGCCAACCGTAAACGTAACCGCTTTTGAAGTACCCTCACCCGACTGGGACAGCTACGAAATGGGAACACGTCCGGCGCTGTGGTTTGGTGAAAATGCGGGTATTCGTCTGGGATCAGTTTCAACCGGGTCTTATTTGTTTGGCACGAAGTCACTTCAGCTGGAAAGTTGGCTCACGACCGGCTCTGTCGACGAATTCGGCGTTTCGAATTTCGATCTGGATTACCGTGTAGCCTGGCGCGACCGCTTCGAGCTGCTCGGACCCGACAGCTGGTGGTTTGCTGAAGCCAGGCGCTTTTACGGCATCAACTATCAGGAGCTTGGCGCGGAAAGAAGGCTGGGCAGCTACGGCCGCCTCGAGCCGGTTCGTCAGGTTGTTGAGCTGAGCGCCTTCCACATGAACAGGGGCTCGAACCGACAAACGGACGACCTCAACCAGCGCTGGGAAAGAGGCAGCCTGTGGGGTGCCAAAGCGGCCTATGAGCTGGGTAACGTGCGCGAGAGCGGACTCAGGCTGCAGGCAACAGCAGCCACGTTTGCCAACACCCGCGCCGGGCATCAGGTGGAGCTGAAGGCAAACCGCACGTTTTTCAGCAATGATTTCCGTTATGCGGCGCGGTTCGGTATGCAGGCAGCCGGCGGATCCTCGTTTTCATCGGTACAGCAAATCTATAATCTGGGTTCCGGAACCGCAATCGAGCAGTGGGAAAACAGGGCTTTCACAGCCATAGCAAACATAGATCAGCAGTTCAGCCGCGATGCGCGCTTTGTGTACGACAGCGGCAATGCGCTTTCGGGCTACAGCCTTCACGCGCCATTTCAGCCCGGCCTTACAGGGAACAATATGCTGGCTTTTTCCATCTGGCAAACCTATCGTCCGGTACTGCTTGGATTCTTCCGGGCATTTGAGTTCGAACTTTTTGCCGGAACAGGGTATGCCTGGAACGGAAGCGTAACACAGGATTTTGAACTACCATCATCTGACTCTCCGTGGCTGGCATCGGCAGGAGCAGGCCTGATGTTCGACTTCGCTGAAATCCCCCGCTTCGACCGCTGGACGGCCCAAAGCGCTTTGCTGAGCGGGCTTCAGATTTCGCTCCGCTCTCCGTTTTTTCTTCATGGCATCGATGGTCAGGACGACTTCGAGCCAACCGAGCGCTGGATGATCGGCATCAGCCGCGCTTTTTAATTTCAAGGAAAATCTGATTGTAGTGTCTGGTGATGGACTGCTTGCTAAAACAGCTCCATCACCAGCATCACTATTACAAAGGGCATTAAGGTCACAAAAAGGCCAAAAATAACGTGAGGTGTTGTGATGCCCTCCCTTCGCCCTTCAATCCAAACTTTCCAGCGGAACGGAATCTCCGGCTCTTCGCTGAAATACCTCAGAAACCAGTTTCGGCTGAGGCCAAAGAAGACCACAAACAGAAAAGGCAAAAGCATAAAGCCGGCAAGGCTGCCGTTTTCATGCTGAATTTCGGGGCGCGTCCAGTTCAGAAGCCCGACAACCATAACCAACGCGGAAATCACCAGTGCGCCCCAGTAGAAGGCCGGTCCGCGTAGCCTGCGGTAGAATATGCCGAAAAAGGCGATGAGGCCTCCTCCCGTGAACACATAAAATGATGGCAATGAAAACATGGCTGCAGCTATTTAATGGGCCTCACGGATGGCCTGCCAAAGCACAACGCGCCACTCCCCTTCGGATTTTCTAAGCGTGCCGCTGTTCAGAAAAGTTGTGATGGCATCCGTTTCCACATCTCTGGCGACCAGCCTGAACGCGAGCACAGCGGTATCACCGTAGACATTGATTTGTATATCATCGGCGCTGTAGGTCTGATCAGGTTCAGCGGAGTCATTGGCTTCGGGGTCGAGTCCATCCATAATTTCCTGCTTGCCAAACCGCAGTCCGGCAGAGCTGGTGTAGATTAGCTCTTCGGCCCAAAAACGGTCGTGGATTGCGTAATCACCCGTTCCGGCGCCTTCGAGAAAGGCATCGAGCAGCATCCGGATTTCAGTTTTGTCATCCCAGAATTCCACTTCGGCTGCCTTCATACTTTGTGCATTCACGACAAAAACAAGGCACATTGCTAAAACAAGAGGTACGGTAAATAAGCGCATAATTGGAGTAATTACTTGTGGTTGGCTTCGCACAAGCTACCTAAATGGAACGAAAGCTCCAACGCCTGGGCTCTTTACCGGTAGACTGAGTCCACGAAATTTCATACTATTTAACTCAGACCGTACCAAATTCGAAACACATCACCCAGAAAGGATAAAGAGATGGCCGAAAAACCAACTGAAGAAGAAAAGAACTACATCCTCGAGCTAGTTCAAAAGCATCTTGATCTGACCGTAACAACCTTTGGTCAGGACGTCCGCTCCGTGGTGCGAATCGATAAGCGCCCAAATATGTATGGGGGCGACGGCGTGGTTTATCTGCTTCAAATGTTTGATCGCCGCGAGCTGGTGAACAACCGTATCGGCTGCTATATGGTCCTGCCCGAACGCGGTGATGAATCCGGCTTTCATGATCACGGCCCAAGAAAAGAGGAGGAGCTGTACGTAGTGATGCACGGCGAGGGTCTCTACTTCGACCGCGATGGCGAAAATGGCCAGGTACGTGAGCAGCGCATCACAAAAGGGCAGATCACGGCTGTAAAGGGTGATGGCTTCCATTCCGTAGTAAACACCGGGGACGAGCCGCTGATTTTATTTGTGATTACGACGAACGAGGCGGATTAATTCCGCACTCTGCGCCCTTCGGCCCAAATCAAATCACCAACAATATGGAGTGTACCATTCTCAAGCTCAATATTTCTTACTAAAACTTCTGCCATCCCAAGGTTCACCGTTTCCCCATTCTGATTCCTGCCCCGAAACTGAGTCATTTGTATATCTGGCGAAAACATGGCTGGTGCCCTTCGCACCACATGGCGATTAAGTACAGATCTTTGCAATCGCTCATTTTCCATAAACTGCTTATAGGCTTCTGTCTCCAATTCTGTAAACGCTTCATTAACGGGTGCCAGAATTCCCCACCTTTCGCCTTCTTCCAGCTGATTAAGCATGTCGTGCGAGTGAAGTATTTCAGCGAATACTTTAAGACTTTCACACTCTTGCAGGAAAGATTTTACTGATTGACCAACACTCGCCTCGGGACATATATAATTATCATCTTGATGAGGCATATAACCCATTTGGAGAAAAATACTTACAAGCAGCATAAATATTATTTTCATGGGATGAACAAATTTATTTAAAGATTTATTTGTCAAAGTAACTGTTTTTTTTAGTGTTCAAAACACTCAAAACGAACCATTTAGAATGAACTTACATTATGCTTAAGTGTTTCACTTTGATTACACCCCTATTCATAATTTTCGCCTTCAGCACACTCAGTGATTTCGATTCTAAACAAATGAAGGGCGAAACAATTACTAACTCTTATTTCAGCGTCATGAATGATAATGCTGAATTCATAGCGGCCGATGATGTCGATTGTTCAGAAGCCACCTATCATGTTGAACACTGGAGCGGAGTATGGGGTGTAGATTGTATCATTGGTGGAACTAACTGTCATGTTTTCACCGGCTGTACTACAGAAGAGGAGGAAGAGGAAGAGGATAAGGAGATTTATATAGCATCTAAATAACCATCTACTCATCGTACACTTTATATAATATGTTATTTCGTTTAGCCTCCTATCTCTTGTTCTTCATTATAATTGGCTGTAGTAAAGAACAGGTTTCTCATAATGAAGTAACTTTAGTATTGGAAAAAGTTGACGTACTCACTATAGAACCCAAAAACCCCTTGACTTTAGGCAGGATTATGGGCATTACGCCTGTTGCTCCTGACCAAAGTCGTTTTTTAGTAAAAAATCACAACAACTCAATTGTAAACGTTTTTGCCCGGGACGGTGAGCATCTTTACCAATTTGGAGAACCCGGCCGCGGACCGGAAGAACTCGAACGGATTTTCATGTCAGGTTTCGACGATGAACTAAACGTTTTAATTTGGGATGCCGGTCAGGATTTATTGAAGTTTTTTGATTCAAACGGAGACTTTATTCAGGCTGATGAAGCTTTTATATCAAGAGGAATTTGGTCCAGAGAACACCTGCTTCATTTTACCGAATCCGGATGGATTCTTCCTATGGAAACTCCCGGTGCACAATTGTGGGATGATCGTGAAAGCGTGGCACTATTTAATGAAGACTTTTCCGAACAAACTACTGCCGGTGGCTGGGATCCTTTTTACAAAGAATCGTCAACTATACTTCAACACCCGCTTCTTACCTTCGATCGGGAGACGAATTATATATGGGTCGTTCACCGCACTTCTCCAAGCATAAGAATATTAGATACCTCATTCAATAAAGTGCAAAGATTATCACACGCATCATCCAATTTTTCAAGGGCCGACCAGGACATTCTGATGGAATTTGGTATTCAGGAAAGGCAACAGGCACTTTCCAATATAAGCCTTGTAATGCAGCCCTATCTTACGGACGACTATTTCATCTTCTATTTCGTAAATCAAACTGAAGAGGTTTTTCAAACTTTAGACAGTGATGATGCAGGAATTTTTGCTGCAGTTTATGACAAACATAGCTTCGACTATGTTGGTGAAATTACCCTGCCTGGAATGCTCACCGGCGTAATCGACAGCAAGCTTATGGTGCTGCTAAACGACGATCCAGATGATTTTACGATTGGGCTTTATGAAATAGACGTCAACGATACTTTGCAGTAGTATTACTTCAATAACTTATTGGTGGTAACTCTTATCAAGCGGCGAACAGATTACGTCTGTATTAGTTTATCCTCCTGATCCTGTTGTGAATCAGCTGCTCGATCTCATGAGGCTCACATTTGCGCTTCTTGTTGCTTGACAGCATGTTAAGAAGTCTTTTCTCCCTTCATCGAGCAAACTGCCAATATTGTGAAAACTGCACCGAAAATCCGTTTGCATAGAAAATAATGATGGGGCTACCTGAACAATCGTACACATGTGGCGTACCTAACGGCACGCGAATCAGGGGTGAATTCTTTTTTCTACCCATTTGTAGTCCCTGACGGGACATTGGGCATTTGCCATGCAAGCCCTCTTAAATGAATTCGATCTGCCTGCAATGTACAGCCGTGATAGTTGAATTAGTATTAACCGATTGGGCACAGCAAGGCTTTCCCAGCTGCAGTAGAAATGTACTCAAATCCGGATAGAATTCAACTCGTTAAACCGTGCTGTCAGGTATGGCAAATGGGTGACTTTTTTTCTACCCATTTGTAGTCCTTGACGAAACCCAGGCTATTTGCCCTATGAGTACTCTTAAATAAATTCGATCCACCTGTAAAGCACAATCGTGATAGCCAAATTAGTGATAGCCGATTTGGCGCAATTGGACTTTACCAGTTCCAGCAGAAATGCAGAAAAATCAAGATAGAATTATCACCTCGTGAACCCGTGCTGTCAGGTATGGCAAATGGGTGATTTTTTTCTACCCATTTGTAGTCCTTGACGAAACCCAGGCTATTTGCCCTATGAGTACACTTAAATAAATTCGATCTACCTGTAAAGCACAATCGTGATAGCCAAATTATTGATAGCCGATTTGGCGCAATTGGACTTTACCAGTTTCAGTAGAAATGCAGACAAATCAGAATAGAATTCAACTCGTGAACCCGTGCCGTTAGGTACGGCAAATGGGTAGAAACGAAATATCAACCAAATTTCTGTGCCGTCAGGTACAGCATATGCAATCGGAAGCTGTTTCATCCGGGGGAAGGGCCATCTTCGTTAAAGCTTGAATTTCACCCCCAACTTCGATACACTAATCTAAACTATTTTATCACCCCAAAACCCATCACACTACTATTATGGAATATCGTTTTTTAGGAAAATCAGGTCTTAAGGTATCCGCATTATCATTTGGCTCGTGGGTTACTTTCGGCGAGCAGGTTGATACCGATCTTGCTTACGAGCAGATGAAAACCGCTTATGATGCAGGCGTCAACTTTTTTGATAACGCCGAAGGGTATGAGGGCGGAAAGTCAGAAGAAATCATGGGCGATGTTATCAAAAAAGCGGGCTGGAAACGCTCTGATCTTGTGCTTTCAACCAAAATTTTCTGGGGCGGCGACGGTCCAAACGACACCGGCCTCTCTTTCAAGCACATTAAGGAGGGAACTGAAGCGGCTCTGAAGCGAATGAAAACCGATTATGTGGATCTGCTGTTTTGCCACCGCCCGGATATGCACACGCCCATAGAGGAAACCGTCTGGGCTATGGACCAGATGATTCGCGAAGGCAAGGCGCTTTACTGGGGTACCAGCGAATGGAGCGCTGAGGACCTCCGAATCGCCTATGAAGTTGCACGACGCGAGCATCTTCGACCACCGCTGATGGAGCAGCCGCAGTACAATATGTTTCACCGCGAACGCGTGGAACGGGAGTACAGCAAACTCTACCGTGATATAGGCCTGGGTACCACCATCTGGAGTCCGCTGGCAAGCGGTCTGCTTACGGGCAAATACAACGACAGTGTCCCTGAAGGCTCCCGCCTTGACCTTGAGAAGTACAGCTGGCTGCGCAAAATACTGATAGAAACCGAAGAGGGCCGTTCAAAAATTGAGAAGGTAAAGAAACTGGCACCGTTCGCGAAAGAGCTTGGAATTACGATGCCTCAGATGGCGCTGGCGTGGTGCCTCAAAAATCCGAACGTCAGCACCGTTATTACCGGAGCATCTACCGTTAAGCAGGTGGAGCAGAATATGAGCGCCATGGACGTGGTAGACAAGCTGGATGATGAAGCCATGGACAAGATCGAATCCATACTCGATAATAAGCCCGGTCAGGAACAGGACTGGCGCGGTTGAGTTCACAGATGTCCGCAGATTATTTCGCTGATTAGCGCAAAAAAAATAAGACAAAGGCAACCGCTTCGTTTCAGGCGAGGCGGTTAGCCGAGGTCTCTGCGGCCGCTGAGGAGATACAACACGGCCATGCGTACGGCGAGTCCGTTTGTTACCTGATTCAGAATGATGGCACGGTCGCTGTCGGCCACGTCACTTTCCATTTCGACCCCCCTGTTGATGGGGCCCGGATGCATTATCGTCATATCCGGATATTTTTCAAGATGCTTCATTTTGATACCAAACTTCTCGTGGTATTCGCGAATGCTTGGGAAAAGACCGCCCTTCTGCCGCTCAAGCTGTATACGCAATGCCATAGCAACATCGCACCACGCCAGGCACTCCTCCAGATTGTGCGATACCGTTACGCCCAGCTCATTCACATACAGCGGCATCATGGTTTTCGGACCACAAACCATCACCTCAGCGCCCAGACGGGTAAGCCCGATGATGTTTGAGCGCACTACGCGACTGTGGAGAATATCACCGATTATAACAACTTTTTGACCTTTTATCGGGCCTTTTACCTGCTGCATGGAAAACATATCGAGCAGCGCCTGCGTGGGGTGCTCATGCGCTCCGTCGCCTGCATTAATGATGGCCGCATCCACACATCGCATGAGAAAGTGCGGCACTCCGGGACTTTCGTGACGGACCACGACCATGTCGATTTTCATCGATTCAATGTTCCGGATGGTGTCTTTTAGCGACTCGCCTTTTTTCACGCTGGATGAGCTGCTGGAAAAATTGATGACATCAGCACCCATTCGCTTTTGCGCAAGCTCAAAGCTGATGCGCGTACGCGTGCTGTTTTCGTAGAACAGATTCACAATAGTTTTGTCTCGCAGGGTCGGTAGTTTGGGCACCGGCCGGTTTAAAACCTCACGAAAATAAGCCGCCTGACGAAGCACAAACCGAATGTCATCGGCGGTATAATCGGTCAGGCCGATGAGGTGCTGCTGTGTAAATGAAAAATGCGGATCAGACAGCGGATCCTGCGTCTCTGTTGGTTTTATCTGATCACTCATCGCCGGCCTCCTTTTTTGCTTTTTGCGGGAGCTCCACGATGTATACCGCGTCTTCATCATCGATTTCGGACAGCTTCACCTGTACTTCTTCTGAAGTGTGGGTTGGCACATACATGCCGGTATAATCGGGCGCGAGAGGCAGTTCCCGGTGACCTCGGTCAATGAGGCAGCAGAAGCGGATGCTGGCGGGCCGGCCGAAACTCATCAGCGCCTCGAGGGCGGCCCTGACCGTGCGACCGGTGTAAAGCACGTCGTCTACAAGGATGATGTGTTTGCCGTAGAGATCAAAAGGAATTTCGGTTATCTGGACTTCAGGCATTTTCATTGAGGTCCGGAAATCATCGCGGTAGAAGGTCACATCCAGCACACCGAACGGCACGTCGGTCTCTAACTGCTCTTTTATGATGCGCCTCACCCGCTGTGCGATAAAAACGCCTCTGCGCTGCATTCCAATAATGGCAATAGAAGCCGGATCGTCGTAGGGTTCGGTGAATTCGAAAGCAAAGCGCTCAAAAATGCGCTTCAGGTCTGTTTCTCGGAGCAGCTTCGATGTTTTGGCCATGCCGGGCGGGTACCTTTGGCTGCTTTAGGGCAGCGTTAGCGTTACGTTAGCGTTGGAAACTGACCCTAAAATATCATTCTTCCGGTAAACTGAGTAATGAAGTTTTGAATTAACAATTAACAATTAGCAATAAACAATGATGATACAGGTAACAGGTAGCAGGTAACATTGTTCATAGTTGAATGTTGCTTGGAATATTAGAATCTGAGGAACCTTTGACTTTGGATTTTCGGCTTTCGGATATTTTAAATATCACAGTTTCTTTCCGGCTTTTTTAGTAGCTTTAAGTACATACAACCGTTCACGTTAACGGAGGTTGCCATGAGCTATCTGCATCGTTTTTTTACCGCCGTCTGGTATCAGCTGCCGCGTGTATTTCTGCTGATCATTGCCTTTTACGGGCTGCTTCTCTTCACGGGCTTTTTTGGCGAAGCCTATACCGCAGGGCAGAGGATATTCATCCTTTCGCTGGTTGTACTGTACTGTGCAGCACCGTTTGTGATGCGCAGCGTTGGAGTCCTGAAGCCTTACATAGCCGATCAGCGTAGTTCGTTTTTGCTCGGCCTTGCGGGAATGTTCTTTATTTTCACCACGGCCGAAGCACTCTCCTTCGGGCTATCATCCACACCGGGCCTGCTTTCGCTCCTGGTTGGGTCAGCCGTTCTTATCTTTGTTACCTCTCTGGTAATCCGCAGCACGGGAGAAACACCGGGGATTGTTCAGTAATAAGCCAAAGGGATCTGTTTTTTGTGCAGATCCCCGCTTATTAACTCATCTTTGCATAACTGCACGCTTCACTCTGTATTCGGGAAGGTCGCCGGTTTCAGTGTTCAGATCATAAAAAATCAGAATTTCAGCCCAGCCGTAACGGTTACCCATTCTAAATGGAATATAGCTTGGCGTCCCGCCTATTAGAGGCATATACGAACTCCAGTTCCGGGACTGCATACCGCCTAAAAGCTTCGTTGTATCTGTCCATCCTGAAGCGCCGCGTTCTTCCAGAGCGCCTTCTCCAGCCAATAAACCGAGGCCACTTACCATTAACCGTAAATAGGGCGCATTACCAAAATAATCCAAGTCTTCTCGTAAACCGTAATCCGAGTCCCTGTAAACAGGGATTTCTGTTCCGTTAACTCCCGTAAAGAAGAAAACAGAGAATCGTGTACCGTCTTCATAAAATCCCTGTACAGTAAGATCAAGTACGAGATTGGTCTCCCCGTCGGCCGTTAAGTCTATTTGGCTTTGATAGTGCCTGAACTCATCATCCTCTTCCACGAGTTCAAGACTATGCTCCAGATTTTCAAGGTCGAAGACTTCGAAAAATTCAGAATCGGGTTCGGGATCACCAATGATGAACTCGGGTTCGGGCTCCGGTTCAGCGTCTGTTACGCTGTCTGTGCAGGCCGTAATTAAGAAAACCAATACTAAAGGGAGGAATAAAATGGAGTGGGATAAATTGTAGTCAACTATCTTCATCGTTCTTTTTTGTTATTTGTAGTTTGCTATTTGTAGCAGATTCAAGCCATTTTTACATTTTATGTGTCTGTAATTAAACACGCTTATCAGCAAAAAGTTCCCCTCGATATAGCTGTAGTTGCTTGGAATTTAAAAGTCTCCTGCCCGCCAGCGCTCGCGTAGGCGGTGTTCATTGAGGCGTTTTAAACCATCAAGCGAAGTTTCAGCCATCGAAGCAACCGTCATTTCGCGCTTTCCGAGTGCGCCCGGTGCACGGGCAATGAACCAGCCTCCCACCGCCATTGCCGCCCTTGCCCTGCTCGATGCACCGTATGTTACCATAACGGCCTCATCACTACTGAGGGATTTCAGGCGGGCAAAAACTTCGGGTGTCCAAAGTTCGGGACTCACTACAGGATCAAACGGATCGTGCAGAATATGGGTGAATGGCGCAGGGTGATGCGCTCCAGGCTCGAAATCATCGAACAGGCATTTATGAATCACAGCCTGAACGGGACCGATTTTTTGCAGGGTGATGGCCTCCCCGCCCGAATTGAGCCCACTGAAAACGGGAAGCATCTGATCGAACAGCTCAGGATGTTCCAGAAAATCACGGTAGTTAAGCTGCTGCGCCTGATCAAAGCCAATGGGATAGGCCTCCACGCTCGTAAAGGTGACGGCAGAAGAACTTTCCAGCTTCAGGGCGAGGTTGGCCAGCAGGAGCAAGTTGAGCCCGGTACCAAAGCCGATTTCCATGACCGATACCGGCTTGTTTCCCCTCAGCGCTCCGATGATGCCCGACTGTTCGAAATAGACGTGTATACTCTCTTCAACCGCTCCGTTTGGGTTATGGTAATAGCTCCCCTGCGATTCAGAATACAGCGTGTGTGAGCCGTCTTTGCTCAGCTCAATGCGAACGTTGGGCACGACTAAGACTCCGCTTTACTGCTTGAATTTGAAGAGATTATCCTCGCCCACCTTCTCCTGCGCCTGACTCAAAGCATAGGCACTGTCGAACAGCGCAATCGGGTTTTCATTCAGGTCGTAGGTAACGTGGGTAGAAAACGCATTCTTCAGCTGATTGATGATTTTTTCATCATTCGGCAGCCAGCGTGCAGTATGGTAGGGCACCGGCGTGTAATGCATTTCAACCTTATACTCGGCGAGCATGCGGTGTTTCACCACATCAAACTGCAGCACGCCCACGGTTCCTAACAGAAGCTCGTTTCCGACACCGTTTGGCACTTCAAACACGTGAACCACGCCCTCCTCGGAAAGCTGCTTCAAACCTTCGCGCAGCTGCTTCCGCTTGAACGGATCCTTGGAGTTGGCTTTGATAAAATGCTCAGGAGAAAACAGCGGGATTACATCATACTTTTTCTTTTCCCCTTTGTACACCGTGCTGCCAATCTTAAACTCACCCGGATTGAACAGGGCCACGATATCGCCCGGATAGGCTTCCTCAAGCAGGCTGCGGTCATCGGCCATAAGCGTGTGAGGCGAGGCCATGCGGATTTTCTTGCTGAGGTCGTCGACTTTCACTTCAATTCCGCGCTCAAACTTACCGGTTGCCACGCGCACAAAAGCGGTACAATCGCGGTGATCCGGATTCATATTGGCCTGTATTTTGAACACAAAGCCGGAAAAGGGCTCGTCCAGCTCACGCAGTTTATCACCGTTATCGGCATAGCGCTGCGGAGGCGGGGCCAGGTTGCGGAAATGCTTCAGGAATATATCGAGACCAAAGTTGCTAAGAGCCGAGCCGAAAAATACGGGCGTCGCCTTACCGGTGTTGTAATCATCGGGATCCATTTCATGATACTCATCTTTAATGAGCTCGCACTCCTCAAGGAAATCAGCCTTGTAGGCATCCGACAAAGTGCTGTTTTCCACTCCGTCCTCAAGGGTGAAGGTCTCAGTTTCCGCCTGATTCGCGCCGTGATTCGATTTGATATAAAGATGCAGGTCGCGCGCAATCACATCATATACACCCTGAAAATCAGTTCCGTAGCCCAGAGGCCAGGTTGCCGCAACCGGATGAATGCCAAGCTTGCTTTCGATATTGCTGAGTACCTCAAGCGGCTCCATACCCGGACGGTCGTATTTATTCACAAACGTGATGACCGGAATTCCGCGCATACGGCAGACCTCAAAAAGCTTTTCGGTCTGCTCCTCAACGCCTTTAGCGGAGTCAATTACCATGAGCGCGCAGTCTGCTGCAACCAGCGTACGCAGGGTGTCTTCGGAAAAGTCCTTGTGGCCCGGTGTGTCTAGCAGATTGTATTTGATACCGTCTTTTTCGAAGCGCAAAACGGATGATGTTACAGAAATACCGCGCTCCTGCTCAATAGCCATCCAGTCGGATGCCGCGTGCCGGGAGGCTTTACGCTGTTTGATAGAGCCGGCTTCCCGAATGGCGCCTCCGTACAGAAGCAGCTTTTCCGTAAGCGTGGTTTTACCCGCATCGGGATGAGAAATAATGGCAAACGTACGCCTTTGCTCAGCTTCTCCGGATACGGAAAGCTTGGATTTTGGCTTTTGTTCAGTTTGTGCTTCGGAACTCATAAAGTCTTTCAATGTGATTTGTGTACAGCTTTGCAATATAACGAATTATGCAGGCTAAATCATTCTTTTGAGTCAGTGTCAACAGTGTCAACAGTGTCAACAGTGTCAACAGTGTCAACAGATAAGGAAGCTATTGAAAGTTTATGAGCTAATTAACGTTCATAACTATTCATCGCTCCCGAAACATTGGTTGTTGCTTATTGTTAATTGTCTCCCTGTTCACTGAATTCTTTGTAACTCTTTTTTAGCCTTTTCGTGTAAGTGGGAATAACCATCTGTTTTCAACCAACTCAACTTACAGCATCATGGCTAACGGAAATACAAAGGGGAAAAGTAAAAAACTGCGCATCTTCATCGTTTTTGCAGCGCTTTTAGTTATCGGCGTTTTGGGCGCCAGCGCGCTCGGACTTTTTGGCAGCAACGAGCAGGAAACCACGGTCACTACAGAAAAGGCTGAAAAGCGCACCATCACACAATTGGTTTCGGCCTCAGGTCGAATCCAGCCGGAAGTTGAGGTTATCATTCGTCCGGACGTTTCCGGTGAGATCATCGAGCTGAACGTTCGCGAGGGTGATTTTGTGCGTGAAGGCGATCTGCTGCTGCGCATCAAGCCGGACATCTATCAGGCGCAGATCGACGAGCTGAACGCCATGCTGCTAACCCAGCAGGCCCGGCTTGAGCAGGCTCGCGCGGCCATGTTACAGTCAGAAATTGAGTATTTACGCACCAAACAGCTTTACGAGCGCGAGATGGTTTCCGAGCTTGACTATCTCTCGGCCAGCAATAGCTTTGAAGGACAAAAGGCCAACGTCCGCGCGGCTGAATTCCAGATTGAAAGCGCCCGCGCCCAGCTTCGTCGCTCTCAGGAAGAGCTGGAACAGACTGTAATCCGCTCTCCGAAAGACGGCACCATTTCCCGCCTTTCCGTAGAGCGCGGCGAGCGAGTGCTTGGTAACGCACAAACTGCCGGAACCGAAATGATGCGCATCGCCCGACTCGACCTTATGGAGGTTATCGTGGACGTGAATGAAAATCAGATTATGAACGTAAGCACCGGCGACACGGCCCGCATCGAGGTTGATTCCTATCCGAACCGCCATTTTGAGGGTGTAGTGACCGAAATTGCCAACTCTGCAGACATCAGCGGGAGCGCCTCCGATCAGGTTACCAACTACAAAGTGAAAATCAGAATTACCACTCCCCACAATCTGGATCAGGGCGGGCGCGAGCTGGTTGCCCTTTCCGGCAGCGAACTACCCGAAAGCGACTTCGTGCCGAGCTTCAAGCCGGGCATGTCGGGCACGGTTGATATTTTAACGCACACCGTTTACGACGCTGTTTCCGTACCAATTCAGGCCGTTACGGTGCGGGATTTCTCGCGCAATCCGCAGCCTGAGGAAGGTGAAACGCCGGCCGAACTGGTAGCAGATCAGCGCAGCTCAAACGGGAATGCTTCGAACGGAAACCGCAGAGGAAGCCGCGAGGATTTCCGACGCGTGGTCTTCATCAACGATAACGGTGTGGCCAAGCGGGTGGAGGTTGAAACCGGGATCAGCGACAACAACTACATGGAGATTATTCACGGACTGAGTGATGGAGACGAAGTAGTTACCGGCAGCTTCCGCATCCTTTCGCGCGAGCTGAATCACGGCGACCGAATCCGGATCCAGTAAACCCGGCTCCTTGCCGACAGCAGCTTCATCAACCATTAACCAGCCACGCTCATTTTTTCCTTAGTCTGAGATGTCACGTTTTTTCATCAGCTTATCAGAAGGGTTTCGCATAGCGCTTTCGGCCATCTGGCTCAATAAAGTTCGTGCTTTCCTAACCACCACCTGTATCGTAATCGGGATTGTTTCGGTCACGACCATGAAAACCGTAACAGACGGAATCGATCAGGCTTTTGAGAGCAGCATGAGCATGCTGGGCCAAAACGTGGTATTTGTGGAAAAATGGCCATGGGGTTTCGGTGGTGAGTATCGCTGGTGGGAGTACCGCAACCGCCGCGAAATGGAGCTAGGCTATGTGGAACCGCTGCTAAACCTTACCCCTTCGGCCATCAACGTGGCGGCTACGGCGCGTAATCAGACTGGTCTTCGCTTCGAAGAGCGTGAGGTTTCCAATGCCGTACTGATAGGAGCAACCGGCGGCTACTTCCAGACCTCTGCAGCCGATATGGAGGATGGCCGGGTATTCAGCGATGCCGATGTTCAGGCCGGAGCCCGCGTGGCCGTAATTGGAGCTACCATCAAGGATGCGCTGTTCCGAAATGAAGATCCGATTGGCAAGCAGATTCGCATCAGGGGACAGCGGTTTACGGTAATTGGCACGATCGAAGCTCAGGGTAATTTCCTGGGGCTGGAGGATATGGACAATGTCGCCATCATACCAATTACAGCCTACGGAAGCTTGTACAGCCTGCGATGGGGCATTCAGCTGGCCGTACAGTTTCCCGATGATGAAAGTATGGTTGAAGGCGAGTACGAAGTAATTGGAGCCATGCGCCAGATTCGACAGCTCGACCCGATGGATGATGATGACTTCTCCATCAACAAGGCTTCGCTGTTTGAAGAAGAGCTTGGAGGCGTGAAGTTTGCTATTTTTGGCATCGGTCTGTTCCTCACCGGGCTGGCGCTGCTCGTAGGTGGAATCGGCGTAATGAATATCATGTACGTTTCGGTTCGGGAACGAACGAGAGAGATAGGAATTCGTAAGGCGGTGGGGGCAAAATCCTGGGAAATCCTGCTTCAGTTCTTAACAGAGGCGGTCATCATCTGTATTTTCGGGGGGATCATAGGTGTGTTGCTATCCATGGGCATCACTTCGCTGATTAACCAGTTTTTTGTGGCCTACATGGATTGGACAACGGTTCTCCAGGCGCTGCTGATCTGTACATTTATCGGCGTTTTGTTCGGCTACCTGCCGTCCAGCCGTGCTGCAAAAGCCAACCCTATTGAAAGCCTTCGCTACGAGTAGGAAACGCATCACCCTAACCACCAGAACTTTGTCTCATGCAGTTATTTGAAGTTTTTCGACAAGCCTTCGACTCCATAAAAGCCAGCAAGCTGCGCTCCGGGCTTACGCTTTTGGCTATATCGGTGGGCGTATTTGCTATCATCAGCGCTAATACTGCGGTTTTGGTTTTGGATAACTATTTCCGCGATACGCTCAGCATTATGGGCGGTGATGTAATTACCGTAACCAAAACGCCGGCCGTGAATATGGGTCCTACCGACTGGAGCCAGTTCAGAAATCGGCAGGACATTACGGTGGAGCAGATGGAGCGCTTGCAAAGCATGATGCCCGCCTCCGCCGAGGCCGGGCCGACGCGAACATTCCGTGTCACAAAAGTGCAGTATAACGCTGTCGAAACCGATCCCAATGTACAGATTCAGGCAGCGAATGAATATACCTTAGGTCATAATGCCCACTCCTTGTCTGAAGGTCGAAATTTCCTCCCCGAAGACATCAGCTATGCCCGCAATGTTGTGATAATCGGTGCCGACGTGGCCGAAATCCTCTTCCCTGTTGAGGACCCGATCGGAAAGCTTATTCGTATTGAGGGTGCGCCCTACACGGTAATCGGCGTAACGGAAGCCAAGGGAAGTATTTTCGGCAACAGTCTCGACCGTTTTGTGATGCTGCCCTATTCCATCACGGCGGCTAAATATGGCAGAAATCAGAATATTGGCATCCAGCTTCGCGCGGGCTCGGTCGATCGGGTTGACGCCGTACTGGATGAAGTAATCGGGCTGCTTCGTATCATCCGGCAGGTTGATCCCGCCCAGCCCAACGATTTTGAGGTTGCTACTAATGAATCAATCAGCGGCTCGCTTAGTCAGTTTACCGGATTTTTATATCTGATTGGATTTGTGATTGGCGGAATTGTGCTTTTTGGCGCGGGAATTGGCGTGATGAATATCATGCTGGTGTCGGTTACAGAGCGCACGCGTGAAATCGGAATCCGTAAAGCGATTGGAGCACGCAGAAGGGAAATTACCACGCAGTTTCTGCTGGAATCTATTGCGCTCTGCCAGATTGGAGGGGTGATGGGCATCCTTGCCGGAGTCGCCCTCGGAAACGGGGCTGCCCTCTGGCTCGGCACATCCGTAGTATTTCCATGGGGATCTGCCATAGGGGGCGTTATTGGCATGACGATCATCGGGGTGCTGTTCGGCGTCTACCCCGCTATGAAAGCCGCACGACTGGATCCGATTGAGAGCTTGAGATACGAGTAGTCGCTGTGCTCCCAATTGTGAGTTTTGAATTGTGAATTGTTAATTATTGGGATGGAATTCTGCCTTTGCGGTCTTTGCGAACCCTCTGTGCCCTTTGCATGTAACCCTGATGGTTCAACACATTTCAGGTTCACGCAGAGGTCGCTAAGAAGGCCTACCAATACTGTTAGGCAGGCGCAAAGGTTCGCAAAGATTTCTTAATTCTCTATCCCTCTGCTGGCACTGTTGGCACTGACATACTGTTATACTCCCCCATTTCTTGCAAGTTTTGACAAGTATTCTGCAACTTTTTCTTTAGATTGCGCAAAAGCATTATTTAAAAACGACTGTATCCTTCAGCTATACGGAAGCCTGATTGAATTCCCAAAAGCGCATCAGGATTCGAACAGCATCACTTTTTATGAAATATATTTTCTTCTCTTTGTTAGCAGCCCTGCTGCTTTTTGTAAACAGCTCTTTGCTCCAGGCCCAAAGCGGCCCGGTTCTGATTAACGAATTTATGTCCTCCAACGGGGAAACCATTGCCGATGAGGACGGCGATTACGAGGACTGGATAGAGCTTTACAACGCAGGTGACTCGGCCGTAAATCTTGAAGGTTTTGGCCTTTCCGATGACTATGACAGCCCGTTTCGCTGGGTGATGCCCGACGTCACCATTCAGCCGGGGGAGTTTCTGCTGGTTTGGGCTTCCGGAAAGCACCGTACGGATCCATCAGGCGAGCTTCATACCAACTTCAGCATTTCGTCTTCCGGCGAGGAGCTTCTGCTTACTGCGCCCGACGGAACACGTATAGACGAAATTGCTCCGCTGCCTGTTCCCCGCGACATCTCATACGGCCGCTTCCCGGACGGCAGCAGCTCATTCTACTTTTTTGACACCCCAACACCGGGCTCGGCTAACAGCGAAAGCGAAAATCCGCCTATGCTTGGTCAGCCCGAATTCTCTGTCGAAGGCCGCACCTATTCAAATCCCTTTGAGCTGACTTTAACGGCCAATGCAGAGGCACAGATTTACTATACGCTCGACGGCTCGGTTCCGCACCAGGGTACAGCTCAGCTCTATTCCGGTCCGATCACCGTTTCAGGTACGCACATCATTCGCGCCAAGGCGTTTAAAGATGGATTTACGCCCAGCCCGCCGGCCTCCCAAATATTCAACCGCCTCAGCAGCAGCGTACAGGACTTCAGCTCCGACCTTCCGCTCATGATCATCAATTCTTACGGGCAGCCCATTATCGATGAAGAGCGGCGTACGGCGTCGATCAGCATTATCGAGCCGCACGAAAGCGGCAGAACACCCCTGCTTGCCGAAGAGATGTTTACCAGCCGGATGGAAATCGATCTGCGCGGATCCAGCTCCCTGGACTTTCCAAAAAACAATATGGGATTTCACTTGTGGGATGAATTCGACGGGAACCGGAATGAGTCGCTGCTCGGGCTGCCTTCCGAACACAACTGGACGCTTCACGGCCCATACGCCGACTACACGCTGATGCGGAACGTCGTTTCTTACCAGCTTTCGGAAGATATGGGCTGGTATGCGCCCCGAACCCGCTATGTAGAGCTTTTCCTCCATCAGGGCAACGGGGAAATCAACAACTCGCACTACCACGGCGTTTACGTGCTTGTTGAACGCATCAAATGGGACAATAATCGTGTCGATATCGAAAAGCTGACGCCCGAAGACAATCAGGAGCCGGAAATAAGCGGGGGCTACATCATCAAAAAAGACCGGCTTAATCCGGGTGATTCCGGATTTAACACACGTCGCGGCACGCTGCTTGCCCATGCGCGCCCGCAGGAAGCGGATATTACGCCTCAGCAGCAGCAGTGGATTCGTAACTATATGTCGGATTTCGAAGATGCCCTTTACGGGCCGCAGTTTGCTGATCCCGCAGTCGGTTACGAAAAGTATATTAATGTTGATTCCTTTATCGATCACTTTCTTCATACCGAGTTTCTGAAAGAAATCGATGGCTACCGGCTGAGCACCTTTATGTATAAGGATCGCGGCGGCAAGCTGGTGATGGGGCCGGTATGGGATTATAACCTCGCTTTGGGAATAGGCGATTACGTTGAGGGCTGGCTACCTCAAGGATGGTATTATCCACTTATGGGCTGCTACATTGGTTGTGCCGTGCGCAACTGGTACGTGCGATTAATGGAGGACCCGGGTTATAACGAGCGGATGCAGCAGCGCTGGTGGCAATTGCGCCAAACTGCTTTCTCCCGCGAACATTTAATGGGTTTAATTGACAACAATGTCGCTAAATTGCATGAATCCCAGCAGCGTAATTTTGAGCGCTGGCCCGTACTGGGCACCTACGTGTGGCCAAACTGGTACATCGGACAGACCTGGGAGGAAGAAGTTGAGTGGATGAAGGACTGGCTCGATGCCCGCATCACATGGATGGATTCCCAAATGGGTACTCCGCCTGAAATCCCTGAGTTTGAGCCGTTCTCATTCAGCATGGATACCGATTCTTATGCCGAGAACTTCAGCGAGTATCGCGGTTCGGAAATAACCCTGCCGGATCACATGTTTATCGACTGGGACCGCCCGAGGCTTTCCGACCCGTTTACCGGAGTAGGCGTTTTTCAGAGCTCAGATCCGTCACTTGAGTATGGAAATTTCACGGCCTATACTTCCGATACTGAGAATTACTCATTTGGTATTCGTGAGCGGGCTCCGGAAGATCTGCGCGATGCCCGGCTCTACTTCGAGTTTACCAACAACACCGATGAGCCGTTAACCCATTTTGAAATCAGTTATGATGTTGAGGCCTGGTACATTGGCGACCGCCGGAACCGCATCCGCCTGAAGTATGATGATCTGTTCGATTCAGACGACCGAAGCGTGTTTGAGACCGATATTTTCTCGACCGACAATCCCTCCTCCGTAACCGAGCCCGACTCCAAAACCGATGGCGCCCTGCCGGAGCACCGCACAAGCGTGGAAGGAATAGTAGACATCACGGCCATTGATAACGGCAGCGGCGAAAACTTTGAACCGCTGCAGCCGGGCGAGACGGCCTGGTTCCGCTGGCAGTTTTCCAACACAGACGGCGATGGTGGCGAACTTCGCTCCGGACTGGCCATCAACAACGTCTATATTCGCGCAATAACAGATCCATCAACAAGCACTCCGGGAGAAGATTTGCCCCGTAGCTTCAGCCTCAGCCAGAACTATCCGAACCCGTTCAATCCGGTTACCAATATCGAGTACAGCCTGCCGGAAGCGGTGAATGTAACTCTTGAGGTGTATAACATCGCGGGTCAGCGCGTGGCAACGCTTGTAAGTGAGCAGCAGTCTGCGGGTCAGCACACCATTTCTTTTGACGCAAGCCGACTCTCCAGCGGCGTTTACGTCTATCGCCTGCGCGCAGGAAGCTTCGTACAAACGAAAAAGATGATGCTGGTGAAGTAGTAAGAAATTGTGAATGTTGAATGGTGAATTTTGAATTATGGCACTAAACCATCGTCAAATATACATCCCTACAATCGGGGAAATGATGGTTCTCCTAAGTGAATCACCGACATTACCCGTATTGAGCAAGGGATCAGTCAAAACGCTTCCCATTCACCATTCACTGTTCTCCGGGGAAAGACAGTTCAAGCTGTTATGTATTTTTCAAAGACCCCGAATGGGGTCCAATGTGATTAGCCCCGGGTGGCTGAACTAAGCGATAGCGCGGGAAAGGAACCCGGGGTAAGACGTGCCGCAAATCAGACCCAAGTATCGTAATTGAAGA